>JAFGRJ010000038.1 GCA_016935235.1 Candidatus Cloacimonadota bacterium
AGATTCTCTTCATTATTTCCCAGGATGAAGACAACCAGTTGATCATTAGCCCAGAGATTATTCCTGGGATAAATCCCCACTTTTTCTTCTCCAATCTTCCCGGCAATTTCATCACCGAGAATACCCCGGACATATTCTGATACTTTCCCGGTTGAAGCATAATCCGCGTAGAAAATAAGGTTGTTGAAACGGTAAAACTGCTCAAGGTTATTATATTCAGCTTTCTTTATCTCGAAATAATTTTCGTTCTCAGTTGTAAAATAGAATCGTTCCAGAGATTCTCGCAGTGGTCTTTCAGCATATGTCCAGATGTTATCATCGACAAATACATAGACTGTCTGGGGATGACCCCAAGCCATCGGCAGACGGGACGCGGTTCCGGTTTTTCTTTCCTTGTCTCTCTCCCCGCAGGAGAAGAGCAGCGAGCCAAATATCATGATAAATAGGACTTTTCTCAAAACTTTTTCCTCAGCAGTGAGACAAAGTAGATCAGACCGGAAAATATGGTGAAGAAGACAATGGTCCAGAAAAATATATTGATTCCCCTTATAATATATAGGCGGAATCCATCAAGATCGGGGAAGATGATGATGAGGGAATTTAGAATTAGAGCCAGCGTTATTCCGAACATCTGCATCACTGTTTTTATCTTGCCCCAGATGTTGGCGGGTATGAATATCTGACGGGCAGCAAATATTTCTCTCAGGATAGATACTACAACCTCTCGAAATATTATTATGTAGACAGCGATTCTACTGATATAATTCAATTTGAGAGCCAGAACCAGGATCGCTGCTATTACTAGCAGTTTGTCGGCCAGAGGATCCATGATCTTCCCAAAATCGCTGATAACATGATACTTTCTGGCTAATAAGCCATCATAATAGTCTGTTATGCTGGCTGCGATAAAAATAAAGGTTGCCCATAACATGGCGGTGTTTCCCCTGCTGATAAAGGTCAGCCAGATGAAAACCGGCACCAGGACCATGCGGAATATGGTTAAGAAATTAGGAATATATTTTTTCATCTTATTCTATATCCTACGATCAGACCTGAGACTACCGTGCTCAGGAGTAGAGTGACAAATTCAGCTCCCAGTAAGCGGATTTCAGGAAAAAATGGCAAGTATTTAAGATAGAAAGCCAGAAAAAATAACAGCAGTGCCACCAGATAGGGAATAAATAGAATCAGCGAAGAATCGATGGCATAAGACCTTTTGCGTAAATTAATCTGTCCTCCTGAAAGTTTGTAAATCCTCCAGTATTCATCTTTCTTGTATTCAAAGTGAATACGGAGGAATATAGTGATGAAGAGGAAAAGAACAACATAGAAGACATTCGCATACAGGTATAATTTATCCAGAAGTTCTATCTTGTGCTGGGTTATGGTCCAGTGCTCTTCATTGAAATTGATAATAATCCCTGAGTATAGCTTCAGAATGCTATTTTCGAGAAGGATCTTCTGATCGTTATCAAATAGATTGCCATTGAAATAAAGTGTGATTACCCCTGGCAGGTGATAGCTTTCCAGAATTTCCCTGGCGTATTCCAGATCGTAAATTTCGATCAGCTTGGAGATGAGGGCATTGTCTGATTCTGTGATGATCGACTCAATGAAGGGAAAATTGGATAGAATCGATGCCAGTGAGTCTATCTTCTCCTGATTGCTCAAAATAAGAGTCATGGGCAAGATCCCGCGCTCTGCATAATAAACTTCTTTCTGGTATCTGTAACCAAGGTGAATTGAATTCCAGATTATAAAGAGGACAAGGATAATCATAATCTGAAAGATAATTGATGTTTTCACACTTGTAGCAGCTTTTTCAAATGAATGCGGTAATAAAGGTCAAAATCATCAATTTTCTTCTTTGTGGCAGCTATTATGGTTGTACCATTATTAACGGCATAATCACAAATAATTCCTGCTTTCTGTGCGTTCATGCGGTCGAAATAGATGTCGAAGTCATCTAGCAGCAACAGGTAGGGTAATTGCACAACCGCGCGGATAAGTTCCAGGAATTTCTGCTCGGAATAGGAAACATACCTGACCTTGTGATCTATTTTTTCGTTGAGCTCGGCTGTGCGGCACAGATCGGTGATTTTCTGTTTCTGTCTTAGAGTCAGGTTGCGAAAAGGCAAAATAAGATTGTTCCAGACAGTTTCTTCGGGAAGAAGATGGGGAACGGTTTCCAGTAGTATGGATTTCTTGCGTTTTTTGAATATGGCAGGTGATTTTTCAGTGATGGAAATATTACCATCATACTTTTTGAAATCACCGTGTATTGTTTTTAAAAAAATGCTTTTGCCATTATTATTATTGGCGATGATATTTATCTTTCTGCCACTTTCCAGCATCAGTTCGTCAATACTGAGAAGAAGCTCTTTCTTGATGTTCAGATTAAATTTTTCTATCCGTAACATTTTTGTTGGTGCCTGATTTCAATTTTATTATCTGGCTCACACCTTTTTTAAAACAATGCCAATCCTGTTTTTGCCGGCTAAAATAAATTTTCCGTTGATTTTTAGGTCAATGTTTTTTATGTTTTTTTCAATTTCCTGAACCCTGTCTGCGGGGTAACTCAAATAAGCTTTTCCGGCTGGCTTCAGCTGCTGCTGCAAAAAATTAAGGATGTCCATTTGCTGGCAATACAGTTCATGGCGAGCTATGGTTCTTTCTCGGTCTGGACTGAGCCTGTGTTTTCCCAGAGAGTGGTAGGGCGGATTGGATACGATCAGGTCAAAACCACCGCCAGTAAAGTCAGCTTCTTTCAGGTCACCCTGGAGAAATTCGATCTGTAAACCGCATAATGCTGCGTTTGTCCTTGCCAGTTCGACAAGTTCCTGCTGTATTTCCAGTCCCAGACATGTCCATCGGGGACGGTAATATTTCAGCATTATTGCAATGATCCCGTTACCACTGCCCAGATCAAGTGTTTTTTTTGTCTTATCCCTGTTTTCTTTCAGCACCCATTCCACAAGTCCAGCAGCATCCGAAGATACACCACTGCTGGATGTCTGGTAAATCTTTTGCCCGAAGGGCAGTAAAACTGGAATCAGCTTTTTCATCGATCAGCTGCTGGTATGACCAAAGCCACCATTGCCGCGTCTGGTTTTATCCAGATCCTTTACCTCAATGAAATCTGCAGTTTCATGATGGTTTATTACCATCTGAGCTATTCTGGTTCCTGGTTTCAGGACATATTCATCTTTGCTGAAATTGAAAAGGATGATCTTTACCTCTCCCCGGTAATCAGAATCTATTGTGCCTGGAGAATTCAGGATACCCAGCTGGTGGTCTATTGCCATTCCGCTGCGAGGTCTTATCTGGGCTTCGTATCCGGCTGGTAAGGAAAGGGCTATTCCGGTTGGGACAAGTTCAAGTGTTCCCGGTTTCAGAGAGATGTCTGCGCTATTGGCCGAGTAAATATCGTAACCGGCAGCATTGCTGGTCATCCGTTCAGGTATTAATGCCCTTGAGTTCAGCTTTTTAATTTTTACTTTTATCATACAGTCTCCTTAATAGCTAATATGAAATTTGTTGTTGCTGTGGAATATGAAAACCGGGAACCTGAATTGAGGGGAATTTTACCTGGCGAAATTCGTTAAGAGGACCGAACCTCATCACATAAGAACAGCAACAGGATGACATCTCCCTGGAGTTCGGCATACTGATGAAAATCCCAAAGGTTATTTTTTCACGAGACATTATACTGGCTGTTTTATCAGGATATTCTTTTTTATTATTATGGGATATTATGGGTCAGAATTTCCTGGTTAGAATAAAGTCGCAGAGCATTTGCAGGAGTTCAGCTTTCTCACCATAGGGTTTGAGGATATCCTTGGCCTCGCTGATGAGTTTCTCAGCTGTTTTTCTTGATTCTTCCAGTCCGTGAATTGCCGGATAAGTAACTTTCTTTACCTTCCTGTCTTTACCTACTGATTTACCCATACTCTCCATGTCGCCTTCAATATCCAGGATATCATCGGTTATTTGAAAGGCAAGTCCCAGTTTTGAACCGAATTTTTCCAGAGTCTTTATATCCTCTTCGGGAGCGTCAGCCAGATAGCAGCCGAATCTTATGGAAAGATTTATTAAACGGGCGGTTTTGTTATGATGAATGTATTCGAGCGTCTTGGTGTCGACTTTTTTGCCTTCGCTAAGGATATCGACCATCTGACCGGCTATCAGACCGCTGTGACCCATCTCGACAGACATTTCTTTGATCATCTGCAATCTAATTCTCTCATCCAGATTACTGGCGTTGATAGTATCAAAAGCATATACAAGAAGGGCATCTCCGGCAAGAAGTGCTATATCGGGTCCAAATACTACGTGACAGGATTTTTTGCCTCTGCGGAAATCATCGTTGTCAATTTCCGGCAGGTCATCGTGGATAAGGGTATAACTGTGCAGCATTTCGATAGCCCCGGCAATGAGCAGGGTTTTCTTTATGTTGCTATCGAACAGGAGATAGGTGTTAATAAGCAGATAGGGCCTAAGTCTTTTACCACCGGCAAACAGAGTGTGCCGGATAGCCTTGTGAATCTGTTTCGGATACTCATCTTTTCTGGGCAAAAAGCGGTCAACTTCAATATTAACGAGCTCCCTTTTCTCTTTCAGATCCTTCTTGAGTAACATCTTATTACTGCTCATTACAGTCCTCTCGCGGTTTAGAGTCCTTGGTTGTATTACTGGTAAGAATATCGATCCTGTTCTCAACTTCACTGAGTTTCTTCTTACAGAAATCCACCAGCCGGGAACCTTCTTCAAACAGCTTTATCACTGTATCCAGTTCCTCTATGCCTGTTTCCAGCTGCTGTACTATTTCCTCCAATCTTTTTATTGCTTTCTCGAACTTGATTTCCGCAGCCATTGCTTATCCGATTATCATTATTTACTCAATTCAACTAAAAGTCAACAATTCATTTAATAAGATGGTATGAGCTTTGGTTTTAGTCTTTCGTGAGGATGATGTCGTCTTCCAATTTGTTTAGATAATGGTAGGGGTTACGATGCTTGTTGTAACGCAGAACTTCGTAGTGAAGGTGAGCACCGGTTGATCTTCCCGTGTTCCCCATCAAGGCAATGATTTCTCCTCTTCTGACGGGATCACCCTTTTTTACAAGGGTTTTATGGAGATGAGCATAAACTGTTTGATAGCCGAATTTGTGAGAGAGGACCAGATACTTGCCTATATTATTCTTGGAACCGATTTCCTTCACCACTCCATCTGCAGTGGCGTAGATTGAAGTCCCTATCTTATTGCCGAAATCAAGACCGTAATGAAAGGACCTTTTTTTAGTAATGGGATGTATCCTCCAGCCGAAACCATCAGAAATTCTGCCATAAGTTGGATATATGGAAGGTGTGTTCTGGTAAAGCAGTTCCTTTAGTTTGACATTATCAAGTAATTCCTGGTGGGTTTCGAAATCAAAGACGATTTTATTTTTCAGATGATTTATTTTGCTTAACACCAGATTATACTGGAGGTTAAGATTTTTATCAAAGGAGCTGAAGCTTGTATCAACCTGCGGATAACCACCCACACCGAGCTCCCTGATCTCTTTATTGATGGATTTAAAATTTTTTTCCGTACGGATTTCATCTTCCCATTCTTCCATTAATCTCAGTTTGGTCAGAATTGAATCTATTTCGCTGGAAAGATTGCTTACTTTTGTTCGCAGAAGGAAATTTTCTGCCATGATATCTTTAGCTTCAGAAATTTTATATTGATTATAAAAGATGTAAATGACTGATGCTGTTAAAAAAACCAGTAGAGCAATTATGAATGCAGCAATAGCAATACCAAGCCTCTGAGGAATTGTGAACTGCACTGGCCTGGTGGAATTAGTTGTAATTATAGAAAAATGCCACCGTTTTTTTACTGTCATATATTTCTCTAAAAACAATTGTCAACAGAGAAGGATGTAACTAAGATGTCAAGTAATTTAAGAAGTGGTGTTAATATGACAAAATTCCCATCCACAAGAAGTATGATAAAATACTTGACCAGATAAGGAAATGATTTCAAAGGAACAAAAAAATGGGAGGCTTGATGATAAAAAATTTCGGGGAACTTGTAGCTCGGGTAAAGAAATTACCCAACAAGACAATTGTTATTGCTGCTGCCCACACTTCCTCGGTCCTGGAAGCTGCTGTTATGATCAAGAAAGAAAATCTGGCCAATGCCCTCCTTACCGGCGATCAGAAGGAAATAGAAAATTTTCTTCGAAAAAATTATCCCGGGATGACGGATGCTTTTAAGATCTACGATACTGGGACTGACCTGGAAGCTGGAGCGGTGAAAGCTGTAGATCTTGTCCGGGAAGGGCAGGCAGATATAATCATGAAAGGAAAATGTGAAACTTCTTCCCTGCTGAAGGCTGTTCTTGATAGGGAAAGAGGCCTGAGAACCGGTGAGATCATGAGTGATGTGCTTGCCTATGAGACAGAGGAGAAAATAATATTGATGGGGGACGGTGGTTTTGTTCCACTTCCTGATCTTAATCAAAAAGTATCCATCATTAATAACTGCATCAAGGTCGCCCATAGCCTGGGCAATCCCTGTCCCCGCGTAGCACTGTTAACACATTCCGAGAAAGTGAATCCCAAGATACAATCAACAGTGGATGCTGCCCTCATTACCCAGATGAGTCTGCGTAAACAGATTGTTGGCTGCGTGATTGATGGTCCCCTTGCCTTTGACAATGCCGTGAACAGAGAAGCTGCCCAATTGAAGGGAATAGATTCTCCCGTAGCCGGTAATGCTGATGTATTAATTGTTCCCAATATTGAATCCGGAAATATCTTCGGCAAGGCACTTACCTATTACTGCCATTACCGGATGGCACATGTGGCGATGGGAGCAAGAGTGCCCATTTTGATAACCTCACGGGCTGATGAGGCTGAAACAAAATTCCTTTCTGTGGCTTTAGGAATAATTTCTTCCTGAGAAAAAGGAATCAGAGAATCTTGTATAAAATTAAAATTATCTGCCTTGGTAAAACCCGTCAGGAGTTCATCAAGAAAGGTATTGCCGAATACCAGAAACGGATTGCGCCCTGGAGTGATATCAACTGGATAATCGCTCCTGATATAAGTATCAAGAAAAACAGCATTCCTTCTGAAATAATGAAAAAAGAAGCACTTCGGTTGAATGATCATATGACAGGGGAGGATTTCAATATTGCCCTGGATGAAAATGGGCGAGAAATGGGATCGCTAGAATTTGCTGAGTTACTTAACCAACTGAAAGGTAAGAAAGGTGTATCCTTTTTTATCGGAGGAATATACGGATTAGCAGAAGATATAAAAAAGAGATGCGATAGGGAACTTAGTTTTTCCAGACTTACCTTTACTCATCAGATGATCAGGCTTATTCTGATAGAACAACTATATCGTGCATTTACTATTTTGGCAGGTAAAAAATACCACTATTAATAAAGACAAGTTTTCTTTACATTTTGAACGGCGAGGAATATTCATTCTCGTAGTGTGGCAATGAGCCGCTGTTCATTAAACAGAAGCTTCAGGGCTTCATTTATATCTTTCATGACAATATCTGCATTGACTATTGCGGTACTGCTTGCTCCTTCCTCCTGCATTACTGCTATTGCCAGAGCAGCATTTTTCAGCATAAGAAAATCATTGGCCCCGTTCCCGAGTGCGATTGACCTATCCTTTCCCAACTTTTTTAAATAAGTCAGTTTATTCTTTGCCTCATGATACGGAGGTATTACCTTGCATGTAACCGGCAGCCTCTCAAGTTGCCGGAGGGCGTTACCAAAGGTGTCGGCAGTGACAACATGGATCTGGAGTGACCTGCTGAGAGTGGTGATGTTCTCGGCGACACCGGATCTCAGTTTACCGTCCAGGGCAATGGTCCCATTAAAATCAAGCAGCAGGTACTCCAGCTGAAGAGATTTTTTCCCTGGAATTTCTATTCTTATCATTATCTATCCTTACCAGTCAGATCGCATCTATCTAGATGTCAACAATCATTATATTAACTGATCACCCGGAGTTTTCACTGAATTTGATCCTGAATTGAGTACCATTTTTCGAGGACATTTCTATATTGCCGTGTATCTGTTTGACAAGAGTGTTAACAATCTGCAGACCCAGGGTAGATGTATTCTGATAATCTATATCGGCAGGAAAACCGCAGCCATTGTCAGCCACAATGAGAGTATAGTTTTCTTTGGTATCACCTTTCAGGCTAATGGTTATTTTGCCTTCCTGCTTGCCCTTGAAAGCATGTTTAAGAGAGTTGGATACCAGTTCGTTAACTATCAGACCACAGGGAATTGCCTTGTTCAGATCGAGAAAAATATCAGATATATCGAAGTAAAGAGAAAAATGGTCACCTTTCTGAATATAGGTATTATAAAGAAATCGGACAAGGGATCGTATATAATCTGTGAAATCGATTTTCTTGAGGTTGGTGGAAAGGTAAAGTTTTTCATGGATAATTGACATTGATTTAACCCGGTTGAAAGATTCCTGGAACATCTCCAGTGTTTTCTTGTCCTTGGTATAGCGGGATTGCAATTTAAGCATACTTGATATTATCTGCATGTTGTTTTTGACCCGATGATGAATTTCCTTAAGAAGAATCTCCTTTTCTTCCAGGGAAGATTTTATTTTCTTTTCCTGATTCTTTCTTTCTGTTATATCAATAAATAGTGCCGATGTTCCCTGAAAATCTCCATTATTGAACAATGGCGTGGCACTGACCTGGATGTATCTGGTGATGCCGTTCTTATCAGTAATGAATGTTTCATAACGGGAGGAAATGCCTTTTCTCCTGAGCTCGGTAAAAGAAATGACCCTGGCCGCTTCCTGAGGATCTGTGAAATCTGCTATGCTCTTTCCCATAAGGTACTCCACGGGATATCCGAAAATCCTGGCAGCGGCGGGATTAACAAAGGTGAAGACATCTTCTCTGTCAACAATAATAAAACCCTCTTCTAGGTTGGCAATTAACTCACGGTATTCCCTTTCGCTCTTCTGGAGCTCATGGTTGATTTTCTCCAGTTGAGCAGTTCTTTTCTGTACTTCCGACTCCAGTTCATCACTGAGTTGCCGCAGCATAATATTGGCTTTATTCTTCTGACGATAACGGTAGTATATGATGAAAATAAATATCATGGCCAGTAGAAAAAGACAGATGAGCAACCATTTGGTAAGATTGTTCTTCTCAATTTCAAGTTTATATATCTCTATTTCTCTTTCCCTCTTTTCCGCATTGTATTCTATTTCTAACTCGGTAATTATCTTTTCTCTCTCTATACTCTTGAGGGAATCATCAAGGGTTTTATAGAGTCTATAATTTTCGTAAGCTTTACGGTAATCGTGTTCTCTGTTAAAGAGACTATCCAGGATGGTAGCGCTGAACACAATGAGTTCTTTGGCATCAATCTCCCTGGCCAGTCGGATGCTTTCCTCCAGATTGATTCTGGCATTTTCCAGGTTGTTTTCATAAAGGTCCAGTTTACCTAACAGCATCAAATTTCTGGCCAGACACCACCGGTTATTCTGTTGACGGCAGAGACGAAGGGAATTTTCTATATATTCTGCAGCCATTACCCGATCACCCATATCCATGAAGGTAATACCAATTGCACTCAGCAGGTTAGGATTGGTCGAATAGGGATCGATCCTGTTATATAGATCCTGAGCTCGATAATAATATTTTATCGCCTGCTGGTAATTTTTCAGTTTGTGATTAAGCTCTCCCAGGCGGTTATACACCCTTGCCTCACCCTCAAGATTCTTGGTTTCCTGGTATAAATGCAAAGCCTTTTCATAGTATGACTGAGCTTCATCAGTCTTGGAAAGGATAGTCTTAATCGTGCCGATATTGTTATAAATATAGGCGATATGATCCTTGTCATTGCGGGACTCGTAAATCAACAGGGCAGCAAGATACTCAGCCACAGCTTTTTCATACGCTCCCTGTAACCAGTAGGAATTTCCAATGCCACTCAGGGCAAGAGCCTGTTCCTCTTCATCCCTCTGTTTTAAAGCGGAATCCAGAGATTTCTGATAGAATTCCTGGGCAAGGAGAGCATTACTCCTGTTATAATGGATATTACCAATTCTGCGGTATACATTGCATAGATATTCGTTTAAATTGCTCTCTTCTATTTCGCTCAGATATTTCTCATAATATAACAGGGCCAGATCAAGTTCATTCTGCTGGAAATAGGAATCGCCTAATTCTAATAACCCGGTTAATTCAGAACTCTCTTTTGTCCTGTTGACATCAGTGAGGTTTTCTTCAGCAGGTAAGGAATTCCTCATAAAAACAATAATCAGAATTAATAGGAGATAAATTTTGCCAATTTTCATTAAGGAAAAAGAATTTTATTATTTTTCTTATGTCAATCAGTTTATAAATGCCTTGAATATTATTTCATTGTACTGGAAGGGATTGCCCTGATAGAAACTGAACAAAAAGCGACCGGAGTTCAGGGTTATGGTAAAAGGATAAGATTATCTAGCCATTTGCTCAACTTCTTAATAAAAGTACAGGATTGTCAACGGAATCAGGGCTTATTTTTTTATTGAGAACTGAGAAATAGCTTGATCTCGGATGGCATACTCAACTCTGGCTGTACTTAAAGATTACCTTTCAGCAGATTTTCCAGGGGACCTCTGTATTTTGCAGGAATGACATCTTCCATAATTATTTCATCACATTCATTAAATAAGGCGAATTTCCCAAGTTTGTTCACGAATTTAGGCAGAACTGTATCAGCTGCGAGCATCTCGGGTTCCAAGAAGACTTTTTTCAGCACCAGTATCCTGGTCCTGCGATCAGCTTTGGCATCGAGCCGGGCAACCAGTTTATCGCCATATAGAACGGGCAAGACAAAATAACCGTATGTCCTTTTCCGGGGAGGCAGGTAGCATTCCAGGGCATAGTTGAAACCCAGAAGAGACTCTGTCCTTTTTCTGAGTATGATAAGATTATCAAAAGGAGATAAAATATGGATCAATTTATCCCGAGACCTTTTATTTTCGCAGGACTCCAGAAGGTGAGGAAAAGTGAAATATTCTTTTTCTTTTCCCGGGTTCAGTCCAATGCGGACAATCTCCTCTTCTTCCTGCATGGCATTTAGGCATGAAAAGATAACTTTTTTTTCGGAACCGGGAAGATAGTCCTTTATATCACTTGCTGTTACTACCCCGTTGGCAGCGATGGACTTCCTGATGAGAAAACGACCCATTTCTTCCTCATGAGGATAAGTTCTATCTACCCAATCAGGAAGTACTCTGGCAGTAAGATCATAGTACCTCTGAAAATTCTTTCTTTCTGTAACCATTAACTCACCCTGCCAGAACAGCAATTCAAGAGCGGTTTTTGCCGGCTTCCAGCCCCACCAGGGACCCCGCTCCGCGTCCTCGGGATTTGCAAAATCCTTTGAACTCAGGGGTCCTTCGCACTTTATTCTCTCCCAGACAGATTTGATTACGGCACTGTGTTTTTTTCTTATCTGCTCCGCCCAGGAATATCTGCCTTCCGCAAAAGCCTTCATCCTGGGCAGATAAAAGCGGTAATCCGTCATTGGCAAATAGGAGGCGGCATGACCCCAGTATTCGAAGATAAGCCTGTCCTGAGATTGAAGTTCATGCAGCTGTTGCGCGCAATAATCTTCTTTCCTCGTCCACAGGGTATGATGGTGTGCCCGTTTGATCACCGAGATTGTATCTATCTGAATATATCCGAGTCTGTCAATGATCTGGATAATACCCTGCTTGCCGGAAGGCAGGACGCTTGCGGGAACCAGCAACTGTGCAGAAAATATGATATTATGAACTTGGGTGATGGATATTGTAATCATATCTTTTCATTACCGCAGAAAGCCGGCGTTTCCGGTTGATGTTCTTTTCTTTTCCAAATTGAAAACCTTCCTGCTGCATATATTTCCTTACTCGCTGCAATCATCATACATAGAGCTGTTTACGTGTTTTCCTGCCTGTTAATATCTGGAACAAGAGGAAAAAACGCAACTTCGTAACCCTGTCAGATTCTCGTCAGATGTACCTGAACATTTTCACTTAATCTGGATGATGTGTCAATCATATCATTACGACCTATGAAATTAATCTGTAGATTTCAGGTAAAAAAATCTTGACAGGGTTGATGTGTATGGAGATTGTCGTCTCCATGATGACGACGTGCCCTAACTTCCTGAAACTATAAGGAATTAAGATGAATGCTTTAGTCGGGGATCTGATTAATCTGGGGTTAAGTGAACTGGAAGCCAGAGTATATCTGAATCTTCTCAAAAAAAAGTATTTTACCGCTACCGAATTGGCTAAGGCATCCAGGATTCATCGTACCCAGATTTACGATATCCTGTCTAACCTTGTCCAGAAGGGAATGTGCGTGGAGATTCTGGGCAGCATTAAGAAATACGAAGCTGTAGATCCGAAAAGGGTCATGAATAATTTCGCTGCCAATCTGGATGTGAAGAAACAGACAGCCCGGCAGTTGTCGGAATCTCTCAGCCAGGTATTTTCAAACAATATCAATAATCTCGATCCTCTTGATTTTATCAAGGTGTTGAGGACTCCCACCTCGATTCGCGAGCATGTCTTCGCATTGATCCAGCAGGCAGAATCTATGGTGAGGGTATTCAATAAACCGCCATATGCCATGAATCCGGCACGTAATGAACCGGAGACCAGAAGTCTTACCAAGGGAATCAGGCACTGCTGTATTTACGAGGTGGAAGAGGAAACTGCTGCTTTTATTGAAAGGATAGAATATTTCCGGGATCAGGGAGAGGAAGTTCGGCTTGCCCGAAAACTCCCCCTGAAACTGGTTATCTTTGACAGCAGGTGTGTGGTCATGACCCTTTATCATGCAGGTGAACCAGGTTCTCAGTTCACCGCCATGTCGGTTGAACATGCTGATTTTGCTCTGGCAATGGCAGATATTTTTGATCTTTACTGGAATAATTCCATGACCTTGGAAGAATACAAGGATAAACAGAGGAAAAACTAAAGGAGACTATTATGAAAGCAACATTATGGTTAATTCTATTGGGGCTTTTACTTGGTAACAGCCTGCTTCTGGCAGTATGGAGTAATGATCCGTCCAGTAACACTCCGGTCTGCGTTCTACCGGGTTCCCAGGCATTACCTAAAGTAGCCACCAGTCAAAGCGGTGATACTTATATAGGCTGGTTCTCCAATGAAACTGGCAATTACGATGTAAAATTGCAACGGTTTGACCGCCTGGGGGAAATTTACTGGCAGGATAATGGAGCACTTATCAGTGATAACACCTCCATGACCTGGTTGACCGACTGGGACATGAAAGTAGATCTGGAGAATCATGCCATTCTCGTCTTTCAGGATATTAGGGATGAAGGTTTCAATAACATCTTTGCCTATCGTATTTCACCTGCGGGAGCTTTCGTGTGGGGGGAAGACGGATTGCAATTGAGTGACAGTCCTGCCTTTGACGTTTCTCCTAAAGTTGCGATAACTTCAGAAAACAATGTTGTAGTTGCCTGGCAATCGGATGATGTGGTTATTATGCAGAAGATATCACCGGACGGAACATTACTCTGGGGTGAAACCGGTATCACGCTGAGTTGTGCCAACACATATTCCTGGCCGCAATTGATCGGTGTTGAAGATGATAATATCATCCTGAAATTATTCGAAGATTCAGGTCCTATCTGGTCGCCCACCAGGCATATCCTGGCTCAGAAATTCGATGGTGAAGGTAATGCGGTCTGGGAAGACTTTACGATCATTACCGATGCCGGTGGGATCTCTGCCTGGACTCAGATCATGGCTCTGGCTCATGACAACAGTAACGGATTTTATATTGCCTGGCATGATGACAGGGATATGGATATGATTTCCAGTGCCTTTGTTCAGCACGTCAACAGCGAGGGACAGAACATGTTCCTCGAAGATGGTGTGGAAGTGGCAACCCAGGGAGGAAGGCAGAGATTTTATCCGGGTCTCGCTTATTTGACGAGTACTGATGAGATATTTGTATTCTGGAATGAAATGGATGCTGCTCAGAATCAGCGGGGAATATATGGTCAGAAATTCGACAACACCGGTAACAGGCTCTGGGGTAATAATGGAAAGACAATTATTGAGATCTCTACGACGGATGTTCTCCCGATCGGGGTAAGAGCTTCTCAGAATGAAATCATAGTCGTTTACGAACAAGCACATCAAAGTCTGTTTTCTTTGATAAACGCCGTGCTTCTGGATAGTGAAGGCGAATTTATCTGGGCTCAGCAGACGGTGATAATGTCCTCATTCCTTTCCGAAAAACTTCATCCTGAAGTGAACCGTTATCATAATTGGCAGTGGATAGCCGTATGGGAGGACAGGCGTTCGGATGATGGCGATATTTACGCCCAGAACATTCTTCTGAATGGCGAACTGGGACCGGGAATGGAGCCGCCGCTCAACGTTCAGATAGATCCCGCCACGGCAGAGTTGACCTGGGAAGCACCCAATGAAGATGTAGTCATGTACTATGTTTATCTTGATGAAAACCTGGTGGAGATAACATCTGAGCTTTCTTATATTTTTGAGGGCCTGGAGAACGGACAGGATTATACTGCCGGTGTTTCCGCTTTCTACAATGAAGGGGAATCCATCGTAATCACCGTGGAATTCACTTATAATGGCACGGATGTTGATGAACAGCAGCTAATGATGCCTGTTACCCGGATAAGGAATTATCCCAATCCCTTCAATCCGCAAACCTGTATTGCATTCAATCTTAGACAATCCGGGAGAGTGGTCCTGGATATCCATAATGTGAGAGGGGAATTGATTATGAGAATCTTTGAGGATAATCTGGAAGCTGGAGACCACTCATTTATCTGGAACGGCACGGATCAGAAGGGACAGGAACTTCCTTCAGGAATTTACTTCTATCGCCTTGAGGCAAATAAATACATTCATAACGCTAAAATGCTGTTACTGAAATAAATTTCATTATCAGGAAGCAGAATCTGGTTTTGACACGAAAAAAAACGCCGTTGTTGATCACAGCGGCGTTTTTTTTTGGAAGGTCACTTCCACTGGGAACCAAGATAGGTTAAGAACATGGCTGGAAAGAGTTGTATCGTATCTCAGTGTGATGAACCCAATTCAATAAGTTTTTTAAAGGGGTTTTGTTATAACTGCTATAAGTTATAGATCGAGCATGGAATAGTAGAGGGATTAGTATAATAACTTATAGGCTGAGTAAGTTGATATGCCCAAAGATTTTTTAAATTGACAGAGTATGCTGTTTTCCGGATTTTTCAGGCGAGTACTTGTAAGAGAGGATATCTTCATGAAACTTCTATTGGTTGCATCCTTGATGATTTTATGGATGAATTTACCGGGTCTCACAATATATCATGACAATATTATCCCAGTTATAGAGGATCGTGGGGATTACAATGTAATAGGCTGTGATTCGGGAGTGTTTGCTGATGAACCCGGTAAACCGGCAATACCTCTTACGAAAGTTTTTTTTCTGCTTCCGGAAGATGAAGACATAAGATCGATAAATATAATACCTGCACAGACCGAGCATATCACACTGGAGAAGCCACTGTTCCCGTCGCAGGCTGCAGTTCCGCTGATCAAGGTTAATGATCCCCGTTTCATTCCGCCCGATCCCCTCATCTACTCAGGAACGAAAAGGTATCCGGAGGAACCCCTTTTTCAACTTGGTTCCGGATGGTTGGGAGATTGCCATATCGGCTTTGTTTCTTTTTATACTGCCAGTTATGATCCCCATGGTTCAATACTTGAAGTTCCCCGGAGTTTCAGGATTGAAGTAGTTACTTTCCCAATACAACAGGGAATTTCTCTGCCCGATGGTTATGTTTCCCGGATAATCCGGGGCAAGCTGGGATTGGCAGACAGCAGAAGCAGCGCTGAAAATGTTTATCTGCTGATAACCCCCGAGTCATTTCTGGAACATTATGAGCCTCTGCTGGAATGGCGTTATCAACAGGGACTGGCTGTCTATTACATTACCGTGGAAGAAATTCAGAACCAGTTTCAGGGCAGTGATATCCAGGAAAAAATCCGCAACTGTATCATAGATTATTACAGCAACACAAGCGTGTCTTTCGTTACTCTTGGCGCTGACGTGAATTATATTCCTGATCGCAAGGTCTTTGCCTTTGACTGTGCGTATGGAGGTTCCCCGGATGAGAATGATATACCCTGTGATATGTATTACTCATGCTTGAACGGTAACTGGGATGCTAATGAGAATAATGTGTTCGGAGAGGATGACGACGAAACAGATTTCTTCCCGGAAGTATTTGTGGCACGTATCCCCGCTAATTCTGCTGAAGAGGTAGATGACTACATTAATCGGCTTCTCTATTACGAAAAAGGATACTGTGATGATTATAACCGTGCCGGAGGGATGTCCATGGAATTATGGCCGGGATCACAGAGTCAGATCTGCCAGCAGTTTATTTATAATACTTATTTCCCGGATTATTATGATATTAATCTTCTTTACGGAGCAGAAAACAATGTGGACAATGTTTATGAGATGCTGAACCTGAATCAGAATATCGTACAACATACAGGCCATGCCAGCCGCAATGCCATAACATTACAATCCGGTCATATTACAGCCGACAATCTGTATATGCTGGAAAACGAATATGGCGGATTGTTTTATTCCATTGGTTGCTGGTCCGCTGCTTTTGATTATCCCTCTATTGGTGAAAAACTGCTGATTACTCCTGAGAAAGGTCAACTTGCTTATATTGGCAATTCCCGTTATGGCTGGGGTGCCCCCTCCGCTCCTGGTTTTGGTTTCTCCGAGTTCTTTCAGAAAGAATATTTCCGCAACCTGTTCTGGGAAGAAGAAACACTGCTGGCGGAAGCTAATGCTATTCAGAAAATTGATTTCATACCATATTTTTATGGGACTTCGGTCTATAAATGGATTGCATACGAGCTGAATGCACTGGGTGATTCCTATTTTAACCTTTACACGGCAAATCCCTCACTGGTTATTGCCGAATGCTTTCTGCAGGACAGTTTGGCAGTAATCAATATCAGTAGCGGTGATTCAGGGCTGGCCAATATGACGGTAACCTGCGGAGAATACAGGGATTATACCGATGTCAACGGAGAGGTGATTTTGCCTGCTGCTTGTCTGCAACAGCAGATCGTTTTCTATAAATACGGATATGAGTGTCTTACAATAGATGAGGGTAATTTCCAGAACAACATCTTCATTGGTAGTATTACCGGAAACCTGCAGGAGGATGGTTATCTTCAGGGCGAGAGTCTCACCATCGGCTCTGTCCTGTATAATTATACTCCCGACTCCATTGATTTCAACGTGGAATACTCCTGCCCCGCCGAGATAATGATACTCGGAACAGGTCAAAATCCTGTAAGTATTGAACCTTTTAGCCAGCTTGCTCTCGCGGATCTGGATGTTCATATACTTCCTGTATCTGAATCCCTGCAGTTGCCTTCAGGCACAGAGATTGATCTCCAGATAAGCATTATTGATATCAATTCCGGCAACTCCTTAACCAGCAGAATCGTTCCGATCCTTGTTAAAGCCCCGGAACTTGTCCTTAATTCCCTTAATTTTCTGGATCAGTTATTTCTACCGGGAAGCCAGATATGTTTTGACTTTGAAATCCAGAATCAGGGATTGATGCCAGCGAATGGACTGAGCCTGACCTTTTTCTCCGATTCTGCCGATCTCGATTTTGAAACACCGTTTTTTGATATTTATCTATGGCTTGATCCCGGTGAATCTGTATGTTTAAGTAATAAAATTTTTCTTCCCCAGGAAGCAACTTCTGGCGATGTTTTGTCCATCGGACTGGAGATGGATACGAACTGTCAAGAACAGAACTATGATTTTTCCCGTATCCTGGCATTACCAATAGGTGAAGCTGGTTTTAACGATGATTTTGAGAATGGATTCACCTGGGATTCAGACGATTTCTGGCAATTAGTCGATACTTATGCTCACAGTGGGAATTACAGCCTGTCCTGTCGTCCAGAATCAACAGGGGAATATAACGCAGCCACCCCCGTGTTTGTCTATATGCCATCCCAGGAGTTAGGTTTCTGGTATAAATACAGGATGCCAATGTATGGGGAAGATGGCGTATATTTCCTGCTGGATTGCGCAGGTCAGACCGACACATTATTGTTCCTGGGAGCAGGGGGTGCTCTGTCGGATGAAAAGAGACCTGTCCTGGCATATATCGAAAGTGATTGGGCAGAATATAAGATAAACCTCGATGAATACCTGGAGTATGAACTGGAGACTGGGGAAGCCTTCTCTCTGCAGCTGCAGTTCAAATTCGCGGAAGAATTCCCCGGTTTCAACCAGTATGCTCTCATGAATGATATTGGTGTGTTCATAGATGATATAAGTATTGATGCTGATTTCGGAGAACCGGTAAGTGATCAGGGACATGATATCCCGGTCGGTATCAGTGTTTATCCCAACCCTATTCTGGCAGGACAGAACCTGCACATCCTTTTCAATCTCAGCGGAAGTGGAGATATTACTGCAGCATTGTACAATCTTAAGGGTCAGAAAGTGATCTCCCTGGCGGGGAGAGAACCTTTGCAACAGGAACAGGCAGAATTATACTGGGATGGCAGAGATGGGAATAACCGACTCCTGGATTCGGGAATATATTTTCTTTTTTTGAAGAAAGGAAACAGAGAATATATAAGAAAAGTCACCTATTTTAAATAGCCAGGGTTAGGGAAAGGTTATAGAAACCGTTCTCTTCAGAAATTAATATTATATTTTTTCTTGCCTAAAATGGAAAGATCAAGTTTCGAAGAAAAAGTATGGCTGAATAAAAGAGGTTATGGTGAATACGGAAAAATTACTGGCAGAAGCCAAGAAGGCAGCTAAAAATTCCTACAGCCCCTATTCAGGATTGCGGGTAGGTGCTGCTCTTGAGACGAAAAGTGGCAGGATCTTCACCGGCAGCAATGTGGAAAATTCTTCCTACGGTTTGACTAATTGTGCTGAAAGAACTGCTATTTTTAAAGCGGTATCCGAAGGAGAGAGAGATTTCATCGGGATGGTAATATATTCTGATACTGATCGTCTCTTCTATCCCTGTGGAGCTTGCCGTCAGGTTATGGCTGAATTTGGAGACGAGTTATCAATTGTAATAATATCCAACCGGAATAAAGCAGAGACATCTCTATCCCAGCTTCTCCCCAGCATTTTTAGGTTGTGAATCTCTGTTCATTCACGAAATTACTTTTGTTTATTGTCTTTTATGGATATATTTTGATTGAAGATAAAGCGGGAGGATTCTGAATGTTGGATATTTTTAAATACGATCTGGCCATTATAGGCGGGGGTCCTGCAGGACTGAGTGCGGCTGTTTATGCAGCTCGAGGTGGAATGAAGACGATAGTATTCGAAAAATCCCTGGTAGGAGGGCAGATAGTTGTTACTGCTGAAGTGGAGAATTATCCCGGCATACCTGAAAATTTAAGTGGCTTCGAGATCGCGGAGCGTTTTCGTCAACATGCCGTGAAATTTGGAGCTGAGATCAGGGATGAAGAAGTTCGGGCTGTAGGCATGGAAGGATTATGCAAGATAGTTGAGACAGATAAGCAATCCTACCGGGCAAAATCATTAATAATAGCTACTGGAGCCCATCCTCGCAAACTGCAAGTCCCGGGGGAAGCTAAATACACGGGACGTGGTGTTTCCTACTGTGCTACTTGTGATGGAGCTCTGTACCGTGATAAAATTGTGGCAGTGGTTGGCGGAGGAGATTCCGCAGTTGAAGAAGCAATCTTTCTGACCAAGTTTGCCAAGAAAGTATATATTATTCACCGCCGCGATCAGTTAAGGGCAGTCAAGATGATTCAGGAAAGGGCTTTGAAGAACAAGAAAATCGAGATTATCTGGGATTCGGTGGTTCAAGGTATTGAAGGGGGAGATTTGGTAGAAAAATTATTTCTCTTCAATCATAAAGAACAAGTTATCTCAGAGCTACAAGTAGATGGGATTTTCATCTACGTGGGAATAATACCTAACAATGAGCTTGTTGAGTCACGAGTTAATCTTGATGGGCAGGGATTTATTCTTACAGATGAAACCATGCACACTAACGTACCAGGGATATATGCCGCCGGTGATATAACCCATAAAGCACTGCGGCAGGTGATTACAGCTGCTGCTGATGGAGCCACTGCAGCCTTCTCTGCTGAGAAATGGATCGAGGAAAATCGCGATAACTTCTGAGGTGAATCAAAGACCGGGGTAATTAGTACTATATTGTATCATAACTTTCTACTTTTACCCCGTCCAGATAAAGGAACTTAGGCTTCTCCGGTGATCCGCTTTTCTTGATTTTGTCACTGTCGCTATCTTCCACATAACGCCAGATCTCCCAGGATTCACCTTCACCATCGATGCAGAAAGTTACTTTTTTCTTTATGAAGTCATCAATAATGAACTGGATTGAACTAAGCGGTTCCGCTTTTGTTACCGGTACACAGAATTTCTTCCGGTCATACACATATTTCTCTTTTGCCATTTATTTTCTCCCTCAAAACCAATAACTCTTTTATCTATCATTCAGGAGTTATATAGTGTAATAACACGCTTGGATATTAAAACGTATTTAACAGTAACCGAATATGGATTTTAAAATTATTTAGGCAAGAAGTAATTTCAATATTTATTTGATACTAATCAAATATACTGCGCTCATTAAGGAATTTTAGAATAAGAGAAACAGAAAAAACATTGATAATTAAACTTGAACCACCATAACTGATAAAGGGCAGAGGAATCCCCGTCGTGGGAACAAGACCGAGGTTCATCCCGATATTTACAAAAATCTGAAAAGTTAGGATTGCCAGAATTCCTACACTGATAAAATGAAGCTCTTTCCTTTTCAGAAAGGTTATAGACTTGGCAATGCGATAAAGAAAAAGATAGAATAAGATCAGGGTCAGCAGGCATCCGATGAATCCCAGTTCTTCTCCGATTACAGAGAAAATGAAATCGGTATGATGTTCAGGTAGAAAATTGAGATTTTTCTGGCTTCCCAGGAGAAATCCCTTTCCCAGCAATTTTCCGGAGCCGATGGCTATTTTAGACTGGATTATCTGGTAACCGGCTCCAAGGGGATCCCGGGACGGATCTATAAAGCTGAGGATGCGGTTTCTCTGATAGGTTTTCAGACCATACCAGATATAGGGAGTAATGAAGAATATAAAGGTGTTGCAGGCGGTATTTATACCAATGATGATCCAGGACAGGTGTGTACGGTAGAGTATTGCTGTTAAAATGATCATGTATAAAATGAAGACAACAGGTGAGATAAATGAGGTGATCACTGTAATTATGGGGCTGAGCATTATGATCAGGAAGTAATTTGGCAGATCTGATGATGCCAGCATTACCAGAAATATAACTACAAAGGTCATGGCAGATCCCAGATCAGGTTCCAGTAGAATCAGAGAAGCGGGAATAAAGACTATGATGAATGTTCTGACAAGAATCCTCCAGTCAGTTATGCCCGGTTTGGATATTACCCGGGCAATAAACATGATAGTGGTCAGTTTTGCCAGTTCCGAAGGTTGAATATTGAACAATCCAAGCGAAATCCAGCGATGGGAACCCTTGATTTCCGGCATGAAAAGCACCACAACCAGCAACAGCAGAGATAGAATATAGGATGGTACGACCAGCAGATCAATAATGGAATATTGAATACGCATCACACCCAGAAATAACAGTAAAGCTATGGCAATCCAGATGATCTGTTTGTAATAATAATCGACCCTATGAAATTCGGATCCTATTTTAGTAGTAGAAGCTGAATATATTGCTAATACTCCCCCTAAGAGAAGCAGCAACATCAGGATGAACAGGAACCAGTCTAATCTTTTCAGATAATGGAACATGAATGTACCTATTTTCTTTTCATCTTATCATAGAAAAACACGATTCTGCTGGCCAGAGGAGCAGCAACACTTCCTCCGTGACCGGCATTTTCCAGGAATACGGTGAATGCGATCTCGGGTTCCTCCCAGACAGCATAACCGGCAAACCAGGCATGTGTTTCTTCGCCCATATGGTTTTCAGCAGAACCTGTTTTACCATATATGGTTATATTATTTAACCGGGCAGCGGAACCAGTGCCATACCTCTCATTGACAGCCTTGAGAAGAGCATTTTGAAGCAATTTGATATTTTTTTCGCTTACAGGCAGATTCTCCTCCCAAGGAATAAATTCTTTGCTACAGGTCTCTTCAATTGTCCTGTTCATGAGATGAGGTTGTTTCCAGAGACCATCGTTGGCGATGGCAGCAAAATAACAGCATAGTTGCAGGGGAGTGCAGAGAATCTCTCCCTGTCCGATGGCAAGATTGACCTTGGGTCCGATTATCCCGGCATATTTTCCGAAGCTTTCCTTGTACCACTTTAAATCAGGGAAAAAACCATCCCTTTCGCCGATCAAGTCGATGCCTGTTTTTACTGTTAACCTGTTTTGACAGGTGAACTCCTTCATCCTGTCCAGTTCAATCCGGGTGGACAGGTCATAGAAAAAAACATCACAGGAATATTTTATGGCATTGATAATTTCCAGCCTGCCATGCCCCTCTTCATGCCAGCATTTAAAGAAACGGTCACCGATCTGCAAACCACCTGTACATTCAGATAATTTCTCTGTGGGAGTGATTAAACTGTCTTCCAGACCCAGAGTTGCAACGATTGGTTTATATGTTGAACCGGGAGGATATGTTCCATGAATGATTCTATCCAGCATGGGGTTGCGTGGATCATTTATCAGGTTGTTCCATTCTTCCATGCTGAGCCCGGCAGCAAAAAGATTAGGGTCGAATTCCGGTTTACTGACATAAGCCAGGATGCCTCCAGTCCTGGTGTCACAGACCACGACCGCACAGTTCTTGTCTTCCGGCAGGATAGTATTGATAAAATTCTGCAATTCATTATCGATAGTGAGAATTATATCGGCTCCGTCCACTGGATCTTTATGCAGGTTATGTTTGAAGAACTGAAGATTTCTTCCGCTGGAATCGACCTGAAGGATATCATAACCACTCTTTCCCACCAGGAGGGATTCATAAAATTTTTCCAGGCCGGTTTTACCGATTATACTGTTGATGGAATAACCCGTTTTTTTAAGATTTTCATATTCATCTTCGCTGATTCTTCCCACATAACCAACAAAATGGTTATTATAGATATAATTCCGGATAGATTCGGATTTGCAGGTCAGGGAAGGAAAATCGTTGATATGTTCTGAGAGGAAGACCACTTTTTCATAAGGGATGTTCTGGATCAACAGGATTTCCTGGAACATCCGGAACTTGCTGTTGGAAATTATTTCGTCTATCTCCACCTGGCTGCTCCGGAAATAGTCATCGATAAATTTGCTGACTTTTTTCCTGTCCTTTATCTGTCCCGGGATGATATACAGGCTGAAAGAGGGTTTATTAAGCGCTATGGGTCTGTACCGGCGGTCGAATATTTCTCCCCTCATGGGCAGGATTGTCTTCAGTCGGACAAAGTTCTTCTCGGAAATAGCAGCGTATTCATCACCTTTGAAGATCTGAAGATGGAAAATACTGGTCAGAAGAAGAAGAAACAAACAGCTGATCCAGAAAATGCTGATCCTTGATGTTTTGGGTGTATTATACATCCAGTCTCAATTTGATCCTGTCCAGAATGACCAGGATATAAATGAATATTACAGAAATAAAAGTATTATACAGCACTGACAGGATAAAATTCGTTACCTGGGTGAGATTCAATTGATTAAGGAATAGATAGTAAAAAAGGAAAAAGGAATAATAGATAAGATTTAGGAGGAACATGCTGAGGGCAATTCCGGAGAATCTATCCTTATTGATATTTTTCTGGAGTGTAGAAACTATAACAGAGAGGATAAGGCAGCTGATTGTATTAAGTCCCAGCAGGATAGGATAGGTAAGGTCGTAAGCCAAGCAGAGGAAAAAAGTTATGGTAACTGCATTTTCATGGCGAAGATTAACACTCAGGAAAGCAACATAGGCAACAAAGAGATTGGGTATAATACTGGCAATGGCGATTTTTGCAGCGAGGAAAATCTGCAAATACAGTATTATTATGCCCCAGACCAGTAATTTTAATGTCCTCATTTGATTTTTCTCACCAGGCAGATAGGAGTCAATTCATCTCCCTGCCCCTGGGGATTATCACGCATTACCTTCTCCATGAATTTCTTATCGATACCGGCACTTCCGCCTATCATCCAGCATCCTCCGATGTCATTGATGTCCATGACAGCAGTTTCATTTCCCAGTGCCGCCTGGATTTGAGCAGCTACCAGCGCTGGATTTCGTGGTCCTTTAATGACGCATTGATCATAGGGAGGAACAGGGGAGGTGTGGGCAGCGTCGATAAGTGCAGCCTGCATTCCGGCAACCCTGTAGAAATCACCTTTTCTACCCAGGAGTTTTCCCAGGGCGCCGATAAATGCTGCCAGAATGATGCGTAAATGTCCCACTTCGTCTACAGCACACTGCATACTGGTTGGAGATCTCAATCCTATTCCGTATTTCACTTTTGCTACAAAACGCCAGAGAATCCTGGCCAGTAGGCCAACCTTGATTTCTGCTACCGACACAGCTCTACCCTGAGTGATAGCCAGGGGACTTTCGCTGATCGTTATGATGTCGTCCTTTTCAAGGATACCGGCAGTATATTTGCGAATTACTTCCAGAATATCATCCGTTGGTTGTAGAATATGTGTCCTGATAGGTATGCGCAGGAATTCCCTTTGATCAATTGTTATTTTCGAACTCATTCTGAAAACTTATGTCCCTCTCGAATTTAAGTACGATGATCGCGTCCAGCCTGGCAATATTCACGGCTCCCTGTACGTGCGCGTTCATGTGAATTTTATCAGGGGCTTCGGAGATCCTGTCAACTGTGCCCACCTTGAATCCTTCTGGAAATATGGATGAAAGGTTTGATGATATTACTTCATCACCCTTTACAATATCAGAGCCCAGAGGAATAAGGGTCATATTGGTTTTTCCATTTATATCAGATTTAAGAATGCCCTGCAGGTCGTTACGTTTTAATTTTACCCCGAGACTGAAAGTGGAATGTGTATAAGGAAGCACCACAGCAAAGTTCCAGGAAGTGGTGAGGATCTTTCCTACAATTCCCTTCTCTGTGATTACAGGATAACCGTTTCTAATGCCGTCCTTTTTGCCCTTATTGATAACAAAGAGACGTTCTTCAAAATTTCCTCTGTATCCTATAATATCCGCCAGCAGGTAATCCACAGGAAGATCTTGAGGAATAATTCGTTCGTCCTCCAGGTTTTCCAGTTCCTGTTCCAGGAGATAAGTTTTTACTACTTCCTGCGCCAGTTGATTTTCGAGGAAACGGTTTTTCTTTTCAACATTGAACAGGCTTTCGATCTTATTAAGAGTGTTTATGAAAGGCAGGTAGATGGTGTTATTAAGGAAAAATGCCTTATGCAGTCGCTGCTGATAGGTGCCCAGGAACAGAATAATTGCCAGGGAGAGGTAAATCAGGAATAAAAAGTGTCTTTTTAACATCAATCTTCAATTTTCTTGATAAGCACTTCACGATATTCCTCAAGATTGTCAAGAACATGTCCACTGCCTTTAAGCACACATAGTAATGGATCCGGCATGATATGTACAGGAAGGTCGACAGATTCCTGCAGCTTTTTGTCGAGCCTTTTCAGCTGAGCACCACCTCCAGTCAGGATTATGCCCCGTTCTGCTATGTCAGCAGCCAGTTCCGGTGCTGTTTTCTCAAATAGGCGTTTCACTGCGTCTATCATGGCTGCCACTGTTTCTGAAAGAGCTTCCCGGATTTCCTCGGAACTGACTTCCACGGTTATAGGATAACCGGTGATAATATCACGACCGCGGACCTCAGTCTTTAATTCCTTTTCCAGGGGATAGGCAGATCCGATATCGATTTTTATCTTTTCGGCAGTTTGGATTCCGATGAAAATGTTATTCCGCTTGCGCAGGTAGTTAACAATAGCCTGGTCCATTTTATCTCCCCCGATTCGGATCGAACTGTGAACAACAATATGGGATAGGGAGATGATGGCGATTTCGGTGGTTCCTCCACCGATATCCATTACCAGGTTACCCTGTGGTTTATGGATGGGGAGATCAGCACCAATGGCAGCAGCGATGGGTTCGGAAATGATGTGGACCTCACGGGCTCCTGCGTGAAGGGCACTGTCACGTACGGCCCTTTTTTCAACTTCAGTAATTCCGGAAGGAACACATACCAATACCCGCGGCTTGATCAGAAGCCTTCTTTTCTGTGCCCGGAAGATAAGGTTGCGCAACATCATTTCTGTCACCTGGAAATCAGCTATTACTCCGTCTTTCAGGGGTTTGATGATTCGTACTTCATCGGGATTCTTGCCCAGCATGTTCTTGGCTTCCTCACCAATGGCAATTATCTTCTTGCCATCAGTAGAGAGGGCAACTACCGAAGGCTCATCGATGACAATACCGACACCTTTGCGGTAAACAAGAGTGTTGGCAGTTCCCAGATCAATGGCAATATCATTGGAAAACAATCCTGATAGACCTTTAAACATATATCCTCCGCCCGAAAGACTTTATTAAAATACAATTGTTTTTTATTTTATACAATATTTCTTCTGTCAAGAGCTTTATATTAAATTCTGAAAGGGATTTAACAATATCTGCATTTTTTGACCCAATGAAAGAGAAAAAATAAGAACCGTGTTGTAGGGGGGCTATTCAAATTGAAATTATCACAGAAATACTGATGATGATCAGTGGGGAACATTAAAAAATATTCTCTGTTAAACATAATTTAAAAAATCCTTGCCTTAAAATAACCTTCCCATTATCTAGATTTCGGGAAATGCCATTGCCTTGACCTGCAGGGCAAAAAAATCTCATTTAATGAGAATAATGGAACAGAGAGAGGGTAAATTGCTGGATAGAGTTACCGATCCCCACGAATTAAACGAGGAAAAGGAGTTTGACCGTACTCTCAGACCCCAAAGACTTGCAGATTTTGTCGGACAGGAGCAGATAAAGGAAATATTGCACATTGCGATCGCTGCCGCTAAACTTCGCAAAGAACCCCTGGATCATATCCTGTTCTATGGTCCTCCCGGTCTGGGGAAGACTACCCTGGCTTATATTATTGCCCATGAACTTGAAACATCTATCAAGGTAAGTGCAGGACCGGTTCTGGAAAAAGCGCCGGATCTGGCCGGAATACTTACAAATCTGCAGAAATTTGATGTGTTTTTCATTGATGAAGTACACCGTCTCAACCATGTAGTAGAAGAATACATGTATCCAGCTATTGAAGATTTTGAAATGGAGATAATAATAGACAGTGGTCCCAGTGCACGTTCTCTTAAGATTGATATCGAACCCTTCACGCTGATCGGGGCTACCACCAGGGCCGGTCTTTTAACTTCTCCCCTGCGGGCTCGTTTTGGGCTGGTTTTACGTCTGGACTATTATGACACTGCGAGTATCGAAAAAATTGTGCATCGTTCTGCCGGATTATTGAAAGTGCCGATCGAGGAAGAGGGAGCAAGTGAGATTGCGCGCAGAAGTAGGGGGACTCCCCGGGTAGCTAACCGCCTGCTGCGCCGGGTGCGTGACTATGCCCAGATTCGGGGAGATGGCATTATCAGCCGTCAGATCGCGATTAAGGCACTGCAGATGTTGAATGTTGACAATGCCGGTCTGGATGACATGGATAAAAGGATCCTGCGTGTCATCATGGAGAATTATGGCGGAGGGCCGGTTGGTCTGAAAACCCTGGCAGTGGCTGTTGGTGAAGATCCTGGCACGGTCGAGGAAATTTATGAACCGTATCTCATCCAGCAGGGATTTCTGGACAGAACATCCCAGGGCCGGAAAGTTACCATGAAATCTTATCGCCATTTCGGCATTTCTCCCGATCAAGAGCAAATGACGATCTTCAAGCAAGATACAGAGTAACCCATGACAGATCAACTAGCATTATTCGAAAGGAAGATAAAACCAACAAATGTGCCCCTGGCCGAAAAAATAAGACCCCGTACCCTGGATGAGATGAAAGGTCAGGATAATCTGCTTAGAAAAGGTTCTCAGCTACGCCACATGATTGAGCACGATAAATATATCTCCTTTATCATGTGGGGCCCCCCCGGCACAGGTAAAACAACCATCGCCCGTATTGTGGAACACAGCACCAGCAGCAGATTTGTTTATTTCAGCGCAGTCCTTTCCAGTATTAATGACGTTAAGAAGGTTATGAAGGAAGCTGAATACAACCTGCAGACCAATAACCGCAGCACCATTCTCTTCATCGATGAGATTCACAGGTTCAATAAATCGCAGCAGGATGCTTTCCTTCCTTATATAGAATCCGGTGCTGTGATCCTAATTGGAGCTACTACCGAGAATCCTTCCTTTGAAGTGATACCAGCCCTGTTGTCACGCTGCCAGGTTTTTGTGCTGGAACAGCTAACGGAAGCAGATCTGATCAGGATAATTACCAGAGCCCTGCAAGCCCTGCAGCAGGAAAATGTTCTGGAATCCAATCATATTGCTTACCTTGCTCAACAAAGCCAGGGAGATGGCAGGAAAGCCCTCAATTATCTGGAAAGTGTACTCAGTAATATGAAACCACAGCATAAAATCAGTATTGATTTTATAGCGGGAGTTCTTACCAGAAAACCTCTTTACTACGATAAGGATAGAGAAGAACATTACAATGTTATCTCAGCCCTGCATAAATCGCTGCGGGGAAGTGATCCCCAGGCCGGTCTCTACTGGCTGGCCCGGATGCTGGAAGCGGGTGAAGATCCCCTGTATATTGTCAGACGACTGGTTAGATTCGCATCCGAAGATGTCGGACTGGCAGATCCACAAGCTATCGTTCAGGCAATGGCTGTGAAGGAAGCCGTCCATTTTCTTGGCATGCCGGAAGCCAATACCGCCATAGCCCAACTTGTGGTTTATCTGGCTACTGCCCCGAAAAGCAATTCTCTCTATCAAGCTTATAACTCCGCCCGGGATGATGCCCAGAAGACAAGCCATCTTGGCGTTCCCCTCCATATACGTAATGCCCCCACCAAACTCATGAAAGAACTGGAATACGGTAAAGATTACAAGTATGATCACGAGTTCAAGAATGCATACTATTACCAGAAATATTTTCCCAACGCCATGTCTGAAAAAACATATTACCAGCCTTCCAGCTTCGGATTTGAAAAGGAGATCAAGAAACGCCTGGACTGGTGGCGGAAAATGAGGAAAGAGCAGAAGAAGGAATCTGGTTGATTTCAAGCTGAAAATTCCTTGACCAATCCTTTTAGAAACAAGTTTTAGAAAGAAATTAGCACTCTAAGATTTAGTTTGACAACTTCCCCAATAAAATTAAATTGTCTTTTGATTTAGCAGATTATTTACAGGAGTGCTAAAAAGAGTCGGGATGAAAAAGAATGAAATAAGGCAGGTTAATGTACTGATCTACCTGATCGAGGAGTATATTGATAACTGTGAACCTGTATCTTCAGGTCTCATATGTGACAAGTACATAAACCAGGCCAGTCCAGCCACAGTCCGGATAGATTTGAATAAGCTGGAGAAGGATAATTTGATTTATCAACCACATACTTCAGCCGGAAGGATACCCACTATCCAGGGTTACCGGCAGTATATCAGGTTCATTGCTTCTGATGTTGAGCATATGACCTTCCAGAAGGCTGATTTCCTGAGGGAACTTCTGGTAAAACATTACAAGGACACACCCCTGGCGCTGCACTATATAATGCAGTTGCTGGCTCAGGAGACGGACCAGTTGAGTTTTGTCGCAGAACCGGAAGTTTCCTATGGATATCTCGATAAACTTGAGGCATTCAAGATTTCAGATGATAAGTTATTATTTGTTGTAAGCCTTGATTCCGGGCTGGATAAAACGGTGATCCTCAAATGTGATCATCAGCTTACAGAGTTGCAGTTGAGGGCGCTGGTGCGTTATGTTAACGAGGAGTATGTCGGTCACAGGATCTATGATATTCAGAACAGGTTTATTAATGAAACTAGTGCAAAGGCGACAGATGAGAATCGTTTACTAAGGTTATTTCTGGAAGAGTTGCAGTCAGCGTTCACCGAGATAAGCAGTTATTTCATTCATTTTGATGGAAACATCAGTTTTCTGGAACAGCCCGAGTTCGATGACAAGAGCTCTATTCTGACTTTTCTGGGTTTTGTCCAGAGACAGGATTATCTGGTTAACCTGATGCAGAAATTTGATTCCAGCCGCAGCTATTATGTTCTGATGGGAGAAGATATGGGTCAACCCCAGCTTTCCAATTATAGCCTGATATATTCTCGATATGAGATTTTTGGAATTCCAGGTTATCTGGGTATTGTAGGTCCTACGCGAATGAATTACCGCAGATATATTCCCATCATCAGGGACATGGCGAAAGTAATAACCAATACAACCAAGAAAGGCATGGTGGTACCGAGGGATGAACAGTAAGAAAAAATTGCAGAAAACAAAGGGGATGCAGCTTGAACCTGAGAAGACAGAAGATAAAATGGTCTCTTCCCAGGAACAGGAAGAATCATCTGGTGGTGAGAAGCAGCGACTGAGCTGGAAGGACAAATATCATCTTCTGGAATCTGAGATAGAAGCCCTGATGGATCAGAAGATGCGGCTGGCGGCAGATTTCGAGAACTTCAGACGTCGCACCAACAGTGAAAAGGCTGACTGGATAAAAAATGCTACGGAGAGACTGGTCCTGGAAATCTGTGATGTATTTGATAATTTTGAAAGAGCCCTGCATCCGGAGACCGAGAAAAGCAGCAAGGATTCTTTCCGTCAGGGAATTGAACTGATATTCCACCAGCTGGGAGAATTATTGAAGAAAGAAGGTGTAAAGAAAATTGAGGGTCTGGGAAAGGAATTCGATCCGCAATTCCATGATGCTCTGGTACACATTCCTTCCGATTTTCCGGAAAACAAGATTGTAGCGGTAATTCAGAATGGTTATACGATGAACAATAAATTAATCCGGGCTGCCAAAGTTGCTGTTTCTAACGGACAGAAACCTGTTCTGCCAGAAGATCCCGGAAGAAAGAAAGATGAAAATGATAAGGATTTAGAAAAAGTTAAGCAAGAGGATAAATAGGAGGCAAGATGGGTAAAATTATAGGTATAGATTTGGGAACCACTAATTCCTGTGTTGCTGTTATGGAAGGTGGAAAACCAGTTGTAATACAGAATGCTGAAGGTTCTCGCACGACTCCATCGGTAGTAGCTTTTACCAAGGACAAGGAAAGATTGGTGGGTCAATTGGCGAAGAGACAAGCTGTAACCAATCCCAGGAATACAGTATCCTCCATTAAGCGATTCATGGGTAGGCAGCTTAATGAGGTAGGTTCTGAAATCAAAAGTGTCACTTATCAGGTTAAAGGTGGAAAATTTGGTGAGGCCACCGTACATATTGATGTGGAAAACAAGGATTTTACACCTCAGGAAATTTCTGCCATGGTACTCACAAAGATGAAGGAAACGGCAGAAGCACATCTGGGTCAGAAAATTACGGAAGCGGTTATAACTGTTCCAGCTTATTTTAATGATGCTCAGCGTCAAGCCACCAAGGACGCCGGTCGCATATCCGGTCTTGATGTGAAAAGAATAATTAATGAGCCTACAGCGGCAGCCCTGGCTTATGGACTGGAAAGTAAGAAAGAAGAAAAAGTGGCAGTCTATGATCTGGGTGGAGGGACTTTTGATATCTCCATTCTGGAAGTGGCTGAGGGTGTGGTGGAAGTTCTCTCCACAAATGGTGATACCCACCTTGGCGGGGATGATTTCGATAAAAAGATAATGGACTGGATTCTGGAAAGTTTCAAGAAACAGGAAGGGATAGATATATCGAATGATCCAATGGCTATGCAGAGAATTAAGGAAGCTGCTGAGAAAGCTAAGGTAGAGCTTTCCGGAACACAGACTACCAATATTAACCTGCCCTTTATCACAGCGGACGCTTCAGGTCCCAAACATCTGAATCTCAATCTGAGTCTGTCCGAATTCAATCGCATGACCCATGACCTGGTGGAAAGAACCCTGGGTCCTTGCCGTCAGGCTCTGAAGGATGCTAAACTTTCCCTGGGTGAAATTGATGAGATAATCCTGGTGGGAGGAAGCACCAGAATCCCGGCGGTCAAGAATGCTGTAGAGAAATTCTTCAATAAGAAACCAAACCAGAGTGTTAATCCGGATGAAGTGGTTGCCGTGGGGGCAGCCATTCAAGGAGGTATTCTGGCTGGTGATGAAAACCTGAGTGACATTCTGCTCCTTGATGTTACCCCACTCACACTGGGCATTGAAACGCTGGGAGGTGTTATGACTCCCCTGATCGAAAGAAACACCACTATTCCTACCAAGAAAAGCCAGATCTTTTCCACGGCATCAGATAACCAGCCGGCAGTCGGCATCGTGGTACTGCAGGGAGAAAGAACTATGGCCAAGGATAATCGCAGATTGGGCAGTTTCGAACTGACCGGGATTCCACCGGCACCTCGTGGGATTCCTCAGATTGAAGTTACTTTTGATATCGATGCTAATGGCATACTGCATGTATCAGCGAAGGATAAGGGAACTGGCAAGGAACAATCAATTAAAATTGAAAGAACAGGTACCCTGAGTGAGGAAGAAATTCAGCGCATGGTCAAGGATGCTGAAGCACATGCTGATGAGGATAAGCATATGAAGGAATCGGTCACAGCAAGAAATGAACTGGACACCTTGATCTTCAGTACTGAGAAAAGTCTGCAGGAATATGGTTCCCGGTTATCATCTGATGAACGCAAGAAAATAGAGGAAGCAATAAAAGAAGCAAAGGAAAAGATGAAAACCCTGACCGATAAGTCTGCCAGCAAGGATGAATTTGAGAAAGTCCGTGATGAACTGGGACGTAAGGCCCAGAAACTTGGCGAAATAGTCTATGCTGAAATGCAAAGGCAACAGGGCGCACAGGCGGGACCGGGAGCAGAAACTTCGGAAGCGGAATTCGATGCCAGTAAAATGCATGGCAAGTCAGGAAGCGAAGAAGAAAAGGACCAGGGTCCTGTAGATGCTGATTTTGAGGTTGTTGACGATGATAAATAGCAGTGATCCTGAATGAAGGGTAAGGTAGAGGTTGTATTGTCAACCTCTGCTGCTGCTGACAAGGAAATTGAATGTCCAAAAGAGATTATTATGAAATTCTGGGATTGGAAAAAAATGCCACCGAAGCAGA
>JAFGRJ010000202.1 GCA_016935235.1 Candidatus Cloacimonadota bacterium
CAATATAACAACAGTTATTACGGACTGGTCCGCCAGCAGGAGGAGATCAATAAGCTCCTCTCCCAGCCCATTCTGGGACAATGGTAAATCATTTTATAAATATAAGTTAACGCTTGAAACAATCTTTCTCACAGTTACTGCTTGACTATAATTATCACTGTCATGATTTTAGGGGGGGGATCATGATGAAGAAAAGCAGCTTAATAATTCCTTTAGTAGTTATGATTTTAGTAACTGATTGTATGGAGAGGAATTCTTCCCGGAGCGATAATCCTGATTTCAATAAGCTAAACGACCCCACCCTGCTCAAAGCTGTGTTATGGCACCAGACCTCGGCTGAATATCGTGCTCTTGCCTATCAGGCTTTCAATATAGCCAGTGAAAGAATTATCAACGAAACTGCCAGGGGACATCAACGTAAACCAGCTGTTGTTGTTGATATTGATGAAACTATATTGAATAATTCATTTTATAATGCTGCCTTGATCGAAAGAAAACTGGAATATCCCGAGGAATTTAACAACTGGATAAGTAAATCGGCAGCTGAACCGATTCCAGGTGCCCTGGAATTTCTTGACTTGGCAAATGAACTGGGATGTGAGATTTTTTATTTAACTAATCGTCGTGAGAATGTTTTTGAAGGAACCTTACAGAATTTGCAGAAGTATAACTTTCCACAAGCTGATAAGGAGCACCTGTTGATGAAAGAGGATGTTTCCAGTAAAGAACCACGCCGTGAGAGGATTGCTTCTCGGTATGATGTTATTATGCTTCTGGGAGATAATCTGATAGATTTCACTGGATTATTTGACAAGGGCAATATAGAAGAACGATATTCTCTGGTAGATAGCCTGAGAAATTATTTCGGCAATAAATACATCATCCTGCCCAATGCAATGCATGGTAACTGGTTGAAGGCGTTGTATGATTATCGTAGTGACCTCACCCCGCCAGAGCGACTTGAAATTGAACTGGGACATATAAGAGTTTATTAATGTTCAGAGAACAGGTCCTTTTCGTAAAAAAGGCAGTTAATATAAAACTAATTCTTTCCGTTATATTGAATTATCTATCTTATATTTTATCCATATTGTTCAAGAAACCGATATACTGGGGACATCCTGCAGTCATAATGATTGAACCCACGAATATATGCAATTTGCGCTGTCCGTTGTGTCCTTCGGGGAATGGGAGTTTGCAAAGGTCCCGGGGTTATATGGATTTCCAGCATTACCGGAAGATAATAGACGAGGTAAAGCATTATGCAGCAATGATCTGTCTGTGGAACCAGGGAGAATCATTCCTTCATCGGGATTTCTATCAGATGATCGCCTATGCCAGCCAGGCAGGTCTTTTTACCCTGGCTTCCAGCAATGCTAATGTTCCGATGGAAGCTGATGCCTTGATAAAAACTGGACTTGATTCATTGATAATATCACTGGATGGGGCAACCCAGGAGACCTACAATCGCTATCGGATTAACGGGAAGCTGGCAACAGTTCTGGAAAATGTCCGAAATATTGTTGCAGCGAAAAATAAGCTGAACAGTAGAACACCCTTTCTTCGCTGGCAGTTTCTCATCTTGAAGCATAATGAGCATGAAATTGAGAAAATTCGTGCTTTAGCCAAACAATATGAAATCGATCATCTGGAGTTCAAGACAGCCCAGATTTATAACAGGGAAGACATAGAAAATTTTCTTCCCCGTGATCACAAACTGTGCCGATATAAAGTTGAGAATGGCAATTTTGAACTTAAGGTTGGAATCCGTAATCGTTGCCGGAGAATCTGGACTTCTCCCACCATCAATTGGGACGGTGAGGTTTCGATCTGTTGTTTTGATAAGGATCTTGACTTTCCCCTGGGAAATATCATCGAAAAAAATCTGCTGGATATCTGGAAAAGTGCAAAGGTAAATCATATCAGGCAGAGGATATTACGGGATCGGGGATCGATTCCTATTTGCTGTAATTGTGGTGAAGGTGTAAAACTCAGGATAGAATCAAGAGACCTGTGATCAAGGTTTTTTCAGTATTATGAGAATAATAAAACGATTACATGATGTGAAGGAAAAGCTAATATTTCTTACCTTCGATGACGGTCCGGATCCAATCAACACCAGACCGCTGCTTGACGTTTTAAACCTGCATGATGTAAGGGCTACCTTTTTCTGCACAGGAATAAGAGCGGAAAAATTTCCCGACTATCTTCTTCTGCTCAAGGAAAATGATCACGACATCGCAAATCATGGCTATACACACCGTGACCTGAGGTTTTGCCAATCAAAGGTAATCGCAGATGAGATCAGCCGCACGGACAGGGTGATAGCTGAGGTTACCGGTGAGATACCCCTTTTTTTCCGACCTCCCTTCCTCAGGGTACCAATTCTATTTTTCCTGGGAAAACCGAATTTGCGTAAAATTACTGTTCTCTGTTCCAGAAATGGTCGTGATTATCAAAGGGATGCAACTGCTGATAATATTTATTCCAGAATCCTGCCAGGAATTACCCCCGGAGATATAATACTGTTACACGATGGTGGAGAAGACCGCAGTGAAACTATCAAAACTCTGAGTAGAATAATACCGGAACTTGAGGCAGATGGATGGAAATTCAGTCTCTTACGTGAACACCTTTCCATTCCCAGCCCAGAATAAAAGCACTTATAGCATAATAAATCATTATATAGGGCAATATCGGGAGTATTATAATATCTGGAACGCCAAATTTCTGACGTAATTTTATGCAGCTGCTCAAATAGAATATCCACAAAGAAGGCAGGTAGAAGATCAACAGTGGTAATGGTTTAAAAAAGATACAAATCAGAAGAAATAGAAAAAAAAACAGGAAAGCCAGGGTAAACAACTGATGCAGCAGAGGAGACATGAAGAATTTACCGTATTTTCTACGATAGCGATTTCTACGCTGGGATCTTCCGACAACAGGTGCAGTATAAACAGCAGGAGATGGATTGAACCTGATTTTATAACCCTGTTTTTTTATTATATTAAGCAGTAATTTATCATCGCCGGATATGTGGTTTTTTATCTTGCTGTAGCCTCCTACCGAGATAAAAGCCTGCCGGGTTACTGCCATATTCCCACCAGCTGCAGAAAAGGGAATTCCCAACCCTATAGTGGCAGCGAAGATTCCTGCGGAGATGAGAGCGTGAAGTCTTGCAATAGCGTTCTTTCCTTTTATCATGACCCAACCAGCTATGAAACCGGTACCTGTTTCCATAAAATAGTTGAAACCTTGTAACCAGTCTGGAGCAAAAGTACAGTCGGCATCGGTGAACAACAAAATATCATGACTAGCTTTTTCTGCAGCCATCTGCAAGGCAGCTTTTTTCCCCAGGAATTCTGAATCTTTTACGTTAATGGTAAAATATCGCGCGTTTTCCTTACGGTTACAGAATTCCTGCAGCAGCCGATTTGTATTATCCATTGAAGCATCATCTACCAGTATTATTTCGTATAATTCTTCGGGATAATTTATCTTATCAAGAGCCTGAAACAGACGGGGTAGATTGGCAGATTCATTACGGCAGGGGATAAGAATGGAATAATTATGATTTCTGCATCGTAACTTTTTTTTATTAAGTTGTATGCCTGCAGCCATCAGCAGCAGCAGGAGGGAGAAAAAAATAACGATATAGGCCATCTGATTTCAGAATCGTACCTGATAACCGCAGAAAAGATCAATAGTATCATCCTGGTTGTCAGAATTCATGTAAAAGACACCTGTTTTAAGACGAAAATGAGCCAGGGGTTGCCAGGTAACAGTTCCTCTAAGAACCACGGAATTTGTGATTTCGCCTTCCAGCCAGGATGCCCGATCCGATGGCCTGCTGCTGTAATTCAGATAGAATTGATTACCCACAGATCCCTGCCGGAAATATCCGCTGTTCAGATCAAGATGGATTCTATCGTGCATCCTGAGATTCAACTCGGAAAAAATTCCCAGCAGATTTGTACCATAGGGGAAACCAAGTGAAATTCCATCATGAGAAAATTTATTTTCCAGGATGTTATGTGTATATAACCATGGTCTTATGGCAATCCCTTCCAGAACCAATCTCAGGAACCGGTTGTGTCCCAGGTAACGGGAAAAGCCAACCTGTAGTGCGTATTTGTTGCCCCACCAGCTGCTGAAAAGTTTTGCTTTTGACAGTTCATCCAGGATAAAGTTAAGATAAATGATATTATCCTGATTAATAACAAGCTCTCCTCCGGTGAAGATGAACACATTGTCGCGATCATGCAGATTATGCTCTGTAATTCTTAGAAAGACATGAGGCAACAGGTAACTTGGATCAAGGTTGCGATTACCATAGACCACGTGTTCTCCGAGAAAAAAGTGGAGGAAATCGTTAGGCTGCCAGTCGATCTTATGCGATACAAGATACTTGTCGTTATATTTTACACTGGGATCAGCGCTGAGACTGTCGGGAATCAAATTTCCCTGCAGCAGTGCAAGGGAAATACTGCCCAGATTGATCCGGGCAGAAAAGTAACCAAAATCATTGCTGGCATCATCAAGAATAATGCTACCAGCAATATTACTGCCGATTTGATGTGAACCTCTGCCCAGGGTCAGAGTCATATATTCATTTCTGTAGGCGATAATCCCCGCTAAATTGTCCAGATAGGTTCTGTCTTTATTCTCAGCCTGCTGATACCAGCTGTCCAGATAAGGGGCGGAGCTCAGTGTTTCTGGATCCTTGATGTTAAAATGACCGGCCCACCATTCTCCCAGCAGGAAAATCCTTTCCCGAATAACTCCCGCCACCTCCAAGCCGTTGTATAAAAAATAATAATCATCGTCCCTGTTATGGAATACATAATCGAAGCCAGACAGGAATCTGACCTGAAAAAAATTATACTCCTCCTCCTGATTACCGGGATTATACTGGAGCAGGGCAGTCTTATCATCAACTGTAAAGAAATCGTGAAAAGCCCTGCGGAAGTTCTTCCAGGAAGAAAAGGTAAAATAAGTTCTCTGTTTGCTTTCCGGAGCAGTAATTTCACAGGAAGGCATTTCGGTTAAAAATGTGATATGGGTGTCAGTTGTGATCCTGGGTTTATTCCACCTGAGATCCCAGCTTCTGGTTGCTTCGATTTGCACAAGGGGATATAAGAGAGCCCCTGTCAATAGCAAAAACCGTATTAAATTTTTCATAATAACTGCCTGAATTGTCTTTCTTAACCTTAAGAGGGCTCTCAATGTCAAGAATTAAAAAAATTATTGCGTTTTTAAATAATGTGATATTAAATTCATTTCATAACTTGACAATATATTTCAGGCTAAGAATTGAATATCGGGTGTTAAGCAGAACCGGGAGGTGCAATGGAACTGAAGGAATTGTACTATTATTACAATAAGTTCAAATTCGGGGAAGATATATTTCATAACCTCATGCGGAGAAAAGTGCATGAGATCCTCCTTATATCGACATTTTATGATGCTTATATTTTCGAGCAGGATGGTCGTCTGTCCGAACAGATCTATGGTGAATACAGGCAATTGAATCTTAGTACATCTCCCAGAATCACCAGTGTCCCCACTGGCAGCCAGGCTCTGGACCTGTTGCAGGAGAAGGAGTTTGATCTGGTGATTACCATGATGAGGATAGGGGAATTAAGCCCCTTCAAACTGAGTAAGAAAATAAAGCAGAAATACCCTGAAATTCCTATCCTTCTTCTGCTCAATGTTTCCAATGATGTTGTGCTGATCGATAAGAACAGCGAGGAAATGAGATATATCGATAATGTTTTCAGCTGGAATGGCGACAGTAAAATATTCCTGTCCATGATTAAATATATCGAGGATTACTGGAATGTGGAGAATGACACCAGGGAGGGATCAGTAAGAGTTATTCTACTGGTAGAAGATTCCATCCATTATTATTCCATGTTCCACCCGTTGTTGTATGCCGAGATCATGAAACAGACCCAGCGTCTTATCAGCGAAGAACTTGATGACATCAATAAGAGAATGAGGATGCGAGGCCGTTCCAAGGTACTTCTCTGTCATACTTTTGAACAGGCTATTGAGTTATATGAGAAATACAAAGAATACATCATTGCCATTATATCCGATATAAGATACAGCTATAAAGGCAAAATCCATCCCGAGGCAGGAATAAAGCTGATCAGGCATTTACAGATGCATAATGTGGATTGTCCCATTCTGCTCCAATCTGCTGAGCTGGATAATAAGAATAATGCCCAGGAACTGGGAGTGCATTTTCTGCATAAAAATTCCAAGACCCTTCTCCATGATCTGACCAGATTTATAGTAAACAACCTGGGTTTTGGAGATTTTATCTTCAGAAAAGAGGATGGCACGGAGATTGCCCGGGCTCAGACAATAACTGACTTTTTAGACAGATTGAAGGTGATACCTGATGAATCACTTTTATTTCACAGCAGTCATAACAATTTTTCCGCCTGGCTGGCAGCTCATGGAGAATTTCTATTTGCGAAAAGACTCCGAGATGTCCAGGTAAAAGATTTTCCTGGCACGGAGCAGTTACGCCAGCATCTCATAAATATATTCCGGGAAGTCGATTATGAAAAAAACCGTGGTAAGATAATTCATTTTGATCCGAATTTCCTGAATATAGAAGAGGGAATAATTCGTTTAAGTGAAGGTTCTCTGGGCGGCAAGGGACGAGGTATAGCATTTCTTAATTCGTTGTTTGTGACCATGGAATTCGAGAAAAGGTTCCCCAACGTCAGTGTAAAGATCCCGAAGACTTGTATAATAGGCACGAGTGAGTTCGATTACTTTGTGGAACACAACCAAATAGGTGATTGGATTACCCAGAAAAGCGATCATGAAATTCAGGCTCATTTTATCAAATGTGATTTATCTCCCAAGCTGAAACAGATCCTCAGTGCCTTTGTAGATCAGATCAAGTACCCTCTCGCTGTCAGATCATCAGGACTTCTGGAAGATTCCCAGTCTCAGCCCTTTGCCGGTATCTATGAAACCTTCATGCTGCCCAATAATCATCCTGATCGCAAGATCCGCCTGCAGCACTTGATCAATTCGATTAAATTGGTCTTTGCTTCGGTTTACCTGCAAACAGCCAGGAACTATATAGAAAGCATTCATTATAAACTGGAAGAAGAAAAAATGGCGGTCATCATCCAGGAGATGGTCGGTGAGCAGTTTGATAATTATTTTTATCCGCACATTTCCGGGGTAGCTCAGTCCTATAATTTTTATCCTACCTCAACCCTCAAGAACAGTGATGGTATAGCTTCAGTTGCAGTGGGACTGGGTAAAACCGTAGTGGAAGGGGAAAGGATATTTCGTTTCTGTCCTAAATACCCCAAGATGCAGCTCATTTCCCAGGAAGAGATACTGGGTGAAACCCAGAAAGAACTTTATGCGATTGATGTTAACGAGTATAATTTTGAACTGCTGGAAAATAATGAGAGCACTTTGAGAAAAATAAGGATCAAAGAAGCCGATAAACAGGGGTCACTGGCGCATCTGATCTCCACCTGGGATTATCAGAACAACCGTCTGGTGGATGGGAATAACATCCCGGGACCTCGAGTTGTTACTTTTGCCGATGTACTTAAATATGATTACTTTCCCCTGGCCAGAATCCTGGACGAAACCCTGGATATAGGACAAAAAGCGATGGGGGTACCTGTTGAGATCGAATTTGCTGTTAATCTTACTCAGAAGCCAGAACAGAAAAAGACGCCAACGTTCTATGTGCTGCAGATCAGACCTTTAACCATAAATACCGATGAAATTTACATTGATTCTGAAAATGTGGTCAGAGATGAACTGTTTCTCTATACCAGCAGCGGTATGGGGAATGGTGTCATCTCGAATATTTTCGATATCATCTACATCGATCCCCACAAGTTTGATAATACCAAAACCCTGCAAATTCAGCAGGAAATTGCTGATCTGAATAATCAGATGAAAGAGGAGGATAGATACTACATCCTGATCGGACCGGGTAGATGGGGTTCCCGTGACAGATTTTTGGGAGTACCGGTGAAGTGGCATGAAATCTATCGGGCCAAGATAATCGTGGAAGCCAGCCTGAAGGATTTCATTGTCGATGCCTCTCAGGGCACTCATTTCTTTCATAATCTGGTTTCCATGAACATAGGATATTTCACGGTTCCCTTTGCTTCTGATTCCGATTTTGTTGACTGGGAATGGCTGATCAGCCAGAAACCATATCAGAAAACAGATCATCTGGTACATCTCCGTTTTGATCACCCAGCAATAATCAAGATGGACGGGAGAAAAGGTATTTCCTTTATCTACAAATAAAAAGGTCTGCTTAATGAATCTGGAAGATCTGAATTATTACTATAACAGGTTGAAATTCGGGGAAGACAATTATCATAACATGATGCAGGTCCGGGTGAACGAGATCCTGCTGGTATCGAATATTTATGATTCCTATGTACTGGAAAAAGACGGTCGCCTGTCGGAACAGATCTATGGGGAGTACAGGCAGCTTGATCTCAGCATGGCTCCTCGCATCACAACCGCAACCGCAACCGATGATATAATTTCCATGCTTAAATTCCGCAGATTCGATCTTATTATAATAATGATGAAAACCGGCGGTATGACACCCTTCGACTTGAGCAGACAGATAAAGGAAATGTATCCCCGTATTCCCCTTCTGCTGCTGCTCAACAAACAATCATATATAGAGGTGATCCAGCGCAGTGAAGACAGATTACAATACTTCGATGATATATTCATGTGGAAAGGCGATGCGAAATTATTCATAGCCATGATCAAATCTGTGGAAGACCGTTTAAATGTAGCTCATGATACTCTGTACGGTCATGTGAGAGTCATTCTGGTCGTGGAAAGCAATGTTGATTATTATTCTATTTTTCTGCCGATATTCTACTCGGAGAGCATGAAACTCACTCAGGAACTAATCGATGCGGAATTGCAGGATGCCAATAAACGCCTGCGCATGCGAGCTAGACCCAAGATCCTTTTGTCCCATAACTATAATGATGCCCTGGAATATTACAATAATTACCGGGAATTCATTATCTGTGTGATTACCAATGTGAACCTGAAAGTCAATGGCAAGATCGATTCATCAGGTGGAATCAGGTTGATCAGGAAGATCAGGCAACAGAACCCTGATGTACCGGTTATGATTCAGTCTGCTGATCCCTACAACCGTATCGAAGCGGGAAAGCTGAATGCAGAATTCATTGATAAAAGTTCCCGTACGCTGCTGGCTGATATCAGGCAATTTGTGGTCAATAACCTTGGTTTTGGTGATTTCATCTTCCGCAATGAGAAAGGTGAGGAGATCGACAGGGCAAAATCGATGTACCATTTCGAGAAAAAACTGGAGACGATCCCGGAAGAGTCCCTGTTGTATCATGCCAATCATAATCATTTTTCCGCCTGGTTAATGGCGCATGGGGAGATAAGAATTGCCCAGCAGATAAGGTACGTGGTGGCTACAGATTTTCTGACTACTGCAGACTTGAGACGTTTTATCATTACCACGATACGAAATGTGCGGCAACAGAAAAACCGCGGGAAAGTGATTAAATTTGATCCATCCGTATTCACGGAAGACGATAAGATAGTGTTACTGGCGGATGGCTCTCTGGGAGGAAAGGGCAGGGGGCTGTCCTTCCTGAATGCATTAATGGTGACCATGGATCTGAACAAGGAATTCTCAGGAGTCACCATCAAATTGCCCAGAACAGCCATTATTGGGACCAACGAGTTCGACAGGTTCCTGGAATTGAACCGGATCGATTCGAACAGAATCATCAAATTACAGGATAGTGCCATCGAAAATCGGTTTCTCCAGGGCAGACTCTCAGATACTCTTAAAGAAAGATTACAAATCTTGCTTTCACGCACTTCGTCGCCTCTGGCTATCCGTTCCTCGGGACTTCTGGAAGATTCACAATCTCAACCTTTTGCCGGAATATATCAGACTTTCATGCTCCCCAACAACCATTCCGACCCGGAAGTAAGATTACGACAATTATCAGATGCCATCAAAATCATCTTTTCCACACCATTTCAACATAAGCCAAGGAAATATATCGAGAGTATACACTATAACATTGAAGAAGAAAAAATGGCGGTTGTTATTCAGGAAATAGCGGGAAGTACCAGGGATAATCATTTTTTTCCATTATTTTCCGGGGCAGCTCAATCCTATAATTTCTATCCTACCTCTGTTATTGGACACGCCGATGGTGTCGTAGCCCTGGCTGCCGGATTGGGCAAGGCGGTAGTAGATGGTGAAAGGTCCCACCGCTATTCTCCCCGGCATCCCAAGATCGACCTGCTGGAACCGGTTATAATTGTAGAGAATAATCAGCGCGATTTTTACGCCATCGATCTCGAGCGCAGGGATTTTGACCTGAGAGATGGTGAACTTGCCACATTACAGAAAATAAAAATTACTCAGAAACAACTTAGTGGGATATTCAAGGAACTCACTTCAGTATGGGATTATGAGAATTTTGTTTTTGTTGACGGGAGATTCGCGCAGGGTCCCAGAGTCATTACTTTTCGTAATTATATCCATTTTGACACTTTCCCGTTATCTGCCATTCTACTGAGAATCCTGGACATCGGTGAGGTGAGTCTGGGAGTTCCAGTGGAGATAGAATTTGCTGTGGATTTTAAGAGACTCGAAGCAGGAAAGGAACCTCAGCCCGTTTTCTATCTGCTCCAGATAAGACCTCTGTCTGTTACCAAAGAATATGCCCAGGTGGAGATCAATGAGATAAGGAAGGATGATGCTCTGCTGGTAACCTCGAAAGCGATGGGAAACGGCATTATCCGCGATATTGAGGATGTGGTATTCATTGACCCCGAGGTGTTTGATAATAGAAAGACTCTGGAAATTGTAAAGGAGATAGAACAGATAAATCTGAAGCTGAGAAAGGATGATAGAGAATATCTTCTGATTGGCCCCGGTCGCTGGGGGACAAGTGATCGTTTCCTGGGAATTCCCGTTAATTGGACTCAGATCGATAAAGCGAGAATCATTGTGGAGACAAACCTGAAGGATTTCGTTGTCGAGGCATCACAGGGCAGTCATTTCTTTCATAATCTTGTCGCTATGAATGTAGGTTATTTCACCGTGGCGCATAACCTGTCCAATGAGTATATAGACTGGGAATGGCTGAAAGCGCAACCGATGGTGGAAAGGACAGAACATGTCTATCACAGCAGGGTAAAAAAGCCTTTATTGATCAAGATCGATGGGCGTTCGGGTCGGTCTGTTATTTTAAAGCAAGACAAGAAAAATTAGAAACTGAAATTATAAATATAATCATGATAATAAATTAATCAATTCAGGAGATCGGAAGTTCTTGACAGTAAAGAGATATTCACAATTTTTCGGCACATATCTTGAAGAAATAAGGAAGGAAGGTGGTTATGACGTTTGAACAGTTTTTAGCCAGTGTTGAAGCCAAAAATCCTGCTCAGCCTGAATTTCTGCAGGCGGTCAAGGAAGTAGTTGAATCCATCTGGCCGGTCTACGAAACCAATCCCCGCTACCAGGAAGCCAAGATTATTGACCGGATAGTAGAACCCGAGAGAGTGATCATGTTCCGAGTTCCCTGGGTAAGGGATAACGGTGAAGTTCAGGTCAATCGTGGGTACCGGGTGGAATTTAACAGCGCGATTGGGCCATATAAGGGAGGTTTACGATTTCACCCCAGTGTCAATCTCAGCATCCTGAAATTTCTCGGATTTGAGCAGGTTTTCAAGAATAGCCTGACTACTCTGCCTATGGGTGGCGGTAAGGGTGGATCTGATTTTGATCCCAAAGGTAAATCGGACCATGAAGTGATGAAGTTCTGTCAATCTTTCATGGCAGAATTGTTCCGTCATATAGGACCCGATACAGATGTTCCCGCCGGGGACATCGGTGTTGGAGCCCGTGAAATAGGTTACCTATTCGGTATGTATAAGAAGCTGCGTAATGAATTCACTGGAGTTTTCACGGGTAAGAAACTCAACTGGGGTGGCAGTTTGATAAGACCGGAGGCTACCGGTTACGGTGCTGTATATTTTGCCGAGGAAATGCTGAAGACAAAAGGCATAGGATTTGCCGGAAAAACAGTTACCGTTTCCGGTTCTGGTAATGTTGCCCAGTACGCTGTAGAAAAGGTCAACCAGTTAGGTGGTAAAGTGGTAACTCTTTCCGATTCAAGCGGCACCATCTATGATCCTCAGGGCATCAGTGGAGATAAATGGGAATTTGTGATGGAATTAAAAAATATCAAACGGGGTCGTATCAAGGAATATGCTGATGAATACGGGGTTAAGTACTTCGAAGGGAAGCATCCCTGGTTTGTGAAATGCGACGTGGCGCTGCCCTGTGCTACTCAGAATGAGATCAATGAAAATGAGGCAGTCGAACTGATCAAAAATGGCTGTGTATGCGTATCGGAAGGGGCTAATATGCCCTCCACCCCAGGTGCCATCGAGGTATTTCTCAATAAGAAGATCCTCTATGGCCCGGGTAAAGCTGCCAATGCCGGAGGAGTGGCCACATCAGGCCTGGAAATGTCACAGAACAGCCTCAGACTCAGCTGGACCAGAGAAGAAGTTGATACCAGACTGCATAATATAATGAAAGCCATTCATGAACAATGTGTTCAATACGGTAAAGAAGGTAATTTCATAAATTATGTGAAAGGTGCCAATATTGCCGGTTTCCTGAAAGTAGCAGATTCCATGCTCGATCAGGGAATAGTATAAACTGCTTGAAAAAAAGCCTCCTGATTTCAGGAGGCTTTTTATTTATATGTATAAATGTGTTCTCACAGGCAATATCACAAAAAAAATAACCGTATAGTTCGCCTTTTTTCCTGAATTTAATGCTCTACTGCAGATGTATAAAATAATAAGTTGATAAAAATATTGATAATTATGAAAAATGCTCTGGAAATATTAATTAACTAAGTGCAACTTTTAGATTAAAAAACATATTCTAATCTTGACAACAATATCAGGTTATTTTTCCAAGATTCCAATGAAATAATAATGGAGGCATTAATGAAGATGCAAGGTTTTTTAGATTATGTGGCTGCCAAGAATCCTGCTCAACCGGAATTCCTGCAGGCTGTAAAGGAGGTTGTCGAATCTGTCTGGGATATATATGAGACAAATCCCAGATTCAAAGAGGCTAAAATACTAGATCGACTGGTTGAACCGGAGAGAGTTATCATTTTCCGTGTTCCCTGGGTTGATGATAAAGGTGAAGTTCAGGTAAATCGTGGTTACCGGGTTGAATTCAACAGTGCTATTGGTCCCTACAAAGGTGGTTTACGCTTTCATCCCAGCGTTACTCTGAGTATTCTGAAATTTCTGGGTTTCGAGCAGATATTCAAGAATAGCCTGACCACCCTTCCCATGGGTGGGGGAAAAGGTGGTTCCGATTTCAATGCCAAGGGTCGTTCTGACCATGAGATCATGCGCTTCTGCCAGTCCTTCATGTGTGAACTTTTCCGTCATATAGGCCCTGATACTGATGTACCAGCTGGTGATATCGGTGTTGGTGGACGCGAAATAGGTTACCTTTTTGGAATGTATAAGAAATTGAAAAATGAATTTACAGGTGTTCTTACCGGCAAGGGATTAAACTGGGGTGGCAGCTTGATCCGACCTGAGGCAACCGGATTCGGGGTGGTTTATTTTACGGAAGCCATGCTGCAAAGAAAAGGTGAAAGCTTCCAGGGGAAGACCGTCACCGTTTCAGGATTCGGCAATGTAGCCTGGGGCGCTATTCAGAAAGTCAATGAGCTGGGCGGTAAAGTTGTAACTCTTTCCGGTCCGGACGGTTATATCTATGATAAGGATGGGGTGAAGGATGACAAGGTTGATTTTCTACTGGAGATGAGGGCTTCCAATCGTGATATGGTCCAGGATTATGCCGATGAATATGGCGTATCCTTCCATCCTGGCAAACGTCCCTGGGAAGTAAAATGTGATGTGGCATTGCCCTGTGCTACCCAGAACGAGCTCGATAAAACGGATGCTCTGGAATTGCTGAAGAATGGCTGCCTGTGTGTCTGTGAAGGTGCCAATATGCCCTGCACCCCGGAAGCTATTGAAGTGTTCCAGAAGAATAAATTAATCTTTGCTCCCGGCAAAGCTGCAAATGCCGGAGGAGTTGCAACATCCGGACTGGAAATGTCCCAGAACAGCCTGAGATTCAGCTGGTCGAAGGAAGAGGTTGATGAGAAGCTGCATCGCATCATGCTGAACATACATGACCAGTGCGTGCAGTACGGGCAGAAAAGTGACTATATGGATTATGTACAGGGAGCAAATGTGGCTGGTTTCATGAAAGTGGCTAATGCGATGTTAGATCAGGGTATTATATAATAGTGTGAATCCAGTAAAAAAGGCTGCCTGTACTGGCAGCCTTTTTTTTTAAGTTTAAAAAAATACTTTACTTAACGAATTCTTTCGAGGAAAAATGTTCAATATTAAAAAAATGAGGTTGCCATGGATAAACTGATCTCTTCCCAGGCCCGGATCGGCAGGAATACCGTGTTAGGCCTGGGCTCGATAATAATGGATGACGTTGTAATTGGTAATGACTGCTGCATCGGAAATTATGTGGTGATTTATCCTGGTACGCAAATTGCAGACAATGTCAGAATAGATGATTTCTGTGTAATAGGTAAAAAGCCGCTGCGCTCACCCCGCAGCATATTTTCCGATGAAGAGAATTTAAAACCTGCTTGTATCAGGGAATGCTGCCTGATAGGCACGGGAGTGATTATCTATGCACAGGCGGAAATCGGTCGAGACAATCTGATAGCAGATTTTGCCACGATCAGGGAAAATGTTGAAATAGGTGATTTCAATATCATCGGAAGAAACGTTACCATAGAAAATTATGTCAGAATCGGTGACCGTAATAAATTTGAAACCAACTGCTATATTACTGCTTATTCCCAGGTGGAGGACTACTGTTTCATAGCGCCCTGTGTGGCTACCAGTAATGATAATTACCTTGGTAGGGATAAGGAACGTTTTAAACATTTCAGGGGAATCACGATCAGGAGAGGGGGCAGGATCGGGGTAAATGCTACCGTTTTACCGGGCAAGACCATTGAACCTGATGGTGTGGTTGCCGGAGGCAGTACGGTTACCAGAGATGTTAGCGCAGAAGATGTCTGGATGGGTTCACCTGCCCGGAAAAAAGGAAAAGTTCCCGTAACACAACTGCTGATAAACAATCTGGATAAAAAATGAAAGTGCTCGTTATAATCCCGACTTATAATGAAGCAGATAATGTGCGGCATATAATATCCGAGGTTCTGAAACAGGGCAAGAACATCGAGATCCTCATCGTGGATGATAATTCTCCGGATGGGACTGCTCTGATTGTAGAAAAAATGCTTAAAAAGAATGAACGTATCCATCTTCTGAAGAGAGAAGGCAAATTCGGTCTGGGCTCAGCTTATGTAGAGGGTTTTCGCTACGCTCTGGCAGAGGATTATGATTTGATCTTCGAAATGGATGCCGATTTTTCCCATGATCCTGCCATGATACCCATAATGATAAAAGAAATTACCGATCATGACCTGATCATCGGTTCTCGTTACATTAAAGGTATGAATGTTGTCAACTGGCCCCTGAAAAGATTACTGCTCAGTTATCTGGCTTCCAAATATGTCCAGTTAATCACCGGTATGCCGATAAAAGATCCTACCGGGGGTTTTAAATGCTTCCGCAAGGAGGTCCTTCGATCAATAAACCTCGACGAAATCATATCTGACGGCTATTCTTTCCAGATCGAAATGAATTACAGGACTTGGCGCAATAAATTTCGGATACAGGAAATACCAATAGTTTTTACCGACCGGAGAAGCGGTCATTCCAAAATGTCCAAGAAAATAGTACGGGAAGCTATTTTTGTCGTCTGGCGGTTACTCTTGTTACATCTACAGGGAAAAATTTGAAATATCCTTCCGTATTATCCGACGTTCAAATCGAGAAACTGGTCTATCGTGGTTACGGTCTTGCTCATGCAGGAAATAATACCCTATTCATACCTTATTCAGCTCCGGGTGACCTTCTAACAGTGGAAATCAATAAAGCAAGAAAGCAGGTCCTTTTCGGGAAAATTGTAAAAATAAAGCAAGCATCATCGTCACGCGGGCAGTACAAATGCAATGTCTTTACGGACTGCGGTGGTTGCGACTGGCTTCATATAAAATACCGGGAGCAATTACACTTCAAAAAGGAAATCATCAGTGAATTGTTTCGGGGAGTCTTTGCAGCAGAGCTACCTGAAGTAGTCTCTGCCGGTCATCATGATCATTATCGGAACAAGGTTTTCCTGCCGCTGCAAAAGGATGGTGATATTTATAGGATCGGCATGTTTGCCCGGGAAACCCATCAGGTGGTACCTCATGACACCTGTTGGCTGCAACCGGTCTTATTCAATCATCTGAGCCAGGTTTTTCTGGAATATATGAGTGCAGCCAAAGTGAGTGTCTATGATGAAAAGAGTGGTCAGGGCAATGTCAGGTTTCTCGGGATGCGCTACAGTGAGAAGACTTCCGAGCTGATTATTATCATCGTGACAAAAAATACCAAGCTGCCTTTTACAATAATATTAAGTGAACTTCTCCGGGAGAATTTTCCCAATCTCAGGGGGATTATCCAGAATATAAACCCTCAACCCGTGAATACCATACTCGGAAAAGAGGAAAAAATTATCTGGGGTCAGGATCATTATTATGAGAAGATTGACACATTAAGATTCAGAATCCACTATAGGTCTTTCTTTCAGATTAATGTTGCAGTTACTGAATCGTTGTATAAATATATCAGGGATAACATCGAGCCCGGGATGAAGGTGATCGATGCCTATTGCGGTACCGGGACCATTGGGGTGTTTATAGCAGATAAAGCATCTCATGTATTAGGCTGGGAAAACATGACATCTGCGGTCGAGGATGCCCGTAGCAATGCTGCCCTCAATGGCAGGACTAATTGCAGTTTCTCTGTTCAGGACCTGGAAGCAAAGGGTAATCTATCAGGAATCATGAAGAAAAATGATGTCATTATCCTGGATCCACCCCGAAAAGGTATCAGCAGGGAACTGCTAGATCAGATAATCGACAGTGGAATAAGAAGGGTCATATATGCAAGCTGTGATCCTGCCACCCAGCTCCGTGATATCAAAATGTTCCTGCAATCTGGTTACCATGTCATCAGAATGCAGGCCTTTGACATGTTTCCGCATACATACCATATGGAAAATGTTGCAGTACTGGAAAGAGCATGAGAGAGAGTATCTTACCATTATTTTTATCGATCTGCTGTTTATTAGCATGTAATAAAGTAAGTTCACCGGGGGAAGCGAATGCAGCTGAAATCAATCAGTTGTTGAATGATCTGGAACTGGCTTTCAACTACCATGATCTGGATGAAATAATGACCTTTTACCATGAGGATTTCCTGCATAACGGCAATGATTTCGATGCTGAAACTGTGATCTGGGATAACAGGCTGTTGGATTATCTGGAACTGGAAATAGATAACATTACTGTGGATGTTATCAGCGGAGAATATGCTGTTGCCAGCTTTACCATGACCTTGAGTAATCAGGATGGATTCGTTACCTCTCAGGAACCATCGCAGGAAAACGGCGATCTTTCATATTTACAATTATTTTTTTCGGATTGGAAAATAGTAGGGAATCAACAGGAATAAAAAAAACACCGCTGTGGCGGTGATAAAAGTTGGTGCAGAAGGCGGGATTTGAACCCGCACACCCTAAATCGGGCACAAGATCCTTAGTCTTGCGTGTCTGCCAATTCCACCACTTCTGCTTTATTCTGTACCGGTGCCGGGTAATGGATCTTCTGTTTCCGGTAAAGCGGGAAGTTCTTCTTCAGTCTGTGTATCTTCAGCAACTTCCTTCTTGAGTTTATCCACAACCTTGGCTCCCGGAGCTTTTCCACCCTTCAACTGGAAAGCCAGCAGAAAACAGGAAAGCATGAACAGGAAAGCAAGGATTCTGGTAGCATTCTTCAGAAACTTGGATGCTCCCTGACCACCCAACATCGAGGTTGCTGTTCCACCGATAAAACCGTCCAGAGCACCGCCTTTACTGGATTGAGTTAGAATGACCAATATCAGCGCAGCTGAGATCAACACATGGATAACCGTGAAAAGAGTATACATCCTATCTCCTGTTTAATAAAACTGGGACACTTTTAGGGAAGCACTTTTCCTGTGTCAAATATTTTAAAGGTTTTTTTACCATTTAGCCTATACCGATTTCCTTCTTCAGGAAAGAGATCTTCCTGGTTGCAATTTCTCTTGCTTTTTCTGATCCTGTGGTCAGGATCTCATCTATATGATCGGTGTTGTTTATTAACTCCTGGTATTTCTTTCTCATAGGAGCCAGACTTTGTTCCATCAGATCGTAAAGCTCCTGTTTGGCCTGTCCCCAGCCCATGCCACCAGATTCGTAGCGCTGTCGCAGAGCTTTCTTCTGTTGTTCATTGGCGAATAACTTGTAAAGGGAATAAATATTACATTGATCGGGATCCTTGGGTTCTTCCACTGTTTGAGAATTTGTTACAATTTTCATGATGATCTGACGCAGTTTCTTGCTTTCCAGAAAGATAGGGATGGTATTATTATAACTTTTACTCATTTTTCTGCCGTCCAGTCCGGTAACTGTATGGGTGTTTTCCTGGATCAGGGGTTGGGGCACTTTAAGCAGTTCCTTCCCGTAGTTATGATTTACACTCTGGGCAATGTCGGCAGTCATCTCCAGGTGTTGAGCCTGATCCTGCCCGACAGGCACGACATCAGTATCAAAAAGCAGAATATCGGCAGCCATCAGAACTGGATAGGTGAATAGTCCCATATTCACGCCGTCATCAGGATCCCTTCCCGCATCGGTGTTTGCCTGAACCATGGCTTTGTAGGCATGAGCCCTGTTCATCATACCCTTGGCAGTAAAAGCCAGGAGCATGATAGCCAGATCGAAGGTCTCTGGAACCTGAGATTGCCTGTAAACCAGGGAATGTTGCGGATCCAGGCCACAGGCCAGCCAGGTGGCAGCTACCTCGAAGGTGTTCTGCTTCAGGCTGACAGGATCCTTCATGGCATTCAGGGCATGATAATCCGCAATGAAGTATCTGGCATCATAATGCCTGGTCAGTTCCAGAGCTGGTTTTATGGCACCGAAAAAATTACCGATGTGCGGTGTGCCTGTTGGTTTAATGCCCGTGCAGGCTATTTTCTTCATCATTTTTTCTCCTTGCCCTATAATATCTGCCCCACCAGATCATATTCTCCAGAATCTATTATGTTTACATTCACAATATCCCCCGGAGCTAGACCTTCTCCCGCAATATAAACCTGACCATCAATGTCTGGTGCATCGTATTTTGTTCTGCCAATAAATCTAAAATCCTTATCATCTGTTATCTGGTCAATTATTACTTCTATTTTTCTGCCAATAAAATTACTGAGTACATCGGCGGATATCTGCTGCTGCACACTCAGTAAGGTATCAAGCCTGGATCTTGCCGTTCGTGATGTAATATGAGGTTTGAGATCATAGGCTACAGTACCTTCTTCTCTGGAATAGAGGAATGCACCTAACCTGATGAATTTGTTAATCTTGATAAAATCAAGTAACTCTGAGAAATCAGCAGCGGTCTCTCCGGGATAACCAACAATGAAGGTGGTCCGGAACTCTGCTGCTGGTATATGATGCCGCACCATCTCCAGCAGGTCAAAGATCTCTGATTTGGTTATCCTTCTGTTCATGGATTGCAGAATTCTATTACTGACATGCTGGAGGGGAATATCAAAATAGGGACAGACCTTGGGGAGAGATGAAATCCTGCGTACAAGATCTTCCTTGATGTGAGCAGGGTGCAGATATAACAATCTTATCCACTCGATATCCTTAATCTCATGTAATTTTTCGATTAAATCACCCAGTTTCGGTTTGCCATACAGATCTGTTCCATATCTGGTTATATCCTGAGCGGTAATGATGAGCTCTTTAACACCCCGGGTACCGAGGTATTCTGCTTCAGCCTGCAAATTCTCCCAGGCAATGCTTGCCAGAGCACCCCTTATCTGGGGAATGGTACAGTAAGAGCAATTATTGCTGCATCCGTCACTGATACGCAGATAGGCATAGTGACCAGGGGTCAGCAATTTTCTGCTGAACTTATCCTCTACCCCGAGGAGTGCAGCCAGGGCAGAAAAATCTTTCAAAGCGATGAAATGATCTATCCCTTTGATATTCTGTTTCAGTTCATGATAGTACCTTTTCACCAGACATCCTGTAGCAATCAGGGTTATTTTTTTGTTATGTTTCTTATATTCCGCGGATTCTAGAAGATACTGCAGTGATTCTTCCTTGGCTGGATTTATAAATCCACAGGTATTGATAAGCACCAGGTCGCTCTTATCAATTCGATCGGTTGACCTGTAACCGGCTTTTTGCAGGATATCAGCGAAAATTTCACTATCAACGAGATTTTTAGGACAGCCCAGACTCACCAGATAATAGTGCTTCATAGGATATAAAAGTGGTTGAATCTCAATTCTTCATGAATTTAGTCGAGCAGGTGGATAATCAACCCCGACCTTAATTTAGGCTCGAACCAGGTTGATTTGGGAGGCATTACTTTTCCGGAATCAGCTATTGCCATGAGTTGTTCTATGGAGGTGGGATAGAGGGTAAAGGCGACTGCTTCTCCCTGATCCACCCGCCTGGCAAGTTCTTGCAGTCCTCTTATTCCACCCACGAAATCGATTCTCTTATCAGTGCGGGGATCTCCGATAGCCAGGATAGGTGAGAGAAGATTGTCCTGCAGGATTGATACATCCAGAGATTTCACTGGATCATGGGCAGGGAAGGATCCTTCTCTGGCAGTAAGTCTGTACCAGACACCGTTCAGGTACATGCCGAATTCATGCCAGGTTCTTGGCTTACCCGGGGAATCATCCGGGTATTTCTCGATATGAAAGGACCGAGATACTGCCTCCAGAAATTCAGCTTCGCTAAGATTATTAAGGTCTTTTACAATCCTGTTGTAAGCCATGATATGCAACTGGTCGTGCGGAAACAATACACCGAGGAAATAATTGTATTCTTCCTTTCCCGTGTGACGGGCATTTCGTTCCCGCCGCATCTGACCGACCCTGGTTCCGGATGCGGAACGGTGATGACCGTCGGCTACATAGAGAAATTCAATACCGGCAAAGATATTTATGATTTTTCTGATGACCTTTTTATCACATATTTTCCAGAAAATATGTCTCACACCATCGTCAGCCAGGAAGTCATATTCCGGGACTGATTTAGTTAGAAGGGACACCAGATTGTTCATATCAGTCCGTGATTTGTAGGTTAGGAATACAGGCCCTGTATTAGCGTTGAGGGTATCCACGTGCCTGATCCGGTCTGCTTCCTTATCTGCTCTGGTGTGTTCGTGCTTCTTGATGACATCTGCCTCGTAATCTTCTATGGATGCACCAACGACCAGCCCGGTCTGAATAATATCACCCATAATCAACCGGTAGAGGTAAAAACAGTATTCAGGATCCTGTTTCAGTATTCCTTCCTCAATCATGCGATAGAGGTTTTCACGTCCTTTTTCATATACCCGGGGATCATAAATATCGATGCTTTCGGGAAGGTCTATTTCCGGTTTGACCACATGCAGAAAACTGTAGGGATTTCCAGCAGCAAGCTTTCTTGCTTCCCGGGAATCAATTACATCGTAGGGAGGTGAGGCTACCTGCCTTATCTTCTCACTGACCGGTCTGACGCCCCGAAAAGGTTTGATCTTGGCCATTTATTTACTCCTGGATTCTTTTTCTAACCTGATATACACCTCACGACCATTGATGTCCCATTTCATCAGACTGCTGTCGTGATCGGTCAATCTGTGCAAATGTGCGGTAAGAGTCTCCGTACGGATATACTCGGAATAATCACTGAGTACCCTGGCTATTTCGTCATCCGCCAGATAGTTTATGATGATCCTGTCCATGATATCAAATTCCTTTTCTTTGCGGGTGAACTGGATTTTATTGACCAGTTCACGGGCAAGACCTTCCGCAATCAATTCCGGAGTAAGATCGGTACTGAGCGCTACGAACAATTCTTTGTTTGCTTCAAAAACAAAACCCGGACGATCCTTTATGGTTATGATAATGTCTTCGTCGGTGATTTTAAAAGTACTGCCCTGAAGTTCCAGGAAAAACTCATTGCCCTGATTCAGAGTATTGACCAGTTTGTTGCCGTCGATCTCCTGTAGAGCTTCGGCTATGTTCTTCATGTGTTTGCTGTACTTGGGTCCCAGTACTTTATAATTGGCCTTGATATCATACTGTACAAAATCTTCTTTTTCGCTGATATAGATGATATTCTTGATATTGATCTCTTCCTTGATAAGATTTTCCATCCTTTCTATCAGAGGTTTTACCTTTTCGGGAACATACATGTCCCTCAGGGTCTGGCGGACTTTGATCTGGCAGTTGTTGCGGGCAGCACGACCCAGTGTGACCAGATTAATAACGGTCTGCATTTCTTTCTCCAGTTTCCTGTCGATTACCTCATTATTGGAGACCGGATAATCTGTCAGATGCACACTTTCCTTGCCGGTAAGATTGACGAATATCTCCTCGGAAAGATAGGGTGCAAAAGGCGCCATGAGTTTGCAGACTTCTATCAGAACCTGATAAAGGGTCAGATAGGCATCCTTTTTATCCGAAGTGAGACTCATCTCCCAGTAACGTCGTCTACAGCGTCGCACGTACCAGTTACTCAACTCGTCAATAACGAAGTTCTGGATAGCTCTTACCGTTTTGGTAAGATCATAGCCAGTAATATTGGTATTAACTTCCGCGCACAGGCTGTTCAGACGTGATATTATCCATCTGTCGATCTCAACTTCCTTTGTGTCTGATATATTGTAATCACGGGCATTGAAATTATCTATATTGGCATAGGTGACATAGAAAGAATAGACATTTTTCAGAGTGCCGATGAATTTGTTAACGATCTCCTGCACTCCTTTTTCATCAAAACGGGTCGGGATCCAGGGGGGGCTCACAGCCAGCAGGTACCAGCGGATAGCGTCTGCGCCATGATTATGCATGAGTTCTATTGGATCTGCCGTATTCCCTTTGCTTTTGCTCATTTTCTGACCTTGCTTGTCCAGGATCAGGTCATTCACCAGAACACTCTTGTAGGAAGATTTGCCGGTAAAGAGTGTGGCAATGGCCAGTAATGAGTAAAACCAGCCCCGGGTCTGGTCGATACCTTCGCTGATAAAATCTGCAGGATACATTCCCGGATCGAAATTTTCACTGTTCTCGAAAGGGTAGTGCCATTGAGCGAAAGGCATGGCACCACTGTCAAACCAGCAATCTATGACTTCTGGAGTTCGTTCCATGATACCCTGGCATTTCCTGCAGGTTAATACAACATCATCCACATATGGACGATGCAGTTCAATATCGGCAGGAACAGCCTGGCCATTCTTCAACCTGCCATTATGGACCAGCTCTTCAATAGAGCCGATACACTCAAGTTCGCCACACTGCTTGCATACCCATATATTCAGAGGCGTTCCCCAGAACCTGTCCCGTGAGATCGCCCAGTCCACGTTATTGGCAAGCCATTCCCCAAAACGTTTCTCTCCCACAAAAGGGGGATACCATTTGATGTTGCGATTGTTCTCCAGCATCTTATCCTTGAAATCACTGGTTTTGATATACCAACTGGATCGGGCATAATAGATAAGGGGACTGTTACAGCGCCAGCAGAAGGGATAACTGTGCATGACCTGCTTGCGTTTGTACAGCATGCCCTCCTGGTTCATTTTCTTGATTATATCCTTGTCGGCATCCTTTACAAAAACACCTGCCCAGTCGGTTACTTCGGCAGTGAATCTGCCTGCATCATCCACAGGTTGCAGGAAAGGCAGTTCATACTGCATGCCAAGATTGTAATCGTCCTGGCCAAAAGCCGGTGCAGTGTGGACTATACCGGTACCTTCATCCATGGACACATAATCAGCCAGAGCTATATAGAAAGCTTTTCTACCTGGTTTTACATAGGGAAACATCTGTTCATATTCTCTGTATTCCATTTCCCGACCTGTAAATTCTGCAAGGATTTCGTAATCTCCTTCCAATACCTCCAGCCTTGCTTTGGCCAGAATAAGCCTGTCATTGCCATTTTGGACTTTAACATATGTCTCGTCGGGATGTACAGCCAGGGCAACATTGGATATCAGAGTCCAGGGGGTGGTTGTCCACGCCAGAAAAGAAGTATCAGGCTCACCTTTGCAGCGGAATTTTATAAAAACAGAAGGATCTTCGGTCTCTTCATAACCCTGGGCAACTTCATGACTGGAAAGGGGAGTACCGCAACTGGGACAGTAAGGTACTATTTTGTGACCGCTGTAGATCAGTCCTCTACTGAAAAAATCACGTAGAATATACCATACCGATTCGATATAGGAATTCTGCAACGTAATATAGGGATTTTCCAGATCAATCCAGTATCCCATAAGGCGTGTCATCTGCTTCCATTCCTTTTCATAGGAAAAAACGGATTCCTGGCATTTCTTATTGAAATTTTCTATACCGAATTCTTCAACTTCCTTTTTATCTTTTAATCCCAGAGCTTTTTCAACCTCAATTTCAACTGGCAGGCCATGAGTGTCCCAACCGGCTTTTCTTTTTACCTGGTAACCCTTCATGGTCTTATAACGGCAGATACTGTCCTTGATAGTCCGGGAAATAACATGATGTATCCCGGGCATGCCATTGGCGGTGGGTGGTCCTTCAAAAAAAACGAATTGGGGACACTCTTTACGAAAATCCACACTCTTCTGATCTATTTTATGCTGCTGCCAATATTCCCTGACCCGCTTTTCCAGTTCTGCCGGTTTCTCTTTGGGATTCACGGTTCTATGCATCGATTTCTCTCCTTTTGTGAATGATCTGATTGCTGGTGTCAGCCTGAGATGCTGGCATTAAAAAAGAAGGGCGTACCAGGGTATGGTAATATATCTGCGGTCATAACAGTTTTCATGGATTTTACTGCTCCCGCTGTTATGAGCCGCTGTTCCTCTCTCAGAACCATTAAATGGGATCTCTGTTTTCATCTATACTCCGCTAATCTGCACAAGAACTTTATCTATATTGTTTTATGTCAAATATTATTTATCAGGTTTTCTGTTATAACCACAGGATAACCCGATAGTGCCGTTATGCCACACAGTGGCCCAGAAATGGCACATTATTACAATTGGTTATAGAAACAGGCATTGAGCTTATCAGATAGTGAAAGTGATAATGAACTAGGAAATAATAAATTAAAAAGTTGACAAATTACTGGTGGTTGAATAAATTATTGGCATAGATCATGCAGAAAAGTAAGCGATGGTCTATTAGAAGTGAGGTAATTATGGGTAAGATTACTGTTTTGATGGTTTTATTGATTGCTGTGCTTCTTCCCTTCATTTTAACATCCGGTTATAGCCGCAGTCAGCAATTACCGGAAGCCATCAAAGAGGAAATAGTCCACAATGAAGTAAGGAACCTGGGCAACTATGCTTTGACCTATGCCATAAACCGCATCTCAACCTATGAGGTAGATATAAATCCCGGTGTGCAGACAGAAACCTTCAACAATTTCAATGTTCTCAACGGCACTATCAACCAGATAACCTATGATGTCACAGCAGATCAGGATACCATTAGAATTCAGGCTGACATCACCTGCCAGATCGATCAGAATCTAGTTAATCATACCAGCAGGGCTGAGGTATCCTATAGCCCGTTTTTCTGTACTCCCCAGGGTGTGGACAATGCCATCACATCCACCGGTCTGATCGAGATCAAGGGCAGTGCCGAGGTTGATGGCAACATCGAGGAACAGGCTATTTTGGATTTTGAAGAAATTTTCGGGTACACTAAAGGTCAGATCAGAAACGGGGCAACTCA
>JAFGRJ010000203.1 GCA_016935235.1 Candidatus Cloacimonadota bacterium
AATATGGAAGTGACGGCAATCAGCAGAAAAAGTGGCAGTTATATTGTAGATTTCTCTAATGGAGAGAAATTTCAGTCCAATGTAGTCATTAACTGCGCTGGTCTCTTCTGTGAAAATGTGGCTCGCCTGGCGGGTATTGCCACCGCTAAATCGAATCTACGTATCCACTGGTGCAAGGGCGAATATTACAAGACAACCAGGATCAAGGGCATCAAACACCTGATCTATCCAGTTCCCGATCCCCGTGGTATTTCTCTTGGTATCCACCTTTCTATCAACCTTAACGGTGAAGTCAGATTCGGGCCCAACGCTTACTATATAGATGAAATAAATTACCGGATGGATGAAAGCTATAAGAAAGAGTTTCTGGAGGCAGTCAACCGTTATATCGGAATTGCTGGAGACGATCTCAATCCTGATGACTGTGGCATTCGAGCTAAACTCCAGGGTGCCAATGAGGGATTCCGGGATTTTTACATCCGGGATGAAGCTGAAAAAGGTCTACCCGGGTTCATAAACCTGATGGGCATTGAATCACCGGGACTTACCTGTTCCCTGGCTATTGCAGAATATATTACCTCGCTGGTAAGACAAATATAACCCCGTCCTCTCCTGCTGATTAAAAATTCGAGCTTGTTATTCAAGTCATAAGGAGAGGAACATGGATTTTTCAGAGAAATTTCTTTATCATATCTGGGATGCCCAGCATCTTACCGGAAAAATCAGAACTGTTTCCGGTAAAATACTCAGGATCATCTATCAGGGAAGATGGAACACCGACAATGGACCTGATTTCAAGAATGCTATCCTCAAGATTGGCAGAAAGGTCGTCAGGGGAGATGTGGAAATAGATCGCACCACCTATGACTGGCATAACCATTACCATGATCAGAACTATGCCTTCACTGCTGTCATTCTGCATGTTGTATTTCAAAATGACCTGTGCTATCAATATACGCATGATGCTCTTGGTAAAAAAGTCGAAATATTGGAATTGCGGGATTGGTTGGATGATGATATCAGAAAACTGATCAAGAAATATTCCAATCAGGCTTTCAGGCAGCAGGATACACATTGCCCGGGATTTGCAGACATCGAAAAGAGAGATTGCCTGAATTATCTCATGTTGATGGGAACACAGAGGATCAGGGAAAAAATGCTCAGGTTCTCTGCTGAACTTTATTTTACAGACTTCGATCAATTAGCTTACCAGGGCATTATGGAGGCTATGGGATACAGCAAGAACAAATACCAGATGTTGCTTCTCGCCAGTAACATGTCCTATAAAAAATTGTCGAAATATAAACAGGATGGTATGACTCATGACGAAATGATAGCCATCTTACTGAACGCTAGCGGTCTGATCGACCACCTTCCTGATAATTTTCCCACCGATCTGGTTGTTAAATGGAAAAGAGCATACGGATTACAGCCATACAATAAAGACATTATAGATATCAAATGGAACCTTTTCCGGATTAGACCTGCAAATAATCCAGCAGTAAGAATTTTGCAGGTTTCTCATCTGCTTTATCAGGGCCTGGGGAACAGGTTGCTAATTGGATTCTCCAATCTTTTTGCCATAAGTCCCCTTGCCTTCACCACAGCAAATCTTCGTACTGCGTTCTTCAAGCTCTTTCGTGACTCTGCTTTTATCCCGGAGAAATACATTATCGGTTCAGACAGGCTTGATGTTCTCATGATCAACGTTATACTTCCCCTGCTCCTGGCTTTTGCCCTGAAGAAAAAAAATGCAGCACTGGAAAAAGCCTGTTGGATACTATATCATGATTATCCTGCCCTGGCTGATAATCATATTACCAAATATATGAAGAGTAAGATGCCCGGTCAATCAGGTAAGAAAATCATAAGTAAATCGATCCTGCAGCAAGGTTTGCTGCACCTCTATTACAAATATTGCTTGCATCATAATTGCGAAATCTGTTTAAATGATATTGTAAAATTTCTGCCCGAAGGAAGCAAGGGTAATATTGCACGGAGTGAGTAGATATGAAAGTTCTGTTGATTATATTTCTATGTGTCAGTTCCTACTTGTCAGCTCAGAATGTCCTGACCCTTTTTAAATATCTCGATGAGGAGAAATTTGCGCATCCCATATTCTTGCCTGATGGTAAAACCCCGGTTCCCGACAGTTGTCTCGTGGAAATATGCAGCCCTGCTCAGGAAGGAGTATATTCCTATGAGAAAGACTTTCACGGGAAAGAGCTTCAAAATCTCAGGACAGATTTCTTTTTCAACGGGGAGAAATACCTTTTAGGTCCAGGGTATTTTTTCTGTGATTTCTATTTTATCTGGCTGGATAAGGATTTCCTGCCAGAAGAACCAGCAGTGCATTGTGGTGAAAAAATCTATTTCAGGATCTATAATGCTGCTGATCCATCTTCAGCCACCCATTTTTGCCATAGTGCTTTTATACAGGGACCTGCGGCAGGATCCCCTCCCGGAGAAATTGAGATTTCCCAGTGGCAGGAATGGGAGTTAATAAAAAAATAGAGCCGGAATAAAACGGCTCTAAAGGTATGGCAAATTAAAACCTCTTAAGTACATCCCTCAAGTCGGGATATCCTATTTCCTGAAGTTCATATTTCACCTGAACCGCCGGCTTGTTGATCTTTATTATCCGGCGTAAATCAATGGGAGTAGCAATGATAACCAGATCACACACAGTCCTGTTGATAGTTTTTTCCAGATCCTTGATCTGCTGGCTGCCATAACCCATTGCCGGCAGGAGTAAGCCAATATCTGGATATCGTCTGAACGTTTCCTTGATAGAAGCTACCGCATATTCCCTTGGATCTACCAGTTCAGCAGCTCCATATTTTTCTGCAGCCACAACACCCGCACCATAGGTCATCTCGCCATGGGTTAAAGTTGGACCATCTTCCACTACCAGAACTTTTTTCCCTCTGACCTGTTCCGGTTGTTCGACAGACAGGGGAGAGGCAGCATCGATCACTATAGCCCCGGGATTTATTTCCCGGATATTATCCCGGACTATCTGTATACCTTCAGGATCTGCCGAATCAATCTTATTGATCACGATCACATCTGCCATTCTGAAATTCGTTCCCCCCGGATAGTAGGAAACCTCGTGATCAGGGCGATGAGGATCAACTACCACGATTTTTAATTCTTTTTCCGAAGTATAAAACGGCGTGTCGTTGTTACCACCGTCCCAGACGATTATGTCAGCTTCCTGTTCCGCCTGCTGAATAATGGCTTTGTAATCCACCCCGGAATATATAATACTCCCCATCTTAATATGCGGTTCATATTCTTCCATTTCCTCGATGGTGCAATTGTAAGCTTCCAGATCCTTTATTTCAGCAAACCTCTGTACTTTCTGCTTCACCAGATCACCATAGGGCATGGGATGTCTTATCGACACTACTCGCAGGTTTTTTTCCTTCAAAATCTGTACGACGCGGCGTGTAGTCTGACTCTTACCACAACCCGTCCTGGTGGCACAGATAGTGACCAGGGGTTTACTGGTCCTGATCCTGGTCTTTCCTATACCCAGGAGGACAAAATCAGCACCGGTTGCATTAACCAGAGATGCTTTCTGCATAACAATGTCGTAGGGTACATCACTATAGGAAAATATAACCTGATCAATCCCATGCCCCCTGATAAGCCTTTCCAGCAATTCTTCCGGGTAAATGGGAATACCTTTGGGATAAAGCTTCCCGGCTAATTCCGGCGGATATCTGCGATCGTCAATATCAGGAATCTGGGCTGCTGTGAAAGCTACCACCTCATAGTCTTCACTGTCACGGTAACAAAGATTGAAATTATGAAAATCACGCCCTGCAGCACCCATAATGATGATTTTCTTCTTCATTACAGCTCCTTTATTATGATATTTTTTTGCCAAGCTCAATTGCAAGCTTTCTAAGTCAAGGAATTTCTGACGCCTGGACAAAGATCGATATTGTTCATAAACAAAATATTCCTGCTTTTTTTAATTTTTCTTTACTAAAATAGTTATATATTATTTTTATCTATGTCTTTTTATAAATATTTGGAGGATATAAATGGTAAACAAGGAAGATGTAAAGAGATTAATTGACAAGGTCCGTCCTGCCCTGCAGGCAGACGGGGGTGACTGTGAACTCGTTCAGGTCCGTGCAGATAACGTAGTGGAAGTAAAACTTAAGGGAGCTTGTGGAAGCTGCCCCATGGCTACATTGACTTTAAAAGCGGGTATTGAAAGGGTATTGAAGGAAGAAATCCCCGAAATCAAAGAAGTTATATCTGTCTGATACTTCTTTTTTTATAAGATCTCAGTACTATAGTTCCATAGGAAAAGGAGGATGTGTTGAAGATCACCCATTACTCGCAGGTGGATCTGGAAAATGTGGAAATGGAAGGAGCAAGAGGAGCCAGAATTCGCTGGTTAATATCTGATAAGGATGGTGCCCCCAACTTTGCCACCAGATTGTTCGAAGTTGATCCCGGAGGTTTTACTCCTTATCATTCCCATAGCTGGGAACATGAAAATTTCATCGTCGCCGGAGAAGGTGTCCTTACAACTGCAAATGGAGAATTCCCCTTTCACCCGGGAGATGTCATTTACGTGGAGCCTAATTTAAAACATAATTATCGAAACACTGGTAAGGATATTCTCAAGTTCCTCTGTATAATACCTTTGAATAAATCGAAGAAGCAGGAGAAAAAAATAATCAACCCATTTGCTGCCGGTGTGGCCAGTAATTGCTGAAAAAAAGGAGAATTCTTTAATGGACAAGAAATCGAAAAAATTCCTCCACGATCTTGTACTCGCTCCCAGTCCTTCCGGATTTGAACAACCAGCTCAGGAAGTCTATCGCCAATTCATTGCTGAATATGCTGATGAAGTTAAGACAGATGTACATGGTAACGTCATTGCCCTCAAACACGGCAGTGAAAAGATCCGTTTCATGGTTGTCGGTCATGCCGATGAAATAGGTTTGATGATCAAGTATATCGATGATGACGGATTCCTCAGATTCTCTGCCATTGGAGGAATAGATGGCAGCCTGCTGCCTGGGCTTAGAGTCAACGTATATTCCGCCAGTAATGTTTTCAAGGGTGTCATTGGCAGGAAACCTATTCATCTTCTGGATTCCGAAGAAAGGAACAGGGCTCCCAAACTCAGCGATTTATGGATAGATATCGGTGCCAAAAATAAGAAAGAAGCTCAGAAAATGGTCTCTATCGGCGATTTCGCCACATTCGCTCCTGGTGTCGATGAACTCAATACTGATATCATGACCACAAAAGCTACCGATAATAAAGCAGGTGTTTATGTTGCTGCCGGTGTTTTGAAGGAAATAGGCAAGCAGAAAATCGCTGCCAATGTCTATTCAGTTTCCTCGGTTCAGGAGGAAATCGGATTGCGTGGTGCCAAGACCAGTGCCTTTCAGATCGATCCTCAGGTCAGTATAGCAATCGATGTCACTCATGCCACTGACTATCCCGGTATGGATAAGAATAACCTTGGTGATATCCGGCTCGGGAAAGGTCCTGTTATCGCTAGAGGGGCAAATATAAATCCACAGGTCTTTAAAATGCTCGTAAGTGCTGCTAAGGAAGCTAAAGTCGATTATCAGATAGAAGCTGCTCCCAGAGGTACTGGGACTGATGCCAACGCCATTCAGGTATCAAGAGCAGGAGTTGCTACTGGTTTGATTAGTATTCCCAATCGGTACATGCACACGCCCAATGAAATCATCTCCTACAAGGATCTGGATGGCGCAGTTAAAATTATCACCCAGTTTGCCAGAATGTTAAATGATAAAAGTGATTTCATCCCTTCAACCTGACGCAGGCAAGATCAGGCATGATAATTTAACCTGAACCTGCCTTCCAATGCTATGATATGATTACCACCTTCCTGCAGGGATGGGCATTGGGTTTGGCTACAGGAACAACCTGCCTTGCCACCTGTGCTCCAATTTATATCCCTTACCTGCTGGCTGAGAAAAGAAGTGATAAAGAAAGTCTGCAGATAATTATTCTCATAACCCTGGGGCGTTTCTTTTCCTATCTGGCTTTCGGGGCAGTTTTCGGTTATGCCGGCTCACATATTCCCGTCCACAGCCGTCAGATCTTTACTGCCATTGCCTATGTGCTACTCTCAATATACCTGGTGATAACTGTATTCCGGGTGCAGCGACAGGAACGAAACTGCATTACCCGCAGGTGGATGAAAATTACCAAGAATCCTTTTCTTCTGGGTGTTTTCACCGGTATCAGTTTCTGCCCGGCTTTTCTTATTGCCATTTCTCAGGCTATTGAGATCAGCGGTCCCATTGGTGGCTTGATTCTGTTTCTGGCCTTTTTCCTGGGCACCAGTCTTTTTATCCTGCCCATGACCTTTTTTGGTGCACTTTCCCGCCTTACCATCATAAGGAAAATAGCTGTGATAGCATCATTGCTTGTGGTAATTATCTTCACTTACAAAGGGGTAAATTCTGGTATCAGTTACTTTTCCCATCGGGCAGACCATAAAACCAGCATCAACGAAAATGATGTCACTGAACCATTTTTAATTAGCAGGATTGTATATGTGACTTCTTGTGCTGATGAGGAAAAAAATGAACTCTTCCGGGAAATCCTGGAAAAGGATTCAGTTCAGGTAACCTTCATTGACAATGAACTATCAGCCCGTAATATCCCTGAGAAAAGTTCGGTAATTTACCTCGCAGAAGGATCAATAGATTACCGGCTACTCACCGGGAAGGCATTGAAAATTATTAAACTGGATATCTCCAATTTCAATATTTCAGAAGATTTCAATAGATTATTGACATTTCTGCATAATGTATATTTTAAATATAACCCTGCTGAAGGCTACGAATTTCACATCAGAACACCTCCGGCAGGCAGATTGATCGATCAGGGGGAAAAGTGATTGAAGTTAAAGAGTTGACTAAGAAATTCCCACAGAAAGAGAAAGAGGAATTACTGGCAGTAAATAACCTGTCCTTCACTGCACATAAAGGTGAGATTGTAGTCCTTCTGGGTGTAAACGGAGCCGGCAAGACCACTACCATGCGGATGTTATCAACAGTATTGCAGCCATCTTCCGGTACTGCCACCATTGAAAATCATGATATCATCCGTTCACCTCAACAGGTCAGGGCGAATCTGGGTTTTCTCTCCGGGGATACAGGTCTTTATGGTCGTCTCACGGCCAGGGAAATAATTTTCTATTTTGGCAGATTATATGATGTGAAAGATGCTGCGATAAGTTCTCGTATCCAGGAATTGTCAGAATTACTGGACATGTCTGCCTTTCTGGATAAAAAAATCGATCTGCTTTCCACCGGCATGAAGCAGAAAGTGTCCATCGCCCGTTCTATTATTCATGATCCCCCGGTAATGATATTTGATGAACCGACTGCCGGTCTGGACATTCTTACAGCCCGGAATATAGTAAATTTCATACATAATTGCAAAGCGCAGCAGAAATGTGTCCTTTTTTCCACTCATATCATGAGGGAAGCGGAAAGGATCGCAGACCGTATTGTCATGATCCACGATGGAAAACTATTGGCGGAAGGCACCTGGCAGGATTTTCAGGATGAAACTGGTTTGAAGGATCTGGATGATATTTTCATCAGGTTTGCCCAGAGTTCACAGCCGGAGGTTCAGAATGATTAACCTGAGAAAGATTACAGTCATTTACCGTAAGGAGATGCTTGATCTGCTCCGCGATAAGAGAACCGTCATCACATCGATCGTTATTCCTATAATATTATATCCCTTGCTGATGGTTGGTTTTTCCTCTCTCGCCATGAGGCAGGAAACCAAATTGGAAAAACAAGTGGTGCATGTATATCTGGTCGACCATGTGAAAAGTGAGACCTCAGTTAGAATAATAGGAGGTATCTCAGCGATAGATAACCTGGAATTCATGCCTTTTTCCGATAGTATTGATGTATTACTCAGGGAAAATTTGATTCAGGCAGCCGTCCAGATATCTGATAGCCTGAATGCTTCCGGATTTCCTGTTATAATCGTCACCATAAGTTACAACGAAACTGAAGACCTGAGTGTTCAAGCATATGACAGAATTTCCAACCGGCTCCGCGAATTGGAAGATGAACTGGTGAGTGAAAGGCTGAAAGACCTCATGATAGAAGTTGATATACTCGATGCAGTGCAGATCAAGAAGGAAAACATCGCTCCTCCCGAACAGATGGTGGGATTCATGGTAGGTAAGATCCTGCCCTACTTGCTCATTGTAATAACCCTCAGCAGCGGAGCAGTTGTAGCTTCTGATCTGGTAGCGGGAGAAAAAGAACGGGGAACTCTGGAAACAATTCTGGTGAGTGCGGCGCGCCGGATTGAACTGGTTATCGGTAAATATCTTACGATTATCACTTTTTCCCTGATCTCAGTGTTCATGAACCTGTTCAGCATGTTCCTTTCCATCCGTCATATCCTGGGTCAGAGTGGCCTGGATACAGGCGGGATTCAATTACCAATTTCAAATTTTGCCCTTATCCTGGCAGCCATGCTGCCATTGGTAACTCTTATTGCAGCTGTTCTCCTGTCACTGTCCACTTATGCCCGTAATATTAAAGAAGCTCAGAGTTATCAGATGCCTATAATTATCGGGGGCATGATGCTATCCATGATCAGCCTGCTGCCCGGTTTCAAGCTCACCGCAGGATTCGCATTGATACCGGTGGTGAACTTCTCTCTGCTTTTCAAGGAAATCATGAGTGGTAATTTCCAGATCCTATCTTTCTCCCTTGTACTGGGCTCAACCCTGATTCTGGATATTATTGCAATAATTATTTCCATGAATCTGTTCAGGAATGAGTCCATTCTATTTCGAACGGCTGAAGATAAATCCCTGAAATTCTGGGGACAGAGCAGAAAAAATGTTCTCTCACCTGAAGTAGCATTCCTTTTCTTCCTGATCATGATCGTACTCCTCTTCTATGTGGGGGGCAGTTGGCAGGCAAAGGAAATGATGTCCGGTCTTGTCCGCACGCAACTGATTTTGATATTATTGCCTACAATCTTTCTCCTCAGGATAGCAAGAATGAACATACGTGCCACCTTGAAACTGAACCCTACCAATCCCCTGAACTTCCTGATGGTCGTTCTGATGGCAGTACCAATGATCACCCTGGTAGTTTTACTGGGTCAATTTATCAATATGATTTATCCAGTATCGGAATCTTATATGGAAGGGATGAGAAATCTTCTTTCCACAGAGCAGGCTGGCATCTGGAAGAGCCTGCTCATAATCGCGGTCTTACCTGGAATATGCGAAGAAACCATGTTCAGGGGATACATTATCAATGCCTTCCGTAAATATGGTTTCTGGGCAGCTGCCGTTATATCAGGCGTATTATTTGGTATCTTCCATCTCGATTTTTTCCGACTCATCCCGGCTTCCATCCTCGGCATATATCTCGGTTATCTTCTTCTCAAATCAAATAGCCTTCTGATTCCCATGTTCGCTCATTTCATCAACAATTCCATAGCACTGTTGCTTTCAAATTACCATGAAAAAATAAAAATACTTGATTATCTGATGACTGGTGACGAGTTTGTTTGGTGGATTGGTATCCCAGCTTTAATAATCTTCCTGGTGTTCTTGAAATTATACACCCGGATTAACCGGAATCCCGATCTAAATTAAGGGGAATCTCTATGTGTGGTATTGTCGGATATATTGGTAACAGGAATGCAACCCCTATTATCATTGAAGGTTTAAAAAGACTGGAATATAGAGGTTATGACAGTTCCGGGATTGCTATTATAGACAAGGATAGTAAACTTAAACTTTACAAGGAATCAGGGAAGATTATAGAGCTGGAGCGTATTTTACCTGCTCCCAAAGAAGTATATGGGAATATAGGACTGGCTCATACCCGCTGGGCTACCCATGGGGAACCCACCAGCACTAATGCCCATCCTCATACCAGTTGTTCTGGTAAAATTGCCATTGTCCATAATGGCATTATCGAGAATTTCCAGATACTGAAAAACAAACTTCTGGCGCAGGGACATGTTTTCGCCAGCGAAACCGATTCGGAAGTAGTTGCACATCTTATTGAACATTTTTCGCGAAAAACTGATGATCTTACTCTGGCAGTCCAGGAAGCATTGAAGTTGGTGGAAGGAACCTTCGGAATAGCTGTCATCAGCGAAGATCATCCCGATAGAATTATCGCTGCCCGTAAAGGGAGTCCTCTGATCATAGGCATCGGTAAAAATGAGTTTTTTGTTACTTCCGATGTCAGTGCTATAATAATCCACACAAAAAAAGTAATCTATTTGCATGATGATGAAATAGTAACTGTTACCAGGGACAGTTTCGAGATTACTACCCTGGAAAATGAGGTAGTTGAAGCCACAATATCCGAAATCGACTGGGATGTTTCATCCATTGATAAGGGACAGTTCAAGCATTTCATGCTCAAGGAGATATTTGAGCAGCCCATCTCGGTTGAGAATGCGTTCCGGGGCAGGCTGGTACCGAAATTATCTACCACGCGGCTGGGCGGTTTAAACATGACGGGTGATGAACTTCGGATTCTGGAAAAAATCCAGATTGTTGCCTGCGGTACTTCCTGGCATGCCGGGCTGATCGGGAAATATATAATTGAACATTTATCACGAGTGCAGGTAGATGTCGAATATGCCAGTGAATTCCGCTACCGGAATCCTATTATTCCCAAAAATACTGTGGTCATCGTGATCAGCCAATCAGGAGAAACCGCTGACACCCTTGCCGCTCTGCGCGAAGCTCAAGCACGGGGAGTAAGAGTCCTGGGTATAACCAATGTAGTGGGCAGCACCATAGCCCGGGAATCGGATGGCGGGGTTTACATTCACGCAGGGGCCGAGATCGGTGTGGCTTCCACGAAGGCTTTTACCTCACAGGTTACAGTGCTGTCTCTACTTGCAGTACTTCTGGGCAGGATGAGACATCTGTCACCTGTTTTTGGAACGAATTTCATCAACGAGTTGAAAGGCATTCCAGAAAAAATACAGAAAATCATTGAGAGCAATGCACAGATCCGTAAAATAGCAGAAACGATAAAAGATGCCACCAATGCATTGTATCTGGGCAGAGGAGTTAACTATCCGGTTGCCCTGGAAGGTGCCCTGAAACTCAAAGAGATCTCCTATATTCATGCGGAAGGATATCCGGCGGCAGAAATGAAACACGGCCCGATAGCACTCATCGATGAAAATATGCCGGTTATCTCCATTGTGCCCAAAGATGTTATATATGATAAAATTATATCCAACCTGCAAGAAGTGAAAGCAAGGAATGGACGCATCATTGCAATTGCCAATAAAGGTGATGATGTGGTGAGTGAACTTGCAGAAAATGTTATCTATATTCCAGAAACCCTTTACGATCTCCAACCTTTGCTTTCTGTTATCCCTCTGCAATTACTGGCTTATCATGTGGCGGATTTACGTTCCCTGGATGTCGATCAGCCACGAAATCTGGCTAAAAGCGTTACGGTAGAATAATTAATTTCCTAGTTCTTATTGTTTATTTATAATATAAAATTCTGTGTTAACCATATCTATAAATTGACATTGAAGGCATATAAAAGGATTAAATTAGTTTTTTACAGATTTTATATCTCTATATTTAATAATGACTTATGTAAATTGTATATAATTGGAATAAAAATTGTGCGATAACTATGAAAATTATTAATCTTTTTTCTGCTTAGACTTTTCTAGATTTAGGAGTGATGTTATGAAAATTAAAATTATAATTTTGTTAATCTATTTAATTTTAAACATTTTATTATATGCTGAAATCCATATTCCGGGAGGATATGTAAGTGGCATTTGGGATCTGGATAGTCTGTACATTATTGATGATCATATCTACATTTCTCAAGATAGTGCTTTAATAATATCTCCGGGAGTTAATGTTGAATTTTCCGGTAGCTATAGATTTGATATTCACGGGCAACTTATAGCAGTAGGCACACAGGTTGATTCTATCCATTTTACCGCTCAGGACACCTTAAATGGTTGGCTTGGGATCAGAGTTATTGATACTGATGACACCTTTCAGGATTCTTCTAAGTTCGAATATTGTTCTATTCAATATACACGACCATATATGAGTTATGATTCAAGTGGAATATATATTAATAATTCGTCAAAAGTAAAATTAACGAATTCTAAAATCTCTAATAATTATGGTTCTTATGATTGGGGAGGAGCATTACATATTTCTTATTCAGATATTATGTTATGTAACTTAAACATTACTAAAAATGAGACTACTTATGGTGGTAGTGCGATATATGTTTATAGTTCAAATTTTATTGCATCTAATCTATTTATTTCGAATAATAATTCTTGTGGGATGAATATTAGATATAGCACCTTTGACCTAGAAAATCTGAATATTTATAGAAATGATTTTGGTGGAATTGGGTTAAACAATAGTTTTGGAGTAATCAATAATAGCTATCTTTACTACAATAATTATTATACCCAACTAAATAATGTATATGGTGGAGCGATTGCTACTTCAGATTCTGAGATTGAAGTTAACAATAATGTAATTGAATTCAATTTTGCTGATTGTGGAGGTGGTATATATCTAAATAACACCGATTGTAATATACAAGATTCTATAATAAAAAATAATATTTGTCTATATACCGGAGGAGGAATTTATGCGATAGGAAACGATATAATAATTCAAAATACAACTATAGATTTTAATTATACTGAAGAGGGTGGAGGCGGTCTCGCTACGTGGGAAATTGAAAATTGCGTGATAGTTAATTCTTCTATTTCTAATAATACATCAGACTTTTTTGGAGGGGGTATTTGGATGCATACCACTGAATCTTTATATATGATAAATTCAAATATTTGCAACAATTATGCAGAAGTTTTCGGCGGATCTCTTATGGCAGAATTTGGAGGAACTTTTAATATACTGAATTCAATATTTTGGGGAAACGATCCACATTATCTTGAATTTGTTGAATGGAATTATGATATAGAAATAAATTATTCTGACATTCAAGGAGGTTGGGAAGGAGAATCCAATCTAAATACTTATCCCTTTTTTCTGGACAACTACTACTTGTCAGATGATTCACCCTGTATAGATGCCGGTAATCCTGATAGTCTATATTATGATATCGAAGATCCTAATAATCCCGGGTTTGGTCTCTGGCCAGCGATGGGCACAATAACAAATGATATGGGAATGTATGGAGGACATGGTTATTATGAACCGATAACAGCTATTGATCATTATCTTGTGAAAAATAGCAGCACATTTTTATCAGCTTCTCCTAATCCTGTAAAACCGGATTCACAAATAATGTTTGAATCAAATCAATACATCGATAATGTTAAAATATCTGTATATAATTTACTGGGTCAGAAAATTGGCTCCATTAGAAAGAATATAAATTCATACTTGGTTTCCGTCAATTTACAAAATGAAATACCCAATACCTATAATTCCGGGATTTATTTTATTAATTTAAAAAATAAGAATTTCAATGAAACAAGAAAAATCATGATTTTAAAATAGGGGAAAACATGAAGTATTTTACTGTTTTTTTCATAATAGTAAGCTTAAATTTATTTTGTGATATTACAAGTACAATATAATATATAGATAAAGATCTGGTTCTGATTAAAAAAAAATTGGATGCATTATGGTCACAACTGGCAGAGAAAGAGCTATCAGGGGTATTATTCTAAAAAAAGTACTGTACAGGGAAACAAGCCTGATTCTGGATTTTTTCAGCAGATCGGAGGGGCGGGTTTCGATGCTGGCTAAAGGCAGCAGAGGAGAAAAAAGCAGGCATACAGGTTTACTGGAACTGCTTAATGAACTGGAAGCAGTGGTTTATATGAATAGAGAATCTTCCTGGATTATTTTCAAATCAGCGGAATTGATCAAATCCCACCTTTATGAAGTGAATTTCCAGACCAGCACTCTTCTGCAGGCAGCCGCCGAACTCTATCTGCA
>JAFGRJ010000204.1 GCA_016935235.1 Candidatus Cloacimonadota bacterium
AGGAGCATCTTCCTGGTAACTTCGCTTTGTGTATTCTGCAGACTGTAGAAGTAAATACCTGCTGGCATATCCTTCCCTTTATTATCCTTGCCGTTCCAGATAATTTGATCAACCTGATTGTTCAAACCTGATGCAATGGTGAACTCTCTTATCAGTTCCCCCCTGATATTCCATATTGTCAATCGGGCAGCTTCTTTCCCGGTTAAAGAGTAGCATATTGTCGTCTCAGGATTGAAAGGATTAGGATAATTCTGCTCCAGCCTCAGGGGAGAGAGAAAGTTTAATTCCTGGTTGTTATTACCAGTTTCAAGGGCAATGAAGTCGACTGTATCGGTAAAAAAATTGGATACAGCCATGATGTTGTCCTGATTATTAATTTCCACTCCGGAAGGTCCACTGTGTCCGCTGGAAACGATTTCCGGTTCCAGAGCAAGATCGTTGTTGAAGCGATATACCGCATTAGTACCGGACGATGTCACATAGATATTATTCTGATCGTCGGTTGCCATGGCATCCAGATTATCCAGGGTAGTGGTAACGGCCGGGTATACCAGTCCCAGGGGGAGATCTACACCATAAAGAGGACTGTTGATCTGAAAGGAACAGGTTAGCAAGCGGTTGTGCACAGGGTCGTAGACCATACCCTGGGGATATGTTCCCAGTCCCCCGTTGATGAAGAGTTCAAAGGTCTGGGTGGGTATGTCGATCCTGTATATCTTGCCGCCATGATCGAGCACATACAGGAATCCATCATCTGCTAGGGCTATGCCATCAGGATCATAACAACCTGGTAAAGTGCGGGTGAAAACACAACTGGCATCACTCAGGGCATAACCTTTAACGCCCTGGAAATAAGTAACATAGAGAACATCACCTACAATAAGATTATTGGCACAATGAGCCAGACCGTTGACAAAATCGGTAACATTGCCTTCGCTGTCTATGGCACATACACAAGCTCCATTCCAGCATGAAACCAGGTAGCGATCGTAAACTGCATCATAGGAAATTCCCTCCGGCATATCCATCACCGCATGCAGAAGAGTTAAGGATAACACCACGCATAAGATTGTTAGAAATGTTTTCATTTTGTCTCCTCTTTGTATTTTCCAGATTGTGCCAGACGGTTTGTTGTCGGATATTGAGTCACTGCCCGGCATTCTGGTTGTTTATCTGAGAATCGATCGGATAAATAAATCCAGATAATTGAAATAAAAGTCCTCGCTTTCGTAACCCAGAATCACTTCATTCAATGTGCTTCGCAGGGTGATGCAAAGAATGCGCATCATGCGGCAGGAATCGAGATCTGCCCGGAAAATGCCTTCAGCTATACCCTGATGAAAAATCGCTGCCATATGTTTTATTGCTTCCTGCTGGGGCTGACTGAATTCCTGCCAGGCCTGCTTGCTCACCCGGTTCATATCAAGACCGTTGTGCTCCCAGTAGATATTGAAGCGGAACAGTCGGGGATTTTTCATGGCGTAATCGAAATTTGCCCTGCCATAAGCCCTGAGCTTGTCAACAACATTATCTTCAGCATCCATCATTTTCATGTTCTGCTGCCAGCGCTTGCGGGAATTCTTGAAGAAGACAGCCAGGTAAAGGTCCTCCTTACTGGAAAAATAGGAATAGAGTGTTCTACGGGTGAAATCTGCTTTCAGAGCTATCTGCTGCATGGTGACATTTTCGAATCCCTTGCTGAGGAAAAGTTTCTCAGCAGCCTGCAGAATATTAAACCTTCTTTTTTCTTTTTCTTTTATAACTCTTTTATTCATAATTATTTATATTTATACAATTTGTATAATCAGTATACACAATGTGAAAATAGAATAAAACCCGTCCTCTTGTCAATATTATTTTAATTGTTGCTGAAATATTTTACAGCATACCTGGAAAATTAATAACTGTGGAATTTGAATTATCCTGGTTTATTATGCTTTTTTCACGATTTTGTCAGCACGTTCGACAGCGTTCCTTGTAAAAATGCCAGTTTCTGAAAATATGTACTCAGGAAGGGAATATAATTATGGGTTACATAAAGATTCGGGTATTAATTTCTTTACAGACTGTCCTGAAGAATTTTTTTTTATGCCAGGTTTGAAAAGGAGTGATGATGAAAGCACTGGTTCTTGCCGAGAAACCCAGTGTGGGTCATGAACTGGGGCGGGTACTGGGTTGTCGTCCTGCTGGAAAGGGTTATCTTGAGAGCAACGCCTATATTGTGACCTGGGCACTGGGTCATCTGGTGTCGCTGGCGGAACCGCATGATTATGACCCTGCTTTTAAGCGCTGGCAGTTGAGTGATCTTCCTCTTCTTCCGGAGAGGATAAAACTCATAGTGATCAGAGAATCCCGGCACCAGTTCAATATTGTAAAAGAGCTGCTGCAACGCGCTGATGTAACGGAAATGATTGTAGCCACCGATGCTGGCAGGGAAGGTGAGCTGGTTGCTCGCTGGATAATGCAGAAGGCGGGTTGGAAGAGAAAACCTTTCAGAAGGCTGTGGATCTCCTCTCAGACTGAAACTGCCATAAAAGACGGTTTTGCATCCCTGAAACCGGGGCAGGACTATGACCGGCTATATCGCGCTGCCCTTTGCCGTGCTGAGGCGGACTGGCTGGTGGGGCTCAATGTTACCCGGGCTCTTACCTGCAAGTTCGAAGCCCGGTTGAATGCCGGCCGGGTACAAACTCCCACTCTGGCTCTGGTCGTGCAGAGGGAAAACGAGATAATGAAATTCATTCCCGGAGATTACTGGCTGCTGCAGGCAGATTTCGGGGATTATTATGGTATATGGGAGAACAGCAAAGGGCAGACGAGAATCTTCTCTGAACATCAGGCAAACGAATTGCAGTATAAGATCAGGAATAGTAATGGTACTGGTTTGGTTACATGTCTGGAAGTAAAAACGAAGACGGAAGGCCACCCTCTGGCTTATGATCTGACTTCCCTGCAACGAGATGCCAACACCCGTTACAGCCTGTCAGCGAAACAGACTTTGAATTGCGCTCAGTCTCTTTATGAAATTCACAAGGTCATAACCTATCCCCGTACGGATTCCCGGTATATAACCGATGATATGATACCCACTCTGCGTCCGAGACTGGCAGGGATCAATTTCGTCCCCTACAATCATTTTGTTAAGCCTCTGCTGGCAGGTGAGCTTGTACCTGGCAGACGTTTCGTTGATAATGGCAAGGTCAGTGATCATCATGCCATTATTCCGACTGAACTAACGGTGAATATGACAAAACTGGATCCCCAGGAAAAAAGGGTTTATGATCTGATCATAAGAAGATTTCTGGAAGTCCTCTCCCCACCTTATATTTATGATTCCCTGAAACTCATCACTGCAGTCTGTGGAGAAAATTTCGTATCACGGGGGATAAGGGTTAAGCAGTCAGGCTGGAGAGCAGTAAACCCGTTTACTGCAGAAACAGATAATGATGAGGATGAACCACAACAGGACCAGGTTCTGCATGATCTGAATAAAGGTTCAACAGTCAGGATAAAAGACATAAAACTGTTACCGAGGCGGACCAAACCTCCAGCTCGATATACTGAAGCCAGCCTGCTGGCTGCAATGGAGAGTCCGGGGAGATTCATTGACGATGAAGAGCTGCGGGAATCGATCAAGTCGGGTGGATTGGGAACACCAGCTACCCGGGCTGAGATAATAGAAAAACTGCTCCGGGTCAACTATCTGGAAAGGGATGGCAAGGTCCTGATTCCCACTCCCATGGCTTATGAACTGATCAGACTGGTTCCCGAGGAATTAAGATCTCCCGAGCTTACCGCTCAATGGGAATTGAGATTAAGTAATATAGCAGCGGGAAAGGAAGAGGGTGCTGATTTCATGGAGAGGATCAGGGACAATACGGTAAGGTTGGTGGATTCTATCAAGAAGAGCCAGGAATCCTATCAGATCAGGGGTCTTTCCTCTAAGGAATGCCCCGAATGCGGTGAAAAAATGATAAAATTAACCACCAAATATGTATGCTCCAGTCGTCATTGTGGCTATGTCCTCGGGGAGGAAAGAAAAACCCGTGGCAGGAAAGGCAGGTCTTCCCGTCAGGAGAAGCTCCTGGAAAGACAATTGATCAGGAAATTCGGGCAGGACGGGAAACAGGAAAAGGAAGAAACACTGGGAGACCTGTTCGATTTCTGATGAGATCTCCCAGTTGCATAAAATTCTGTTTGTTTTACTTAAGCAATACCATCTTGGCTGTTCTTCTGTAATCCCCAGCTTTCAGAGTATAAAAGTAAATACCGCTGCTTATACTTTTTCCGTTCTGGTCACGACCATCCCAGACGATTGTCTGCCTGCCAGCTTCGTAAATATCGTGGCAGAGGTTTCGAACCAGTTGTCCTTTGATGTTGTAAATTTTCAGATCTACCCTGCAGCTGGCAGCCAGCTGGAAAAGGATATGTGTCTCGGGATTGAACGGATTGGGATAATTACCCTGCAGAGCTGTTACCAGAGGCAGTTCATCGGGCTGATTGCCGGTCGTGTTGTAATCCACTGTGGCAGAAGGATCTGATTCCATTCCGGAGTGATTGACCGTGGTAAGATAGAACTGGTAATAGCCCTCAGCCGGTGGTTCATACTGGTAAGTCAAACCGATTGTGGTATCCAGAAGTTCGAAGAAGCTGGTTTCAAAGGAATAGAAAATATTGAAATGATCGAAATCATTTATGGGAGGCATATCCCAGGTCAGGGTAATTTCACCGTTATCAGAGGTCAGGGTAACATTTTCCGGAGGAGGTGGTATCTGGGGAAGAGTACCATAACTAATTACACCATAATCATCAGGAGAGAAGATATTTGTGTTATCATAGGGCCACCAGGCATCGAATCCGTGCGGGTCGGGTGTATTATCATCAAGAACGAAAAGTCCTATTCCTGACTGATTGTCCTCACTGGGAGTTATCTCCCAGTTCAGCATCCCCAGGGGCAGGACAAATTCATAAACCATATATCCTGCATCTGCTGAGACTTCGATCTGTGGATCTGTCAGGTCTATGGTTGTTCCCACCCCGCCGTTTTCGTAAATAGGTCGATAGCGGATGAGATTACCACTGGCATAGTATACTGCCCAGTAGTTGCCTTCGGAATCATCGCCTACGGGAGGATATGTGCCGTCGTTGTTATCATCGATATAGAGGGCTACTTCATCGTGGTCCTCCAGCAGTACATCATTATAATTGATGTAAGCCACGTACAGTTCGGTTTGTTCCGGATTCATCTTGTAATATCCGATAACACTCCCGATAGGATTGACTGTGTTATCGTAAGTGCCCCAGAAATCTGAGCAGTCAACCATAAAGGAATCGTCCCATTCACCCGGGGATAATAAGCCATCGATGACGGGTGTTGATCCGATGTAGACGCTGATCTCGTCCACCACATATCCGGTGCAGATCCATCCTTCCTGTTCTTCGGCATAAGGTCCCAGCAGACCATCCGTGAATTCAGCGTTGATGGTATAATAATAATGGATGATGGGCAGGGCGGTATTATCCTCATAATAGAACTGATCCGAAGGTAGTGTGGCCAGAGGTACCTCAGGGAAAGGTTCCTGAGCATAACGTTTTCGAAAGACATGGTAAAAGACCGGATCCCCCTCTGCCGGTGCTTCCCATTCCAGTTCAACAGTAATTCCTGAAGCATGGGAAGCGGTGAAATTCTGGGGTGGAGCACCGGAGGGATCCATTATTATCGTACCCAGGGAGACGGTCTCTCCTTCTACCACTGCCACGTCAGGGATAATGGCAGTATAATAGCCTACTTTTGAGCATTCCACATAATATACGCCTTCCGGTACATTGGTGATCGTAAAATCACCGTTAGTGTCAGAATAATCGTAATAAGTGTCCAGTTCCGGCAGATTTACTTTAACTCCGGAGTCATCTTCGCTGTCTGTACAATCTGTGATCCCGGAGATAAAACCACCTCCCAGATCGCAGTCAACTGAATAGACCAGTCCACCGTTACCGAACTGCCTGGCATGGACAGCTTTACCCCCGGTAGTACAGAAAGATCCGTCATCTGTGATATCCACTGCGAACAGGGAACCAGGGGTGTTGATCTCGAAAACCGGGACGTTGCTCTGACGTCGAAAAAGAAAGAAATCAGGTCCCATACCGTTGAAGGGACCCCAACTGGCAGCTGCCAGCATGGAACCATCGTAACTGAGATCGACATCAACGATATAATCGCCCACATTCTGGTATACCCAGACCGGATTGGGTGAATAGGAATTAAAGAGATAGATTTCGCCATCGTAGTCGTTACTCAGGAAAATGAGCGTACCTATGGCGATAGTGCTACCATCACCGGAGATGGCCATTCCTCCCACCCAGGCGGAAGTGCCGTTGATGCGGAAATTCCATTTTTCGACATAGGTATTGCAATCGGGATCGAATTCATATACATAAAGGTAACCGGCGTAGTCGCCATTCACCAGCAAACTGGCGTCATCGCTGATAGCAGGTGGATTCTGATTGTACTGGGGTCCTATGAAGAAAATACTTCCGGTATCTGCCTCCATTACCCACATCTGGCTTACGGTGCCATATTGAGTAAAGATGAGGGTACTACCATCCCTGCTCAGAACCAAATCCTCGCAGCCGCCCTGAAAGGGCATCGACCAGATGGGTATTTCATTTCCAACTTCATAGCAGGATACTATAGCAGCGTTACTGTCGGAATCATAGGAGGCGACATATACCAGGCTACCATCAAGGTTCAGCACCAGATCAACGATGCTGCCTGTTACCACTGTCTGCCAGGTGGGTGTTGAGGAAGCAGGAGAGAAGATTTTCAGGTTCTGCAGATCTCCCACTGCCAGTACGCTGCCGCAGGGTGTCATATCAATTGGATATTCAAAACTGGCTTGAGTATAATGTTCCCATAGTGGTGAAGCGTTATCCAGAAAGAGGGAGACCCGATAACTGTTCAGGTTCCATCCGACAAAGGAATATCCGCTGGCAGCAGAAACGACAGTTGCATGAGCTATAGCAGTGGGATCCGATGTCTGCCAGAGTAAACCAAGACGGTTATCACCCCGGCACTGAGTATCTTCGGACAGGATCTGCATTGGTGTTCCGGCTTCCTGATATACTTCACCGGTACCAGAACTGAAATCTGTGACTGATTTTTGATTCTGAACCGAAGCCCAGATAAAAGCGCAGATGAATAAAAAAGAAAAAACAAAAATAATCTTTTGCATTAGTCTATCCCCCCCCGATTTGATTTTCCATTGAAAAGGTTAAAAATAATTGAAAAATGTCAATTCATAAATTAAAAAGTCTTATATTCTTAAAAAAAACAGCCCGATCTTGATCGGGCTGTTATTACGGTTTAATATCTAATCTTTTTCCTCTTCTTTTTCATTCCTGGCATCTGGCTTTTGATGATATTTCATTATTTCCCGGTGTTGCTTATGAACCCGGTAATGAGAGCCAAACAGGATTTTACATAGCAGGATAAGCATGAGACTCTGCCAGTAACTGATGGTGCTTACTGTGAAGATTACCGAGATGGTGGCATTCCATAGCAATTGGACAACCCATCCAGCCAGAAAGACAAG
>JAFGRJ010000205.1 GCA_016935235.1 Candidatus Cloacimonadota bacterium
ATGAAAACTTTGCTTATAATTTTTATTTGTTCAATTCCCGCCCTTCTGATTTCAACCATCATCAACATCCCTGATGATCTTACCACGATACAAGAAGGGATAAACAATTCAGTTGATGGCGATACTGTACTGGTACAACCTGGAACATATTTCGAGAACATTAACTTCAACGGCAAAGCTATAACAGTAGCTTCATTATTCTTAACAACGCAGGATACCACTTATATTTCACAAACTATTATTGATGGTAGCCAACCTGCAAATCCCGATAGTGCTTCGGTAATAACCTTTTGTAATGAAGAAGATTCAACTGCTGTTTTAACAGGTTTTACTATTATTAATGGATTCGGACGCTTATCGTTTTGGGGAAGACAAGGTGGTGGTATTTGGTGTAGTGGTTCTAATCCGTACTTAAATAACTTAATAGTAATTAACAATACAGCTGCTGAAGGTGGTGGTATTTGGTGTAGTGTTTCTAATCTGTACTTAAATAACTTAATAGTAATTAACAATACGGCTAACATGGGTGCTGGTATTTTTTCCGAATACGGTTCTCTGAAATTATTTAATCTTACAATATCAAATAACTCTGAAGGAGCAATTCTTAGTTGGTGGAGTTCAATAAGTTTAGAAAATGTATCAATAGATGAAAATAGTGGAGGTGGTATTATCTGTGATGATTCCAACCTAAACTTGATAAATGTCTCAATAACAAATAATTATAATGATTTTGAAGGTGGTGGAATAGGGTGTTATGGTTATTCAGAATTGAATTTAATAAATGTTATATTATCAGACAATTTAGCAGGCATAGGTGGGGCTATACTTTGTTGGGGTGAATCCAATATATTTTTAACTAATACCACTTTAACTGGAAATCAAGCTTTAGAAAATGGTAGCGGTATTTATTGTTGGGGTAGTGCAACATTAATAGATTGCATTTTATGGGATAATACAATAGATGAGATTTATTTCAGCCCAGTTGAAGGACCAAATTCAATCACAATTTCCTATTCAGATATACAAGGTGGAGAAGAAGGAATTGTAACGAATGACAATGGTACTGTATTCTGGCTGGAAGGCAACATCGATGAAGATCCGTTTTTCGTCGAAACTGGAGATCATCCTTATTCCCTCCAAGACATATCTCCCTGTATAAATACCGGAATCCCTGATACTACAGGATTATACTTACCCGAAGTTGATCTGGTAGGAAATCCAAGAGTTTACGGCGGTAGGATCGATATGGGAGCCTATGAAAATCAGAATGTAGTTGTTGAGATTAATGAAGATATAATCCCATTAATCACTGCACTTCATCAGAACTACCCTAATCCCTTCAATCCGGCAGGTGCCGGACGCAGTCCTAGAACAACTATCCGCTATCAGCTTTCAGAGATCAGCCATGTATTGATATCTATCTTTAACATCAAAGGACAATTGATAACCACTTTAGTAGATGAGATGAAATCTGCCGGAGAATATTCGATTATTTGGAATGGTGTTGATCAATCAAATCAAAACGTTCCTTCCGGTATCTACTTGTACAGGCTGAAAACAAAGGATGATTCTAAGATAAAGAAGATGATCCTCTTAAGGTGATTAAAAGATTAACAAAAAGGTTATTATGAAAATCCTAAACATGTTTCTTATTTTTTTTATTCCCATTTCTCTCTTATCAAGCATTATAAATATTCCTGACGATTTTAATGCTATTCAGGACGGAATTGATAGTACAGCAAATGGGGATACTGTTCTCGTGCAGCCAGGAACATATTATGAGAATATAAACTACAATGGCAAGAACATCACAGTAGCATCACTGTTCCTGACAACAGCTGATACAACCTATATCTCTCAGACTATAATTGATGGAAACGAAAACGGAAGTGTTGTCACTTTTGATAGTGGTGAGAATTCAGCAGCTGTATTAACGGGTTTTACCATTACCAATGGTTATACCGATCATGGTTGTGGGGTTCGCTGCCTTAATTCCAGTCCGAAGTTGGAGAATTTAACCATAACAGGCAATTATTCTTATGCCGGGTGGACCGGTAATGGTAATGGTGGCGGCATTTACTGCTACGAATCCAGTCCGAGTCTGGTGAATGTAACTATATCAGGTAATGCAGTTTATTCTGGTTTTACTGGCGCTGGTACCGGCGGTGGTATTTACTGCTATGAATCCAATCCGAGTTTGGTGAATGTAACTATAACAGTTAATGATGCCGGTGCTTCTGGGGGTGGAATTTTTTGTAATAATTCCAATCTAGATTTGATGAATGTAATCATATCAGATAATTCAGCTGAAGATGGTGGTGGAGTTTATTGTTGTCATTCCAGTCCGAGTTTAGTTGATGTTACAATATCAGGTAATTCGGCTAGTTATGGTGGTGGGATTTATTGTGATAGTCTTTCCAGTCCGAGCTTGGCAATTGTAACGATAGCAGGCAATTCAGGCGCTGTCCATGGAGGTGGAATATACTGTGATAATTCTGACCCGGATCTTTTATGTGTTTCTATTGCTGATAATGAAGCGGAATCCGGAGCAGGTATCTTTACTGCAAATAACTCAAACTTCAGCTTTGAGCTTGTATCGATTACTGATAACAGTGCCATCCTCAGCGGAGGAGGAATATATTGCGCTCAGAGTGATGCCCGGGTTATACAAAATATAATTGTCTCAAGTAATGAAGCCTGTCTTGGTGGAGGTTTTTTCTTATCAAATACAGTAGCAGCAGCTTTAATAGATGTCCAGATAGTAGAGAATATTGCTGAAAATGGTGGGGGAATATACTTAGCAGATTGTTCTGCAATAGATTTAGACAATATACAACTTCTAAATAACACCGCAACCTCAAATACAGGTGGAGGTGGTGGTGTTTACTGCAGTAATTCGGATTTCAGTGTTGGAAATTCACTGCTGGAAAATAATCATGCCTTCTATGATGGCGGGGGCATATATCTTGATTGCTACTGGACAGAGCTTGCCATTGAAAATACTGAATTAACAGGAAATGTTTCAGAAAATAAGGGCGGAGGAATATTTCTTAATGTGGGTACTTCGTTAGATGCGATAAATTCTGCTTTCAATTATAATTATGCCTCAGATCATGGCGGTGGTCTTTACAGTTCAATTTCGAACGTAAGCTTGAGAGGTTCTCAATTTCTCGGAAATACAGGTTATTACGGTGGTGGAATAAGCAATTTTGCTTCGATCATAGAAATAATAAATACCACTCTTTGTAATAATAACAACACGGGAGCAGATGAATATGGTGCAAGTATCTGCTGCCTGGGGAATGGATCAAATCTCAATATAAAAAACAGCATATCGTGGAACAATCTACCTTTTGAGATAAATTTAACCAATTCCATCTTGACCACTTCCTACTCCAATATCCAGGGAGGTGAATCTGAAATAGCAATTACCGGAAATGGAGTTGTTATGTGGTTGGATGGCAATATCGATGAAGATCCGTTATTTGTAGGTACCGGAGAACATCCTAATTCTCTTCTGGAAGATTCTCCCTGTATAGATACGTGCGATCCTGACACATTAGGTTTGAATCTACCACCTTGGGATATTATCGGTAATGTAAGGATCTGGGACGGAGATGGCGATGGTATTGCCATCATCGATATGGGAGCTTATGAATATGGAGCTCCTCCCTATGTTGAAATAGATGAAGATTTCATTGTTCAGACACCCGAATCCCATCTTTACCAGAATTATCCCAATCCTTTTAATCCATACACAACCATCAGCTATCTACTTGCAGAAGTCAGCAGTAACACAATCAAGATCTATAATATTAAAGGACAAATTATTAAAACTTTTGTAAATGATGTAAAGTCTGCTGGAGAACATTCTGTAATTTGGGATGGTACTGATGATAATAATAAACCAGTTTCATCAGGAATTTATTTCTATAAACTTAAAATCAATGATTATGAGAAAACAAAGAAGATGATCCTACTTAAATAAGAAGAGAAAGATGAAAACAGTAATTACGATGTTTACGTTGTTTATGCTGATTAGTCAAATTACTTTTGCTCAAGATAGCTTAAATGTGGTAAAATTAAGTGAATTTTATTATTGGGACTATATAGTTGATGTGGCTATTTCTGGTAATTATGCTTACGTTCTTGATTGCAATTGTGATATTGATGTCGAACAATTTAGTTTGAGAGTTGTAGATATTTCTGATCCTTGTCATCCAATCGAAGTTGGATTTTGTGAAAATGAAGGTGGCTATGATATTTGTATTTCTGGTAATTATGCATATGTTTGCTATCATGTTTGGATACCACATGGAAATATAAGCTATTTTAAAATTTTTGATGTAAATGATCCAACTCATCCAGTTCTTGTAAGTCAATTTAACACAAATTATTCAGCCGGAGATATCACTGTAATTGGAAATTATGCATATGTAGCTGATGGAGTAGGTTTGGGGGTGTTTGATATTAATGATCCCACGAATCCCATTGAAATAAGTTATTGTTATACACCACAATATGCATTGGGGGTGGCTGTATCCGGAAATTACGCTTATATTGCTGACAATAACAGTATTCAGATTATTGATATCAGTAATGCAGCAAATCCATTCATTGTAGGATATTGCTATACTCAAGAAAGAGCAGAGAATATAGCTATCTCAGATAATTATGCGTATGTTGTCGGAAATGATGGAAATGGCGGTGGTGGATTTAGTATAATTGACATTAATGATCCTTCCACTCCTCTTGAAGTTGGTTTTCTGGGAGTAACAGGATTTCGCGTCACAATCGATGGGAACAATGCTTATATAGCAGATGGTGAGTTTGGATTAAGGGTGCTTGATATCAGTGATCCGGAGAATCCAACTGAGGTTGGGAATTACAACACACCCTATTACGCTGTAAGTGTATCACTTACAGATAACTACGTCTTTGTTGCAGATGGAGAAATGGGATTAAGAGTTATTGATATTAACCTTCCATCAAATCCCTTTGAAGTTGGCTGGTACTGTACACCATGGAATAATCGAAATATTGCAGTCTCTGGGAATTATGCTTTTTTAACAGGTCGACTGAGTTTATTTGTGATGGATATATCTGATCCTTTGTATCCTCATAGTGTTGATTATTATCAATTGGAGACAACATATTGGTTTCCATTTACACTGAATATTGAAATATCCGGCAATTATGCCTATATTGCAGCATATTCTGATGATCTAAGAATCGTGGATATTAGTAATCCTGAAAATATCTGTGAAGTAGGATATTGCAATCTTCCTGGAGACACTATGGATCTAGTAATATCTGGAGAATATGTTTTCTCGGTAGGATACTTATCTCTACCGAGAGACCTTTATGTAACCGATATCAGTGATCCATACAATCCATATCAAGTTGGTATGTGTTCCACTCCTGAAAAACCTTATGGAGTTGATATAAATGATGATTATGCTTATGTAGCGGATAATAACTATGGTTTACGTGTTATTGATATAAGTAATCCTGAACAACCGTTTGAAGTAAGCCAGCTAACAGGATTGGGATATGTTAAGGATATTGCAGTATTAGATTATCATGCATTCTTAATAAGTTATTATCCTTGTAATGTTTTGGTCGTTGATATCAGCGATCCCAACAGTCCTTTGCTTGTAGCAAGTTGTGATATTCCGGGATTAGGTCATAGTATTACCATTTCTGGTAATCATGCTTTTATTGCAAATAGTGATGGTTTGTGGATTATTAACATCTCAGATCCTAATAATCCATATGAAGTTGGTTATTATATCACTTCAGGTTATGCTTATGAAGTTGCTGTTGTTAGTGATTATGTATATTTAGCAGATTGTTACAATTTCAGTATATATGATTGCTCAGAAGCAATACAAGTTGGAATAAACGATAATGTAATCGTTCATACTCCTGATGTTTTATTAACACAGAACTATCCTAATCCGTTCAATCCGGAAACGACAATTAGCTATCAGCTTACAGCAGTCAGTAAAGTCTCGTTAGCGGTTTATAATGTCAAAGGGCAGCTCGTTAATACTCTTGTGAATGAGATCAAACCTGCTGGAGAGCATTCGATAATCTGGAATGGTACTGATCAATCAAAACAAAGCGTCCCTTCCGGTGTCTACTTGTACAGACTGAAAACAAAGGATGATTCAAAAATAAAGAAAATGATCCTCTTGAGATGATTAAAAGATTTACAAAGAGGTTATTATGAAATTCCTAAATATATTTTTTATTTGTTTAATTCCTGTACTCTCTATTTCAACCATCATTAACGTTCCTTCCGATCAACCATCGATACAAGCTGGAATTGATGCTTCTTTAGATGCAGATACAGTACTTGTACAACCGGGAACTTATTTCGAGAACATAAACTACAATGGCAAGAATATCATTGTCGCTTCCTTATTCCTGACAACACTGGATGCAACATATATTTCTTCAACTTTCATAGATGGGAATGAGAATAACAGCGTTGTAAGATTTGTAAATGGAGAAGACTCAACTGCGATAATTTCAGGTTTCACCCTTACCAACGGCGGTTCTACTTTCTTTGGTGGCGGGATCTATTGCGAGGGATCCAGTCCAACTCTGCGTGATCTTATTATAAAGAACAATTATGTATCCGGTCATTTTATGGCTGAGACCGGTACCGGTGGCGGGATTTGTTGTTTTAATGCCTCTCCGCATATAGAAAATGTCATCATCGAGGGAAATCATGCTTCAAATGGATATGAATCAGAGGGACTTGGGGGTGGTTTGGCCTGTTACAATTCAAATCCCAGATTAATAAATGTCACGATCAGGAATAATCATGCTCATAACCTGGGAGGAGGGATCTGGTGTTATAACTCGTCCATGATTTTAACAAATATAACCATTACAGGCAATTTTGCCAACAAAGGAGGTGGAATATATTGTCATGAATCCGGTTTGAGTTTCGATCCCGTCGAGAGAAGTAATGTTTTCCTGAATTACGCAGGCACGAAAGGATGTGATCTGTCTGCTCAAGATTGTAATACAATCGCTGTCATAGTGGATACATTTACTGTACTGCAGCCGGAGGGTTATTTTGTCAGTCCTCTGGATAACTTTACCTTTGATATACTTCATGCCGGAGTGGAACAGGTAAATCAGGACCTGTATGTCAGTCCAACCGGTTCTAATGATAATAACGGATTTACGGTTGATGAACCATTACATAACATATGTTATGCGTTAGCAAAAATGCTTGCCGACGATACAAATAGGCACACTATCTATCTGGCAGAAGGGATCTATTCACGGTCACAAACCGGTGAATGGTTTCCCCTGAACTGCAGAAGCTACATTTCCTTGTCGGGAGAAAATGAGGACTTAACGATTTTAGATGCTGAGCAGTTGAATAGAGTTATAAGGTGTAAGGATGATAACAATTTCTCCCTGGAAAATATGACGATACAGAATGGAAGTAATAATCGTTACGGTGGCGGGATTGAAATCGGGAACTCCAGTCTTGATCTGATCAATGTAACAATCACCAATAACGTTATAGGTTCAATGTTTGGAGCAGTAGGTGGTGGTATCTGCTGTAACAATTCCGAAACAAATTTGGAAAATGTCACTGTAATAAATAATGCTGTCTGGGGAAGGATGATAAGTGGGGGAGGAATTTACTGTTCTCAGTCTTCTATGACGATCTCAAATTCCACCATATCAGGCAATGATTGTGCACTAGGTGGGGGGATCGAGTGTTACGGATCTTTTTTGAATATCTCAAATACTACAATATCGGATAATAATGCTGGAAACGGCGGCGGAATCCGCTGTTCCGAATCCGATGTCACTATCACAGATGCTGCCGTAACCTGCAATACAGCTTATCGGGGAGGTGGGATCTACTGCGGTCCAAGATCAAATCCAAGTTTCTATAACGTAACAATTTCAGGCAATTCTGCTGAAGAAGACGGCGGGGGTATTTACTGCACATACGACCATCCTGCTTTAACCAGAGTGCTCATTTCAGAAAATACCGGCAGCAGAGGTGGGGGAATGTTTTGTCGTTATTCAGGTCCCTATCTTGAGCATGTGACCATAAGGAGTAATAATTCAGTGTATGGCGGTGGTATATACAGCGAATTTTCAACTATGAATTTTTCCAGTGATGATCGTTGTAGCATATATTTGAACAACAACTTAAATAGCAGGGGGTATGGAACTGAAATCTATTCTGATAATTGTGAAGTGATAAATGTTGTTGTTGATACTTTTACTGTAATGAATCCGACAGATTACTATGCCTATCCGATCGATAATTTCACTTTTGATATTCAACATTGTTGTTACGAACTGATTGATTCTGATCTTTATGTTTCTCCTGATGGTGATAACTCCAATTCAGGTATCTCACCCGAAGAACCTCTGAAGTCAATAAATTATGCTTTATCCAGAATTTACTCTGACAGTATCAACACAAATACTATTCATCTGGCACCGGGAGTTTACAGCAGTTCAACCAATGAAGAGATCTTTCCCCTTCACTGGAGCAATTATGTAAATCTAACCGGAAATGATGAGGATGAATCAATATTGGATGCAGAAAATAACTCGGCAATAATGGATTTTAACTCAGTTAGAGATGCAATTGTTAGTAACATTACTATTACAAACGGATATTCATCTGCAAATGGTGGTGGTATTTTATGTCATAATGGATCCACTCCAAGTTTCATCAAACTGATGATCAAGGCGGTGGAATATTCTGTGATAATTCTAACCCATTATTAGAAAATGTAACCATAATCAGTAATTCTGCATCATCTGGTGGTGGAATTAGTTGCTGGGACTCCAATCCTGAACTACTGAATGTTACAATATTTGATAATTCTGCTGATGAGTATGGGGGCGGAATCTTTTGTGATAATTCGAATCCAATATCAGAGAATGTGACCATAAATAGTAATACAGCTTCTCAAGGTGGTGGGATTTGTTGTTGTGGCTCTTCGGACTTATTGAATTTTTTAATAACAGGCAATTATGCTGATCTGGGTGGAGGTATTTACTGTTGGGATTCCAATTCGAACTTGATGAATATTGCATTGTCTGTTAATTTTGCGGTTGAAAATGGTGGAGGTATTTACTGCCAGGGATCTTCTGTGAACATCACAAACACCACAATAACATTTAATAATGCAGCTATGGGAAATTACGGCGGTCTTGATAGCGGAGATGACTGCAATATCCATTTCATAAATTCCATCGTTTGGAATAATACTCCTGAGGAAGTTGATCCCCCTGCTTTTTTCAATTATTCCGACATCCGTAACGGTTGGCCTGGCGAAGGTAACATAGATGATGATCCTTTATTTGCAGGAACCGGAGAACATCCATATTCACTTCTGGAAGGCTCTCCTTGTATAGATACTGGTAATCCCGATACATTAGGTTTGAATTTACCTCCATGGGATATAATTGGCAACGAACGTATATGGGATGGAGACGGGGATGGAACAGCTATTATCGATATGGGTGCCTACGAATTTGATGCTCCTCCTTATAATGATGTTAATGATAATATCATTGTACAAACTCCCGGAGTTCATCTGTATCAGAACTATCCTAATCCCTTCAATCCAACCACAACAATAAATTTTTCTGTAACACAAACGTCCTCGTTTGTGACTCTGGAAATCTACAACATCAAAGGTCAACTTGCTAAAACGCTGGTAAAGGAGATAAAACCTGCAGGAGAGCATTCCATTATCTGGGATGGGAGAGATTTCAATGGTAATAAGGTTGGTTCAGGAATATATTTCTACAGGTTAAGAGCAGGTGATTTTCAGAAAGTCAGGAAGATGATATTTATAAAATAGGAGGTATTATCATGAGAAAAGGAATATTTTATTATCTTTTTTCGATATTGATATTTCTCTTACAATCAAAAATTTATTCACAGATTGAATTTGCAACCAATATCATCGCTACAGATGCTGATGGAGCCAATTCAGTATATGCCACTGATGTTGATGGTGACGGAGACATGGATGTACTTTCTTCTTCTAGCAATGATAATAAAATTGCCTGGTATGAAAACGACGGAAATGAGAATTTTAACACTAACATTATTACCACATTACTTGATGTGGCCATGTCAGTCTATGCTGCAGATGTGGACAGCAATGGAGATATGGATGTGCTTTCGGCCTCTTTGTTAGATGGTACAATTGCCTGGTATGAAAACGATGGTGATGAGAATTTTACTTCACATACTATCACCGCATTAGCGGATTATGCCGTATCAGTTTATGCCATTGATGTGGATAGCGATGAAGATATGGATGTACTTTCAGCTTCTTCTGGTGATAAAATTGCCTGGTATGAAAACGACGGAGATGAGAATTTTAACACCCATATCATCACTCCAAATGTAAATGGAGCTAATTCAGTCTTTGCCATTGATGTAGATGGAGATGGAGATATAGACGTGCTTTCCGCTTCTTTTAATGATAATAAAATTGCCTGGTATGAAAACGACGGGAATGAGAATTTTAACTCCCATATTATCACCACAAGTGCAAGTTGGGCCAGATCTGTTTATGCCATTGATATTGATGGAGATGAAGATATAGATGTCCTTTCCGCCTCACAACAAGATAATAAAATTGCCTGGTATGAAAACGATGGAGATGAGAATTTTACTTCACATACTATCACCACAAGTGCAATTGGTACCAGGTCAGTATATGCTGCTGATGTGGACGGAGATGGAGATGTGGATGTGCTTTCTGCTTCTTACTGGGATAAAATTGCCTGGTATGAGAATGATGGAAATGAGAATTTTAGCGAACATGTCATTACTACATTAGCGGTTGGTACTTTGTCAGTCTTTGCTGCTGATGTAGACGATGACGGGGATGTGGATGTGCTTTCCGCTTCTTGGGAAGATGATAAAATTGCCTGGTATGAGAATTTTCCAATAAGTGGTATAAATGAGGAAAACAACTTTATATTAATATCTAATGATTTAGAAAACTACCCTAATCCCTTCAATCCAATTACAGAGATCAGATATAAGCTGTCAGAAGTCAGTAAAGTATCTCTTAATGTATACAACATCAAGGGGCAACTTGTCAGAACTTTGGTTAATGAAATCAAACCTTCTGGAGAGCATTCTATAATCTGGAACGGAAAGGACAAGAATGATTTTCCTGTAGTTTCAGGAATATATTTCTACAGGCTGGATACAGAATCTAAGAATACCACCAGAAAGATGGTATTGCTGAAGTAACCTATTAGTTTGGATATGTAATCGAGGTATGACTTCTTGATTATGGGAAGTTATGCCTCTCATTAAAACCTGGGGTGGCTGATGGGACTCGAACCCACGACGCCAGGAGCCACAATCCTGTGCTCTACCAACTGAACTACAGCCACCGTCGAAAATTTAAGAAATAAATATTTCCCGATCAGTTCCCGCCAGTCAGCAGGGAAAATCTGGTACGCCAGAAGGGATTTGAACCCCTGACCCACGGATTAGAAATCCGTTGCTCTATCCAACTGAGCTACTGGCGCATCCCGGAAAAAATGGTAGCGGCGCAGGGACTTGAACCCCGGACACTCGGATTATGATTCCGATGCTCTAACCAACTGAGCTACGCCGCCACATTTCTGGGGACGACCCCTGAAATAGGATCGCCTGTACTCCATTCAATCTATTAAAGCCTGTAATCGGGCTTGCTGTAAAAAAATGGTAGCGAGGGAAGGATTCGAACCTCCGACCTTCGGGTTATGAGCCCGACGAGCTACCAGACTGCTCCACCTCGCAATGCCAGTAGCATAAAATTTTGCACGGAATTTACTGTCAAGGAAAAGATATTGAGAAAATACTTGACTGAAACAGGACTTAAAAGTTGCTATTTTAAAAGATTTAATGAAATTTTAATGTTTAATGAAATAATAGTCAACGTTCATCCTTACGAGAAGAGGATTGCCATCCTGGAAGACAACAGGCTGGTGGAGCTGTTTGCGGAAAAGAAGGAACAGAATATCCTTACCGGGAACATCTACAAGGGCCTGGTACGGAATGTCCTTCCCGGCATGAGTGCCGCCTTTGTTGATCTGGGGCTGGCCAGGACTGCCTTTCTGCACTACCGCGATATTGAACCGGAATTGCTCTTCACCCATCATAAAGTTCACAGGAACAGGAATCAGCCCCAGAACATTGCCGATATCCTTCATCCTGGTGATGAAATAATCGTACAGGTCAAGAAGGATCCTCTGGGTAAAAAGGGAGCCCGGATAACCGGACGAATTTCCATTCCCGGTAAATTCCTCGTTTTTATTCCCGGCAATCATAAGATAGCCCTGTCACGGAAAATAACCTCCAGTAACGAAAAAACCAGGATCAAGACAGTGCTGGGCAAGATCAAGGATGCCGATGTGGGTCTGATAGTGCGCACCGACACTGTGGGTATCAGCGAGGAAGATTTTATCCAGGAATATAACGGTCTCAAGAAAACCTGGAACCTGATCTCCAAACAGGTCAAGCATGCCAAGGCACCCTATTGCCTGTTCGATGAGAACGATCTCTCCTACACCCTCACCCGGGATCTGTTCGGCTCTTATGTGGACAGGGTGGTTATAGATGACAAAAAGCTGAGAAATCTGGTAGTTTCCCGCTTGAAAGAAGTTAATCCCGATCTGATCAAACGTCTGGAGCTGTATGCCGAGGATTCCCCGATTTTCGATGCCTACGGTATAGAAAAGGAGATCGAGAATATATTCCGTTCCCGCATTGACCTGCCCAGTGGTGGCAATATCTCCATTCATCAGACCGAAGCTCTGGTTACGGTCGATGTTAATACCGGCAGCTTCATTGGTGAAAGAAGTTATGACGAGACCGTCAAGCAGACAAACCTGGAAGCAGCCCTGGAAATAGCGCGGCAGATCAGACTGCGAGACCTGAGCGGGATTATGGTGGTTGATTTTATTGATATGAGCATCGAGGAAGACAAAGAAGAGGTCTTCAATGCCCTGAAAAACTCCCTGAAAAGGGACAGAGCCACCAACAAGATCTATCCTTTCACCCAGCTCGGTCTTATCGAGATCTCACGTAAACGTACCCGTCCCAGCCTCCTGCTTACCTATTCCGAACAGTGTCCCCACTGCGGTGGTACGGGGCGACTGCTTTCCCGCGATTCGGTGGCCGTTAAGATCTCCCGCTGGTTCAAACGGGCAAAATACCTGATCAAGAATCAGCCTGTACGCCTGGCTGTACACCGCAATGTGAAAAATTTCCTGGCAGAAAATCCGGGAGTGTTAAAGGATATTGAGAACAAGATCGAAATCGTTGTCGATAAGGACCTGGAAATGGATGAGTTCAGGGTATACCAGCAGAAGGATAACCGTGAACTGACCAGGGAATATTCTACTTGACAAGAAAAAACAGCTGAAATTTGTTGCATATTCTGAAAATGTACAGGTTGTAATGGTAAGGAGACAGACAATGTACGCTATAGTTGATTTCAAGGGCTATCAGTACAAGGTTGAGAAAGACCAGATCCTGAAAGTTCCTTATCTGCATGATGCCGCGGTTGGCTCTGAAATCACGATCGATAAAGTACTTCTTTTGCATGATGATAAAAATACCATCGTGGGTCAACCCACGGTTGCCAAAGCAACAGTTTCGGCAGAGGTTGTTGCCCACAAGAAGGACAAAAAGATCATAATCTTCAAGAAAAAGAGAAGAAAAGGTTATCAGAAAAAGCAGGGTCATCGTCAGGATTATACCGAGATCAGGATCAAGAATATTCTCAACTGAATAGAGGAAGAAGATCATGGCTCATAAGAAAGGCGTAGGCAGCAGTAAAAACGGAAGAGACAGCAATCCCCAGTACCTGGGCGTCAAGAAATACGGTGGACAGAAGGTCCTGGCTGGCAATATCATTGTTAGGCAGCGGGGCACAAAATTCCATAATGGTGATAACGTTGGTATCGGCAGGGACTTTACCCTTTTCAGCCTTATCGATGGTTATGTCAAGTTCGAGACCAGGAAATCCGGCAGAAAATTTGTAAGTGTCCTCTCCGAGAAAAATTGATATTTTTCTCACTTAAGATAAGCAGCTAGATCAGCTGCTTTTTTTTTATTTTCATTCAGGAGCAATGATGGCCAGCAAATCGAGTTTCGAGTTTTATGAAAATCTGAAAGAAATTTCCCAAGTAAGAGCGATCGCGGAAACAGTTCTGCTGAATCCCAGGGTGCGCTTGATAACAGCGGTGGAAGCCTATGAACTGGCTCTTGCACAGCCGGGAGTTTCTCTCACCGATCTGCCCATATACCCTCCCTTTGCCGCCAGACTGGGATTACCCGCCGGAGCAAGGGTATTCAACGATTGTCATGGCAAAATCATCGGGCGTACCGCCCAAGCCAGGAAATTCTACAATCGTATTTCTGAGGATGATAAACGCAAGGTTGAAGGTGATCTCAGGGAAGCCATGTTCCAGATGGAACAGCATGATCTGATCAGGGCAGAAGCGGTTATTGGTCTTGACAGCGATCTCATGATAAAAGCTCATCTCGTCACAACTGTCTCCGATGCTGCCAATGTCTTCAACTGGCTCACCAATTTCGCTCCCTATGAACTTCTGGCCAATGAATATGAAGAAAGCAGATCCCTGCCTATTCAGGATATTCTGGTTGTTGCCTACAACGACTGGACCTGCGATGACAAATTTTATACCAATATCGGGTTTCCGCAACTGGCTCTGGTAGACGAAAAACACAATGTCATCTTCAATCTGGGCATGCGTTACTTCGGAGAACGCAAGAAAGGTACTCTGACCCTGGCCTGGACTTCCGGGATGCGCCTGGGCATGGCGGCCTGTCATGGCGGGATCAAGGAGATCGATTTTTCCCATTGCGAAGATAAATCCTATCATAAACTCGGTAAAAGGTCCATAGCTTTTTACGGACTTTCTGGAACGGGAAAATCATCTCACACCAATTCCGCCGACAATGGCGGCACTCTCCCGCCTGGATTCAATAAAGTGATACTGCATGATGACGCTTTTCAGATTGATACCGGCAGCAAGATCTGCCGGGTCTGGGAACCTGCCCTCTTTGATAAGACCGATAGCCGTGACCTGAATCACCCGGACTGGAAATACTGTATTTCCCTGATGAATCACGCCCTGATCGAAGTCAAAGGGAAAATACTGCCCCTGGGACTTGATGTGCGTCAGGCAAACGGCAGGGCTATTCTGGACAGAGACCTTCTGGGAAAATGGGTGAACCGCTGCAGCTTCCCCAAAGCTTTAGCCTGGTTGATGAAGGATACCATTCTGCCCCCCTTGATAAAATACAAGAACAAATACCTGGCTGTTGCCATGGGGGCGGCACTGGTTACGCGCCGCAATCGGGCCGAGAATGTTACTGAAGCGGAACTGAAAAAACTGGTTTTTGAACCTTTTGCCAATCCTTTCCGCGTCTATGAGCTCTATAAAGATGTGGAAGCCTTCCTGAAAATCCTGGAAAGCGGTGCTGAATGCTATACCTTCAACAGTGCCCGTTACTGGAAATCTTCTGATGAAGATCTGGAAGAGATCAAACTGCAGACATCTTTAACCCTGCAGACGGCTATACTCATGGACCAGCTGGAATGGTCGGAATGGGACCTTCTTCCCGGTGCCTTGCTGCCAACCCGTGACTCTGTGGAAAAAATCATCCCGGGTTATTTCACCAGGTATGATCCCTATCAGCGTCAGAACGTAAAAAATTATATTGAATTGATGAAGGACAGATTCCAGCAGCGCCAGGATTTCCTGCGCAGCACCGACCTGCAGTCCAAACCCAGATTATTACAAAGTCTTCTCGATGCGCTGCAGATATATGACTGAGAAGATCATTCTGTTCCAGAGAAGCAAGTTCCCCGGTTCATATTAGGCACAAAATCCCAGTTTCTTAAATGATAAAGAGATCCAACCAAAAGAACTCAATCCTGGCTGATGAAAACATATTAAGGTTATTATTAAACCTTTCTGCTCCCGCCACCATCGGTATGATAACCATGGCCTTATACAATCTGGTTGATACCATTTTCGTTGGTCGAGGGGTTGGTCCTCTGGCAATTGCCGGGCTTGCCATCGTATTTCCTTTCCAGATGCTGGTACTGGCTCTGGGGCAGATGATCGGCATGGGAGCGGCTTCCATCATTTCCCGTAGCCTGGGTGCGGAGGATAAGGAAAGAGCTGAAAAAGCCCTGGCTAACATGATTCTGAGTACCTCTGTATTTGGAATTACCCTGGCTGTCTCCGGGAATATCTTCCTGTCTCCCCTGCTGCGCGCCTTCGGAGCTACGGAAGCCATAATGCCCTATTCCCGGGAATACCTGCAGGTTATCCTGATGGGAACTGTGTTTCACATATTCCTGATCAGCAGCAACAATGTTATCCGGGCAGAAGGCAGAGCTGCCATTGCCATGGGAACAATGATAGTATCAGCCGTATTAAACATCATTCTTGATCCTGTTTTTATCTTTGTCCTGAAAATGGGAGTTCGGGGGGCAGCTATTGCCACGGTGATTTCTCAGGCTGTAGCAGCTGGATACATCATTGGATTCTTCAAGAGCGGGATCAGTGAACTGCAATTGCGCCAGAGATTCCTGAAACCGGACTGGGAAATACTCAGGGAAAAATTCGCGATCGGTCTCTCAGCTTTTGTCCGTCAGGCAGCAGGCAGTATATTTATCATTGTTGTCAATCATAGTCTCGCTTATTATGGCACCGATCTCACCCTGGCAGCCTTTGGTGTTATTCATCGCCTGCTTCGCTTCACGATTATGCCAGTTTTCGGGATCGCCCAGGGCATGCAGCCTATTGTGGGTTACAATTATGGTGCAAGACGCCCTGCGCTTGCGCGTAAAGCCATCAGCCTAGCAACCTGGGGAGCGACCATCATGGCGATCACGGGATTCATCCTGCTTTTTGCTTTCCCGGCAACATTAATAGCGATTTTTACTGATAACAGGGAATTGATTGCCACAGGAAGTAAGGCTTTGCGTATAATTGTATGCGTACAGCCCCTCATCGGTGTCCAGATTATTGGTGCTACCACCTTTCAGGCTCTGGGCAAGGCACTGCCCTCATTATTTCTCTCCATGTCACGTCAACTCCTTTTCCTTATCCCCCTGCTTCTGATACTACCCAGATTACTGGCGCTTAACGGTGTATGGCTTGCCTTCCCCCTGGCTGATATCATGTCCTTCTTTATAACATTAATCATTCTGATTCCCCAGTTGAAGAAACTGCTGCGTCCACAGCAACAGGTTATCTGAGCAAAACCGCAATACAGTCTAGATTTGCCGGCTTTATTCTCATTAATAGACGTAAGTGAACTAACTTAAATCAATACTTAATAGACAGTGCAGGTTAAAAGATTTTGCATAAAAAAACTTGCCAGAATTTTTCACAATCAGGGAATGTTTAATAGATTTACCTTAGGATAAAAAAATGAGAACATCTTTTTTTTTTCTTGTTATAGGGGTAATCTGCTGTTGTCAGATGAAACAGGATAAGTTGTCCACTATAGATTTCGACCGTCTCTGGGATTATAGTAATCCTGCTGCTACGGAGCTGAAATTCCGCAGCCTCCTTGATTCTCTGGTTACTCAATCCGGGGTTCTTGATCCATCCTATCGGGCTGAGCTCATGACCCAGATAGCCAGAGCAACGGGGCTGCAGGGCAAGTTCCCGGAAGCTCACAGTATCCTGGATTCTGTTGAACAGGTGCTCCCCACTGTACTGCCGGGAGCAAGGATCAGGTATCTGCTGGAAAGGGGCAGGGTCTACAATTCCAGCGGTGAGAGGGACAAAGCACGCCAGTTTTTTCTGGAGGCATGGGATTTCGGCAAGGTCAATCATCTCGATTTTTATGCGGTGGATGCAGCTCACATGCTCGGCATCAGCGAGCCTCCGGAGGATCAGATTATCTGGAACCAACGGGCTCTTGATCTGGCAGAAAAAAGCAAGGATAAACGGTCAAAAAGTTGGTTGGGACCGTTATACAACAACCTGGCCTGGACATATTTTGACTCAGATAATTATGATCAGGCATTATTTTTTTTCCAGAAAGATCTCAACTGGAGAACAGAAATAGGAGATGAATCCGGTGCCAGGATAGCCAAATGGTCGACCGGTCGTGTTCTCCGTGCTCAGAATAATCTGGAGGAAGCCCTGGTTATTCAGAAAGAACTGGAGTTGGAAATAGACAGCAGCTTCCTGGAAAAGGATGGTTACCTCTACGAGGAACTGGCAGAGCTCTATTTACTGAAGAACGACACTACCCGAGCCCGGCATTATTTCTCTCTCGCTTATGAAATCCTGTCACAGGACAACTGGCTCAGTGAACAAGATCCGGAAAGACTGGCAAGAATGAAAAATCTGGGGGAATAAGTATGCCTATTGAAGATACGAATGACAATAGCATTGGCAAGTATCTCAAGGAGACCAGGATACAACGTGAGTTGACCCTGGAGGAGATCTCTGAGAAGACCAAGATAAAGACCCGTTTTTTAACGGCAATTGAGGATAATGATTTTGATAATCTGGGAGGTCGGGGTTATGCCCGGGCTACTATCATTACCTATGCCAGAGCTATCGGAGCAGATGTTAACAAAGTGCTGAAAGATTTCGATGAGCTGTATCGACCCATTTCGGAGAAATTTCATTATTCCAGTTCCTATCAACCAAAGAAATACCTTATTTCCACTAATTTATTGTCATTTCTCTTCTTTCTGATCCTTATTCTGGTGATCATTTTCCTCTCCATAAAATTCTATAAAGAAGGCAAGTTCAAATCCCCCTTTCAAAAATCCACCCCAACTCCCATGGAAACCAAGGAAAAACCGGAAAGTGTGAAAACTGTGCTACCTGAACTCGAACAGGAAGTAATTGAACCTGATAATACTTCTGATAATTTTGACCAAAGAGCCCTTGATGACACTACGGACTACCTGGATGAGCTTCTTTTCAGCGCAGGAGAAAGCCCCCTGGACTATGACCAGTAGTTTCCCCAAGGTGGATTTTGAATTTCTGCTTCCCTCTGTAATCAAACCATCACGTTACATTAATCACGAAATAAATTCATTCCGGAAGGAACCTTCCCGGGATACTGTAAACTTCTGCCTTGCCTATCCCGATGTCTACGAAGTGGGTTTTTCTCATCTCGGATTGAAGATATTGTATTATATCCTCAATCAACATTCTGATTTCATGGCAGACAGAGTTTATGCTCCCTGGCCGGACTGTGCTGATCTGCTGCGCCAGCATGGTCTTCCCCTGTTTGGCCTGGAAAGCAGGATGGCTTTATCTGATTTTGATGTAATCGGTTTTACCCTGCAATCAGAATTAACCTACACCAATATTCTCTATATGCTGGACCTTTCCGGGATACCTTTATATTCCCGGCAGAGAAAGAACGACGCCCCTCTTATCCTGGCAGGGGGACCCAATACCAGCAATCCTCTACCTCTCAGCCCTTTTATTGACGCATTTCTGATTGGAGATGGTGAAGAAGCAATTCTTGAGATCGGGGAAGTAATCAAGAAAAACAGGAAATCTTCCCGACAGGCTAAGCTTAAAGCACTGCAGCAAATTGAAGGCATATTCGTACCTCTTCTGCATGATGGGGCTACTATAAGATGCCGCAAGATTGATGGATTGCAGGCAAGTAAAGTATATAAAAGACAGTTATTACCCTGGACTCACCCGGTTCATTACCGTTATGTAGCCGAGATAATGAGGGGATGTTCCCGGGGGTGTCGTTTCTGCCATGCCGGCTTCTTTTACCGCCCGGTAAGGGAGCGGGAACCTGACGAGATACTGCAAGATATGCTGGATGAAATCAGAAAATACGGCTGGCAGGAAGCAGCTCTTTCCTCGCTGTCCTCCAGTGACTACTCCTGTATCAAACCATTACTTCTGGAACTGTACCGGCAAATGGAACCCACCCGGACCACCTTATCCCTTCCTTCTCTGCGGGTGGACAGCCTGGATGAAGAAATCATCAGACTGATCAATGCCCTGCGTCAGACCGGATTAACCCTGGCACCCGAAGCTGGCAGCCAGAGACTCCGGGATATCATCAACAAGAATCTGCGGCAGGAGGAAATCATAAACTCTGTGAAAACTGCCTTCAGTAATGGTTGGACTCTGATCAAACTCTATTTCATGATCGGATTGCCCCAGGAAGAGGAAAGCGATATCGATGCCATGATCAACCTGATTCATGATATAATTGCCATAACTCAAAAAAAGGTGAACATCAATATAACCATCTCCCCCTTCGTGCCCAAGGTTTTTACTCCACTGCAGTGGGCTGGGATGGATACAGCAGATAATCTACGGGGAAAAGCCACCCGGATCAAGAAAACTTTGCAATGTTACCGTTTTCTGAAGATCAACTACCACGACATTGCCTCCTCACAACTGGAATGTATTCTGGGCAGAGGTGATACAAGGGTAGCAGAGCTTATCAGAATCGCCTATGAGAAAGGAGATATATTCACAGGCTGGCAGGAATTCTTTGATTTCACCATCTGGGAGAACGCCGCAAGGCAATGCAGCCTTGAATTTTCCGACTTTTTGGCTGCCCGTATGCCGCAGGCAGAATTGCCCTGGGATTTCATCGATATCGGTGTCAGGAAGAGCTTCCTGCAGGAGGAATGGAAAAAGGCAGCCCGGGGTGAAACAACTCCGGATTGCCGTGAAGGTGAGTGTACGGGATGCGGTGTCTGCACGATGAACATCTCTCCCCATTTTGCTGGAGAAATACATAAGAAGTACTCCCGCAGACCAGAGATTATTACGCCTCATCCGCAAGTTCATTACTTCTACCGGTTATTCTATCATAAAACCAATGCACTCAGGTTCGTGGGCCATCTCGACATGCTCCGAACACTCCAGACCATTCTAAGGGCAAGCGAACTTCCCCTGTCCTACACACAGGGATTTAATATCAGACCCCGCCTGCAATTTGGTCCTCCTCTGGCAGTCGGATTAAGCGGGGAAAGAGAATTCCTTGATTTTACCCTGGATGAACGATTAGAGCACGGATCTGTGCTGATTCATCTGCAACGCGTATTCCCGGCAATTCTCCCCGTTGTCGACCTGCAGTTTCTGGGAACTGATATAAAAACAG
>JAFGRJ010000206.1 GCA_016935235.1 Candidatus Cloacimonadota bacterium
CCCAGAGCCTGGAAGATGGCGCTATGTTCACTGTCCACCGGAATAAGTCGGGAATGTGACCGGGTGAGGATCTTACGGATTATATGCCCTGCCAGGACCAGTGATTCCTTGTTAGCCAGGGCCAGATCGAGATCATTTTCCAGGGCAGTTACAGTGAAATCCAGACCTGCAGAACCGGAAATAGCGTTGAGGACAAGGTCGCAAGGTGTTTCTACCAGAAGCCTGAGAAGCGTCTCTTCTCCAAAGAACAGACGTGTACCGGAAGGAACATCTGTAATACTATTCTTCAAGGCAGCATTTGTCAGGACAATATTGGGAATTTTAAGAGATCTTGCCAGGTTCAGCAATTGCCTGTAATTATTCTGAGAAGAAGCCAGAACTATCTGGAAAAGTTCGGGGTGGGCATTCACAACCCTGACGGCTGAACTTCCGATGGACCCGGTGATGCCCAGGATGGCGATTTTCTTCATATATTCAGGCCGAGTGACACACGATGGGAGTTTTCCAGCTCAGTTACCTGTTCAAAGGAATAATTAATACTGAAGCGGTTGATGTAAATGGTAAGACCGGCAGTTACATTCTCGATATCATAACCGGCGTAAATAGTCAATCTGGGATGAGCCTGCAGAGCCAGCCCCAGATGTGGATCCAGGCTGATGAAACCAAGGGACAGGGTGGCAGCTTCTTTCATCCCTTCTGCATGGAACTCTCCGGAAAAAAATATCTGGGCTGGAATATTAATCCTGGGAAGGTTCGTTTTATAAGATATCTCTACATCCAGCCCCGGATTAACGATCTCATGACTGCCATTCCCCCAGAGAATCTGGGTTGTGCAAAAATCACGCAGGCGTGCTCCCAGTAATAGATTCGTGCTCAATTCCTTGAAGATGGAGAGATCTGCTCCAAATCCGAAACCGCTCTCCTCTGCCAGGTTGCGATAAGCCAGTTTGGCTGTCAAACCCAGATTATATCTGCCCACGACGCGGGCGAAACCGACATAAGCCACCATATCGGAGTTGTTCACCTCTTTATATTTATAAGGTCGGTTGGTAGGGGATATATCCTCTTCAGGATTTTCCAGCCTGGTCAGTGGAATGTTATTGATGCCGATACGGGTGAGCACCAGTCCAAATCGAGCAGGACCAGCCCAGGCAGCGGCAAAGGTGTCGTATTTCAAAAGCCCCATGTACTCTTCGGCGTGCATCAGCTCAAACCGGGTCACCTCAACAGCATTAAGAAGAGCTGCATTCCAGTAGGCTACTGCCGGGGAAGCGGTATCGGTCAGGCCACAACGGCCCAGGGCGAAATTCCTTACACCTGCTCCCATAACGAATATTTCACCGGCATATTTGTCAGCCGCAGAACCGGAGCAGGACAAAAGAAGGACAAGTATGATCGTGAAAATATATTTCATCAATGCCTCGTTAATTATTATCCTGAATTCTCACAAATGACCCTATTACTTTTTTCAGTTCACCACCGGAAAAGGAAATAGTAAGCTTGGCATCCTTTCCTTTTCCCTCCACACTCAAAACAACACCGCTACCAAATTTACCGTGGATAATTTTCTGTCCAACTTTAAAATATTTTTGACTTTCAGTGATAACTTCCTTCTTAGTAATAAAGCTCTTCCCGGTGGGTCTGTACCTGTCTGCAGCAGCCTGTGGTTCTGTTTCCAGACAATCCTTATCCATTTCCAGGATAAAGCGGCTGGGCATGGTATAACCCACAATATCCTGCAGACGCCTTGTTTCCGCATAGGTAAGATACAGTGATTTTCTGGCCCGGGTAATAGCCACATAGAGCAGCCTTCTTTCTTCCTCCAGCTGACTGCTGCTGTCCAGCGACCGGGAATGCGGCAGCAGTCCATCTTCCAGGCCGACTATGAAAACATGTTCGAATTCCAGTCCTTTGGCATTATGCATGGTCATAAGACGCACCGCTTCAGCTTCCTCATCGACGGTATCCAGATCAGTCTGCAGGGATATATTCTGTATGAACTCAGCAATGGAAGGAGGAGAACCAAATTCCTGTTCGTACAATTCAGCGAATTCTTCGCCGGCAGCAATGAACTCATTAAGGTTTTCCAGGCGGGATATATCCTGGGGATCATCACTATTATTATATAGATCACTGATCCCGGTGGCAGTTATTATTCTCTTGATTACTGCACTTACAGGTTTTTTCCTGGAATAAGCCAGTAATCTCTGGATCAGGTGGGAAAATGAACTGATCTTGGTCGATATCCCGGCAGGATGTTCTTCCGGCTTGAAATCAATTATCTCCCCCAGCAGGTTCCTGCTGTTTTCCACTGCCCTGTCCAGCAGGTAACCAATGGTCTTTTCCCCGATCTTACGGGCAGGATAATTGATGATCCTTAAAAGGCTTTCATTATCATCAGGATTGACCAGCACCCTCAGATAAGCTAGGATATCCTTGATTTCCTTTCTCTGGTAGAAATTTACTCCGCCAACTATCTGATACTTTATTTTATACAATGAGAAAACCTTTTCAAAATTGCGGGATTGGGCATTGGTGCGGTAGAGAACCACAAAATCATTGAGGCTGGCAGAGTTTTTTTTCAGCTCGATGATCCGGTGTGCGACAAACTCAGCTTCCTGGCTATCGTTATCCAGTCTTACCAGCCTGGGCAGAATTTTACTTTCCAGTTCAGTCCATAATTCCTTGGCATGTCTTTCACTGTTATGGCGGATCAGCGAATTTGCCAGCTTCAGAATAATCTGGGGAGAACGGTAATTCTGCTCCAGCTTGATCTTTCTTACAGCCCGATAATCTTTCTCAAATTCCAGAATATTTCTTATGGAAGCACCGCGCCAGCTGTAAATAGCCTGATCATCATCCCCGACCACGCAGATATTCTGGTGATTTGCCGTGATCAGGTTCACGATCTTGAACTGGGCATAATTAGTATCCTGATACTCATCAATCATGACATAGCGGAAAGTTTTCTCGTAGTAGGAGCGAATTTCGCTGTTATCATTAAGCAGATAAGCAGTATAAAGAAGGAGATCATCAAAATCCAGGGCATTGTTCTTCCGCAGCAATTGCTGATAAGCCTGGTATATTTCCAGGACCTTGTCCGCATAATAACCTTTTTCATTGAACTCGAGAAACTGTTCCGGCAGGATCAGGGAATTCTTCTGGCGGCTGATAATGTATCTGATCCGGGATACCGGGAAGACCTTGCTGTCGATCTTCATTTCCTTGTACAATTTACGGAAAACAGCCTGCTGATCGTCATCATCATAAATGGAAAAGCTGGCGCTGAAAGGCAGGTGGCTGCTCTCCCGGCGCAGTATACGGGCGCAGATGGAATGAAAAGTACCAATCCACAGGGATCTGGTATTAATGGAAAACCTTTTCTCAAGCCTTTCTATGAGTTCACGGGCTGCTTTATTGGTGAAGGTCAGAATAAGCAGGTTCCAGGGAGGGACCTTTTTTACCTCGATCAGGTAAGCTGCCCGATAGATAACGGATCGGGTCTTCCCGCTGCCGGCACCCGCCAAAACCAGGAGGGGACCCTCCGTTGTCTGCACAACTTCAGCTTGCTGTGTGTTCAGTTCACTGAGAAAGTACATCAATGAAGTTGGTAAAGACAAAATTGGATCTCAGACCTTCCAGACCATTCTCATTAAAGGCAGACACCTTGTAGTAATACCAGTTATGCGATATCAGATCCTCATCGTAATCGTCATACCCTCCAATGGTATCATTTATGGCAGGATAGTCGGTGGCAATCCTTTCATAATAACCATCATAAGACATGGAACGGTATATATAATATCCGGCTATATTGGTCTGCAGAACCCAGGTAAGACGTACGACCCCTACCGATACCAGGGGCAGATCGTCAACAATTACCCGGGCTGGCTCTTCGATCCCGCTGTTATGAGGATCCAGGGGATTACTGCGTTCCAGCGAACAGGAAAGCAACAAAAACATCAGTGAAATCAATATTAAAATTCTCATCTTTAAAACCTTATTGTGATACCCTGGGGGGTTATTTCCAACTTTTTCTGTTTATACTCAAAAAATATCTCACCCCATAATTTTTCATTATAATCTTCTGTGACCTGGATTATATCATAAGCTGCATATGCCCAGACCAGTAATCCCAGCACAAAAAAGCCCTGGGAATAGAGAAAGGGATCCTTGGCGTTATTGTAATACTGGTTGATATCACCGATGTATTCCGCTTTCTTGTATTTATCATAATAGAACATAGCCCGGTCATAATAATATATACTGGCACCCATGATGGTCAATTCCAGAGCCAGGATGATCTGTCCCTTGGTATAGTTCCCGACAGCAAAATGACCCCAGCCCGGCACTATCAGGGATTTGATAACATTCTTGCGAACACTCTGCTTGTTATCATCATAGTATTGCAGCAATCTGACCCTTTCCTGGAGGTTTTCCCGGGCATCCCGATATTCCTGAAGACTGTTCCAGCCGTATTTTTCCGGTTCGGTGAATTTCCTCAGGTCGAACTCAGCACCGGGTAACAGGTCAATCAGAAAAGTTGCCATCAATAAGAACAGGTATATCTTTTTCATGAGCTCACATTATAGATTCCGTCATTTTGTTGAGAGGTGAAATGCTGGTGTCACGCAGGTTGACCAGCCATATATAATAGCAATTTTCCTGCGGGGAGAGTATATCATATCTTACTTCATACTTATAGTCCCCGGATGAATACAGGGCTTTCCAGCCGGAACTGCTCACTATATCGGCGCCGTAGTTCGCTATCATCTCCTGTTCGATTCTGGTGATGGCATTGACAATCCGTCCATTTTTATATTCTTTTACAACAGCAATGGCAAAGTTTTTGGGATCCTTTTCAGCCCTGATCAGGTTATTCATCTCCTGGATCTTTCCCGCCACAACTGGCAGACGGTACTGCTCATAGGACTGCCGGTACAATCTCAGAGCCCCGTTGAAATCCTTTTCATATTCGATGTTCTCAGCCTGTTCCTTGAATCTCAGGGCATTTTCATACCTTACCCTGAGATCACGGGCATTCTCAATGGCTGTTACAGCCGCTGCATAATCAGGAATGAGAACGAAGCATTCCTCATAGACAGTTATAGCCTCATCTATCATCAATTCTTTTTCCAGTTCCTTGCCCTGTTGCAGCAGGGTATTACATACATTATCCATCAGCCTGTTCACTTCCCCGGTTCTACTGCTGTCATACTCGATAACCGCCAGATAAGCTTCCCGAGCCTCCAGTATTTCATCCCGGGTAATGAAATCACCCGCCAGCAGAAGATAAATTTCAGCAATATCCTTACTGATTTTATTCTGGTAAGAAGTCGGATACTGCAAGAGTTCAAAATATGCTGTGAGTGAATTCTCCAGGTCTCCTTTTGATTTCAGATGCTGAGCGCGTCCGATGCGATAGGATATTACTGGAAGAATATCAGGTTCAATAGCAGCAATGAATTCGCTCTCGGGAAATCTGGTCCACAGAAGATCATAATCCCGGAAAGCATTTTCCTTCTCATCCAGCTGTACATATATTTTTATCCGCTTGAAAATGACTTCCGGCAGTAATTCCGAATCCGGCAGATAGGAAATTATGTTACCATAGTATTCCAGCGTCTGAGCAATGTTGTTCTCTGCAAAGGAGCGTTCAGCTAGTTTATAATAACAGTTGTCCAGATACTCATCCGCTTGGATGCTGTTGGCAAGATAAAATAATCTGCTGGCAAGCAACCAGCTTTCCTTCTGATAAGCCTGCCAGCCCAGCTGATAGTAGGACTCTGATCTTTCCACCTCAGCGCGGGTAGCCATTGCCCCGTCTTCAGTTTTTTCCAGAAACAAATCATACTGCTGGATAGCAGCCACGTAGTTTCTCTTTGCAAAGAAATCACGGGCGATCTTGTACTTATTGGCAGCGGAACAGCCGGTTAGAAGCGTGATCAATAATCCGGCCATCATTTTACAGTATAATTTCTTCATCTTCCCTTGCTGCAATTAAATTCAAGGTCGGGCAAGCTGCTACCAGAGCCTTCATCCCCTGTAAAGATCCGTGGTTAAGGACTGTCCTGCCTTTTACCAGAGCAGCCATGGAGTACAAATCTTCCCGGGGAACATGCAAACTGTCAATAATCATGAGGTCAAGGTCTGCTGCAATATCCCGGAGAAAGTGGACAGAGGATATATCGGAGGTGTACATTATTTTTTTACCCTCCGCGCAGAGCAGGAATGAGTAAGATCGTTGGGATGCATCAGTATCACTGTCATCATGTCGATCTCTGTATTTCAACAAATGATCATTGGCCAGAGCAGTAACTCCTGGAATAGTATTACCAACTTCGCTGCATGATTTCCATGTCAGGTCGAATCCGAACCTTTTCGGATAAAGGTAAAAGAATTTTACAATATTTGTGAACTTCTGAATCCTTTCCGGAAGGAAGATATCGAGCTGCTTTCTTCTTCCCTGCAGGTAGAACATCTGCAGGACCATAAAGAGACCGCAGACGTGATCGGGATGTAAATGGCTGATCACAATATGATCAATGACATCTCCACCCAGGTTGGCTTCAGTGAGGCGGCTGGCAGCTCCATCTCCGCAATCAAAGATTACATTCCTGCTGCCCCAGTTAAACCACACACAGGCATGATGCTGACCTGCAACCGGTAAGCCTGGAGCAGAGCCCAATATCTTTATTTTCAATATAAAACCTTAATATTTCAATTCCTCAGCTGACTGTCCGGAATCACGATCGGCACCTGATCGAGCTTCTTACCAAAAAAGATAAAAAAGAAGGCAAAGATTATTACCGATATGATCAGGAGGCTGTCCGATTCCATTTTATAGACAATTATCGACACTAACACTATGATGATATTTATGAGATAAATGATGAACGCCGTGATCTTGGCAGAGCCGATGGCCGTACCGATACGATGGGTGGAATGATCCCTTCCTCCCTGACTGATCCGCCTGCCATCGCGCTTTCTGGTTATACTGACCAGCGATATATCAAAAATGGCATAGCTCAGCAGCAGAATGGGAAAAAGATAGTATAACTGGTTATGTTTGGTTATAACCGTTAGCCTTCCCACCAGTATTCCCATTGTTGAAAGAAAATAACCGATAAACATGCTTCCAGCATCTCCAAGAAATATCCGGGCTGGGTTGAAATTATAAGGGAGAAATCCGAACACCGAGCCGGCGAAAATAAGCGATAAAAGAGAAATAAAATTCACCTGAAAAGCATTTGAACCTGTTTTGCTCATAAAACTGAATGCGTAAAAACCCAGTGCTAGAATACCGGACATACCGGTTATTATGCCATCCATGTTATCAAGAAAATTAAGGGCATTCATCAGCCCGACCATCCAGAAAACAAGAACGGGAACTGTAATATAGAAAGGGCCAAGAAGACTGACAAGATCATTGGTGAAAATGAATATCAGGCAGGAAAGTGTCTGACCCAGTAACTTCTTGAGAGGATTGAGCCCGTATTTATCATCTATCAGACCAACTCCGATGATAATGAGAGCTCCTGTCAGATAACCGATGATAGCCAGGTTCAAGGATTGCAGCCTGGTAATTATGGTGTAACCGATAAGGATCAGAAAACCGGCAAAAACTGCCAGACCTCCCATTAAAGGTGTCGCTTTCTCATGTACTTTCCGCGCATCCGGATTATCTATGAAACAGGTGTGAAAAGCAAATCTCCTGATAATCGGGGTTATAGAATAAACCGAAAGGAAAGACAGTATGAAAACCGTGAAACAAATGTATACTGAGTTCATCTAAAAACCCCTGATTTCATAGTAAAAACCTTCACAAATCAAATTCTTTTTATTAACTGGCTTATTTTGTCAAATCATTTATGGATACCGCAGGTTGCTGGTGCTAAACTCATTGACAAAGAACATCGGTAGTTTTAAATAAGAAATGAGGAAGATAATGCGCAGTCTGAAAAATAAAAAAGCAGAGCATGATTATTTCCTGCTGCAGATATATGAAGCAGGAATAGTACTCACGGGTACGGAGGTCAAATCTATCCGGGCCGGTAAATTGAATTTCAAGGACAGCTATGCCAGGATCGAATCCGGTGAGGTATGGCTATATAATCTGCATATCAGTGTCTACGAGCAGGGCAGTTACATGAATCACGAACCGGAGCGGAAACGTAAATTACTGCTGCACCAACGGGAGATCAGAAAACTGTATCTCAAACTGGAAGAAAAAGGTTACACCCTCATCCCTACCGAAATTTTTATTAATGAGAAAGGACTGGTAAAAATTAATCTGGCTCTGGCAAAAGGCAAACATAAATACGATAAAAGAGAGGCTCTGCGCCAGAAAGAAGAGCTCAGGGAAAGTGAACGTCAGCTGAAAATCTGAACTGGCTTTCCCTGCCATATAATTAATATCTCGAGGTGTGCTTTGAGAAATTACTTAGGTGTGATGACCATTGTCTTCCTGTTGTTTCTGTATGCTTCCTCTTCCGCTGCCGCAGGTAGCAACCTGCCTGAAAGAATCAAGGTTGGCTATTATGAAAATCAACCCCTGATCTATACCGACAAAGAAACAAAGACTGTAAAAGGCATTTATGCAGACCTGCTGAATGCTATTGCTGATAAGGAGAACTGGCAACTGGAATATGCCCCGCTGGACTGGAACGAGTGTCTGGAAAGGCTGCAAAATGGCAGTATTGATATCATGCCGGCGATCGGATTCTCCGAGCAAAGGAGTAAACATTATTTATTCTCACGGGAAAATGTTCTGGTAAACTGGGGTCAGGTATTCACCCCCCGGAACAGCCAGATTGAAAGTATTACTGATCTGCACGATAAAAAAATCGGAGTAATGAAAAATGACATTTATTATTCTGACAGCGAAGGCATTCTCAGCCTGACGGAGGAATTCGGAGTTACCTGTGTGTTCATCGAGTATGCCACCTATGAGGACATTTTCCGGGCATTGATGAGCAATGCCCTCGATGCAGGTATAACTGACCGCTTAAATGGCAATCAGCTCTATAAAAGATACTTCAATGTCAGAAAAACATCCATCATTTTCAAACCTGTAGACCTGAGATTCGCTTTTCCCAAGAATTCACTGCTCTCCCTGCAACTGATTCCCATGATAGACAGTGATCTTCTCGAGATGAAGAAGAATCGCAATTCCACCTATAATCAAAGCCTCAATAATCTTCTGCAGGATCTGCCTGTGTACTACAAACATTATCTGGTCTATCTCCAGGTATTTGCTATTACTTTCCTGGTTGCTATCGTAGCTATCCTGCTCTGGAACTGGAGTCTAAATAAGAATATCAAGCTGAGAACTGGCGAATTACGCGAAAGCGAAAAAAAATACCGTTCCCTTTACTCCCTGCTGCGACTGATGACTGATAATGTGCCTGATATGATCTGGGCAAAGGATCTGGAGAAGAGATATACTTTTGCTAACAAGACAATCTGCGAACAATTGCTGATTGCCGAAAACACCGATGAACCGATCGGGAAGAACGATCTCTTTTTTGCTGCCCGGCAGAGAAAGAGATATCCTCAGAATAAACATTGGCATACTTTCGGCGAGATCTGTGCTAATTCCGATGAAATAGTCATGAAAGAGAAAAAAGCCCGCAGATTTGATGAATATGGCAACGTTCTTGGTAAATTTCTCTTTCTTGATGTTCACAAAGCTCCCTTCTGGAATGAGGAAGGAGAAATGATTGGAACAGTGGGAAGTGCCCGGGATGTAACCAACGAAAAAAGGCTGGAAAGGGAAAGAACTGACGCCATGGAGAAACTCCGGCTGAGGGAGGAATTCAATTTTGCCCTGTTCAACTATAATCCCATCGAGACTATTGTCGTCGATAAGGAAGGTAAAATAATCAAAACCAACAAAGCCCTTCACGAGAAAAGACAAAGGCTTCCGGATATCGGTACCCTGATGTTCAAGGATTATGCTGCCAACTACGATCATAATATGCATGCTGAATTGCAGAATTGCCTGAAATCGGGTAGAATCAAGAGTTTCCCGGATCTGATCTACGCTCAGGACAGACATTTCTCGGTTACTATCTCGCCTTTCCCCCAGGGTGCCATAATAACTGCTGAAGACATATCTGACCGTAAACACGCTGAAGAACAGATAGAAAAACTAACCTCGGTATTTGAAAATCTGAAGACAGATCCTGAAGAAAATATTTACTTCATAGTTCAACAGACCCAGCAAATACTTCACGGTACTTGCTCCCTGTTCAACAAGCTTGATAACAAGGAGCATTCCCTCTACGTATGGGCTATTTCCGATAGACCTGATGACCTCACCGAACGAGACATCCCGGAAGGTCATATCTGTTATGAGGCAACAATAAAAGGTAAGAATAAGACCATCATAATCCCTGATCTTGATAAAACAAGGTATGTTGAGACCGATCCCAACGTCAGAAAATACAAGCTGAAATCATATCTGGGACATCCCGTTCATCTCCAGGGCAAACCGGTTGGTTCCCTCTGTATTGTGGACAGCAAACCAAGGAATTTCTCCGAAATCGAGGTCAAGATAATCACCACCCTGGCTAAAGCTGTTTCTATAGAAGAAGAAAGAAAAATGGTTGCCGCCAAAATCAGGGATTCCCTGGAAGAAAAAGAGATTCTCCTCAAAGAGATCCATCACCGGGTCAAGAACAATATGCAGATAATTTCCAGCCTTCTCAAACTGCAGGCTCGCAAGATAACTGATAAATACTCCCAGGAACTTTTCCAGGACAGCTATCAGCGCGTAAAATCCATGGCTCTGATCCATGAAAAACTTTATGCCAGTTCTGACCTGATGAAAATAGATTTCAGCAGTTATATCAGTAATCTTACTGAGAACATACTCAAGAATTTCTCCATGGGCATCCATAAAATAAAGATGCACACAGACATCAAGGACCTTTTTCTGGATATCAATACAGCCATTCCCTGCGGCCTCATTATCAATGAACTGGTCATGAACTCGGTGAAATATGCTTTCACTGGCAGGAAAGAGGGAAATATAAACATCTCCATGCAGAAAGGAAACAATAATATTATCTCACTCGTGGTAAAGGATGACGGCTTGGGAATTCCCGCCGGGGTGAACCTCAAGGAACCGGAAACCCTGGGACTGCAACTAATTCAAGCTTTATCCAGCCAGCTGCGCGGCAATTTCAGCATAACAGGAAAAAACGGTACTGCTTTCACCCTGAAATTCTCCGAAAAAAAAGATAAAAAAGAAAAATCTGCTGAAATATAGATGTTCCGTAATTTGCCTTGATTCTATGATCATACCGTAAATTATTCTGCTGATAACTTATTGTATAAAAAAAAGGGAGCTGATAGCTCCCTTAATATCTTTTCTTTTCTTTTACCCTGGCTGCTTTGCCTTTAGCTTTGCGCAGGTAGAAAAGCTTTGCCCGGCGTACCGTTCCGAATCTGACCACATCAATTTTGTCAATATTGGGTGAATGTAATGGAAAGATCCTTTCAACACCAACTCCGTTACTGATCTTGCGGACGGTAAATGTCTTGGATATGTTTTCTCCATGCTTCTGAATTACAATCCCCTGAAAGACCTGAATTCGTTCTTTGGAACCTTCCCTTATCTTATAATGCACTTTCACAGTATCTCCCACTCGGAAGTTTGGCAGATCAGTTCGTAATTGTTCCTTGTTAACCTGCTGCAGTATGTCCATCATTCCTCCTTTATTTTTCGGAAGTAAGCCTCTCCAGTACAATTGCCGCTGCACTTCTCACTGAAAGGTGATTGTAATTATCAATACCCGCTATCGCTTCCAGAATATAATCGGCGCTGTCGTGTATGATCTGTGCCAAGCCATTCCCGGTACCCAGTAAAAGCAGAACCGGTTCCTTCACCTTTCTGATTTCATTATAACCAACGCTGTTAGGATGAGAAGCAGCAGACGTTGTTACTATAATTGGATCAACTCCTTCCTGTTTATTTATCATTTCCGTAACAGATCTGATATCCTGCGCATAGGCCACCAGACGAAGGGCTTCCGCCCTTAAAGGATTGTATTTAACTCCTATTTCTCCCTGCCAGAACTTCAGTATCCTCAGCAGCAGTTCCTTCTGAGTTGGCAGTGGATTTATGATAAAGAATTCTTCTACCCCGAAAGTCCGGCAGCTTCTGGAAATATCATGAATATCCAGGTTTGTAATGGAGGTGGTAACGATCTCCTTCTGTTTATTTACTACAGGATAATGAACCAGACCAAGGTATAGGCTATTCATCCTTGAGCAGGTCAGGGCGGTTCTTTCTGGTGATTTCCAGTGCTTTTTGCCGACGCCATGATGCAATCTTTTCATGATTTCCGGAAAGCAGCACGTCCGGCACTTTGATGCCCATGAATTCAGGTGGTCGTGTATAATGCGGACATCCCAGCAAGCCGGTCTGATGGGAGTCCGACAATGCTGATTCCAGATCGTTCAGAACACCCGGCAGCAATCTGGTGACTGCATCAACGAAGATCATCGCAGGCAGTTCACCTCCGGAAAGCACATAATCCCCGATCGAGATCTCATCGGTAATCAGGAGATCCCGTATCCGTTGATCGATCTCCTTGTAATGCCCGCAGAGGAGAATCAATTCGGTGGATTCGCTGTAGGCATTGATGATAGACTGATGCAGCAACCTGCCCTGCGGTGTGAAATAAATGACCGGTATCTCCCTGTCTCTCCTGACGTCCTGGATCGCTTCATACAGGGGCTCAGGTTTCATAATCATCCCCGGTCCACCTCCGTAAGGATAGTCATCTGTGGTTTTGTGTTTATCATGAGCGTAATCGCGGATGTTTATGAGATTTACCGTGAGGATCCCATCCTCGACTGCTTTTCCTATCATGCTGACCGCGAGGAAATCGGTAAATACACCTGGGAAAATGCTTAGAATACTTATATTCATAGTTCCAATAATCCTGCTATATCCTGGAAATACACTGCCTGATCGTCCCGCGAGGCTATGTAATGGTCAACCGCTGGAATCATAACTTCCTTACCGTTTCCCAGCTGGATGATATAAACATCGTACATGGAATTGAAAAAGTAGTCCCTTATAATGCCCATCTCCTTACCCAGGTAGATGGCTTTTTTCCCCAGCGGATCATAGAAATCCGGACTGTATTCCAGCAGTCTCAGATCTTCTGGCGCAATCATGACCTCAACCGGACCTGATTTTCTGATCTCCTCCAATACATCCTTTTCCAGCAGCCCAACTACCATGGTCTGTTCCCTGACTTCCCGGGTCAGGGTCACTAATCTCACTCTCTTGTCTTTAAAGACCAGAAATATATCTCTAAGTGTTAAAAATCTGTCCTGAAAATTACTATAGGGCTGGAACGTCAGTAAGCCGTTTTTACTTGTCCGGGTTAATAGCCTGCCTATAGTAATTAGGTCTGAAATCTGCATCTACTCGATGATTTCGAGTACAGCTCTTTTCCCCTGACGGGCAGAAACAGCATTCAGTATAGTTCTGATGGCGCTGGCAGTACGTCCCCGTTTACCGATGACTTTGCCGATATCTCCTTTGGAAGCTCTTAATTCGAAAATGGTGATCTTATCTCCCGTTACTTCCTTGATATCAATGGAACTGGGATCATCAACAAGTGCCTTTACGATGTACTCAATCAGTTCTTTCATCTTTCAACTCCTTTTCTTCCATTTTTTGTTCAGTTTCAGCACCTTTTTTTGTATCTTCCTTGCTGGATTCAGCGTTTTCGGGAGAAACCACGTCTTTCTGTTTGGGAAATCTTATATTATGCCACTTTTCCATAATCCCGGCTTTCTTGAACAGGGAACGGACGGTTTGAGTGGGTTGTGCACCAACTTTAAGCCAGGCAATGATCTTATCAACATCAACTTTCAAGGTCAGGGGATCGGTTTTAGGGTCATAATAACCAACAGATTCAATGTATTTTCCGTCTCTCTTCTTCCGAGAATCAATCACAACAATTCTGTAAAAGGGTTTATCTATAGTACCCATTCTTCTGAGTCTCAATCTTACCATTACCACTCCTCGTCTAATTACATACTTATTATATTATAAATAAAAAGGATTTATTTTTTTTTACTAATTTCAAGTCAAGCATATTTTTTCCCGAAGGGAAAGCCTGATATCTTCTTTAAATCTGAGTTATTGAAATTCTTCATCATTTTTTTCATCTGCTCGAATTGCTTCAGCAACCTGTTGACCTGCTGCAGGGAAGTTCCACTGCCCCGGGCGATTCTCTGCCTCCTGCTGCCATTGATCATGCCGGGA
>JAFGRJ010000207.1 GCA_016935235.1 Candidatus Cloacimonadota bacterium
ATCATGGATTCCACATCTCTGCCCACATAACCGACTTCGGTAAATTTGGATGCCTCAACTTTTATGAAGGGGGCATTAGCCAGTCGGGAGAGTCGACGGGCAATTTCGGTTTTCCCCACCCCGGTAGGCCCGATAAGAATGATATTATTGGGCATGATCTCCTGCTGCAGTTCTCCAGGTACCTGTTGCCGGCGCCAGCGGTTGCGCAGGGCAATCGCAACGGCTTTCTTTGCTTTATCCTGACCGATGATATATTTATCCAGTTCTGAAACGATAAATTTCGGAGTGAGATTCTTCATCAAATTTCCTCAAGGGTAATATTACGATTGGTATATATACAGATGTCAGCAGCTATCTGGAGTGATTTTTCAGCGATCTGACGCAACGTCAGCTCGGGATCTTCCGAATAAGCCCGGGCTGCAGCCAGAGCATAACTTCCGCCTGAACCGATAGCCATCATACCATCATCCGGTTCCAGTACATCCCCGGTCCCCGAAATGAGCAGCAGACTGGTGCTGTCCGCAACTATTATCATTGCTTCCAATCTTCTCAGAATCCTATCGGAACGCCAATCCTTCGCCAGTTCCACGGCTGCTCGTTTCAGATTTCCCTTACATTCCTTCAGTTTCGCTTCGAATTTGTCAAACAGAGTAAAAGCGTCAGCAGTTGCCCCGGCAAAACCAGCAATCACCTGTCCCTCCGACAGTTTTCTGATTTTCTGGGCTGAACTTTTAATTACCGTATTACCCAGAGTAACCTGTCCATCCCCGGCAATAACCGCATGACGATCACGCTTGATGCCAATTATGGTAGTTCCTCTCATCTCATTCATAAATATTTATCCTCAGCAATTTATGATATTTTATAAGGGTTCTTTTTCCAGGTCCTCCCGGGATTCATCAGGAGATGGATTTTTTTCTGCATCGGGATTCTGAAGGGTGTTCAGGTTGACCTCATCCTTTTCCGGCAAATTAGTCGACGATGATTCAAATCTCATCTCCTTGATCCGTTCCAGTTTCTTTTGAAGCAGAATCTTTTCATCTGCACTGACAAACCGGAAGGCAAGATTGTATATTTCATCTGCCGAAAGGGTTTCCTTCTCCAGTAACTGGGCAGACATTTCCTGGAGCAGTTCCACCTTGCTTTTAATGATCTTGATCGCTTGGTCATGGGCATTATTGACAATATCCCTGACTTCGGAATCGATCAAACGGGCTGTATCTTCACTGATACTTTCCTGCTGGGTGAAATCACGCCCCAGAAATACCTGAGACTCCTTTTTGGCCACGGTCATCGGACCGATTTTTTCGCTCATTCCCCAGTTGCAGACCATCTTTTTGGCTATATCGGTTACACGCTGGATATCATTAGCCGCTCCGGTTGATATTTCCTGGAAAGCCACTTCCTCAGCTGCTCTTCCCCCCAGTAATCCAACCAGTGATTCCAGAAGGTAATTCCTGGAATAATTGATCTTGTCGGTCTGCAGAAAATGAGTGGCTCCACCGGTGAAACCCCGGGGAATGATGGTAACCTTGTGGATAGGCTCAGCCTTCTCCAGGAACATCGAACACAGGACATGCCCAACTTCATGATAGGCCGTAATCCTTTTGTCATCTTCGGTTATGACCTTACTTTTTCGGGCTTTACCCAGGGTAACCTTATCCTTGGCTTCTTCGAAGTCATCACTTTCGATCTTCTTCTTGTTTTTCCGTGCTGCCAGAAGAGCGGCTTCGTTGACCAGGTTTGCCAGGTCCGCTCCACTGAAACCGGGGGTACCACGTGCAATCAGCAGGAAGCTGACATCTCTGGCAATGGGCAGTTTCCGGGAGTGAACTTTAATTATTTCTTCCCTTCCCTTGATATCAGGCAGGTCAACCACTACCTGGCGATCGAAACGCCCCGGGCGTAATAAAGCAGGATCAAGAACATCGGGTCGGTTGGTGGCAGCGATGATGATGACCGAATCGTTGGGATCAAAACCATCCATTTCCACCAGCAGTTGATTCAGGGTTTGCTCCCTTTCATCATGACCTCCTCCCAGACCGGTTCCCCGATGACGCCCGACCGCATCAATTTCGTCGATAAAGGCAATGCAGGGAGCGTTTTTCTTGGCCTGAAGGAACATATCCCGCACCCGGGAAGCTCCCACACCGACAAACATCTCCACAAAATCAGAACCACTGATGCTGTAGAAGGGAACTTTGGCTTCACCTGCTACAGCTTTCGCCAGCAGAGTCTTGCCGGTGCCCGGTCTACCCAGAAGTAATACTCCACGGGGAATGCGTCCACCCAGACGCTGAAATTTCTTGGGGTCCTTGAGAAATTCAATAATTTCTTCAAGTTCCTCTTTGGCTTCGTCAACTCCAGCTACATCCTTGAAAGTAATGTTCATCTTTCCGCTTACGGACAACCTGGCCCTGCTTTTGCCGAAACTGAAAGCCTGATTAGCTCCTCCCCGGATACCGCGCATCATGAAGAACCAGAAGCCGATGAAAATCAGGAAGGGCAACCAGGAGAGAAGAATACTCAGAAATTTGGATGGTTTTTCGGAACGGACATTTATTCCCAGCTGGGTGAGTTCCCTGGCGAATTCGGAATCAGGTTCGAAAGGCAGATAAAGACTATACTTGCTGCCATCGGCAGCAATAACTGTAAGATCCTTGTCATTGATCAATACCTGAACCACTTCCCGGTTCTTGTACATTTCCTCGAATTCGGTATAAGAGATCTGATTGAGTTTGCCTGAGCCCATTCTGCTCATCTGGTACATCACGATAATTATCAACAGGATAACTATCCAGAAAGTAATAGTCTGAGACCTCCTCATTCTGGGAGGCGTACCCTTGCCATTCTGGTCTTTATTGTTGCCAGGTGGTTTTTTCTGGTTAATGTTCATTATGTGTAAATCTCCTTCTTCAGAATCCCGATATAGGGAAGATTCCTGTATCTCTCAGAGTAGTCCAGGCCGTAACCGACAACGAATGCGTTTTCGATCTCGAAGCCAAGGTAGTCGATGCGAATGTCTGTTTTATGGGCTTCCGGCTTGTCCAGTAAAGCGCATACACTGACAGATAAAGGATGATGCTTTTTCAGATAGTCTATTATGTATTGCAATGTCAGACCACTGTCAACGATATCTTCGATCACAATTACATGACGGTTTAATATATCAATGTCGATATCTTTGCGAATTTTGACCACACCCGATGATTTAGTACTGGTGCCATAGCTGGAAAGTGCCATGAAATCAATCTGAACAGGAAAGTCCAGAAGCCGGACGATATCAGAGAGAAAAATGGCTGCTCCCTTCAAAATACCTATTATTACGGGTTCTTTATCGGCATAGTTGCTCTTGAGCTGAAGGGCTAGTTCCTGCAGCCTTTTCTGGAGTCTGTGTTCTGGTATAAGAATATCCTTGAGGTCAGGATGCATGACGATCCTTCTTTTTGATTCGCTCCGCTGGTCTAGCTTTGCTGTGCGCAATTTTTTCGATCCGCAACTGGAGTATATTGGCAGTTGACGGCGTGATAGCCACCCGGTTATCTATACGAAAGCCGGCAATCCAGAGAATCTTTTCAGTGTCGCAGAAAAGTAGAACCTTATCCCTCTCGAATTTCGGGATTTTTTCATCAATAAAGAAATTCTTCAGTTTCTTGGTATGATTCATGCCCAGGGGCCGGAATTTATCTCCCGGTATCCGATGTCTCAGTTTGAGCGGGAATTTAATATTATCGAGATCCAGATAAACCTTATTGCTGTCCTCATAAAGGTTGCGTTTCTGAGGCAGCTTTTTCAATTTTTTCATGATGATCCTGTTATCTTCAAAAGTCAAACGGTTACGGATGCCGGTTATTTCCCGGGATGATTTTGCATTCGCTTCACCAGTAGCTCTGCTGGTGGTGAAGATAAGTTCATTGTATTCTTTCAGTACGTGGACTTCGTGGGGCAACAGGACTTCTTTGCTGCCTTTGGCATAGAGGATGTTTTCAATTTCATCGAAATTGGCATGGTAGAAATCCTTATCCTGACCGCATACCTGTGCGTAAAGCTCCTTGTAGATGTAGAACCTCAGTACAGAGCGTGTCTTTCTCAGTATACCGAGGGACACTTTGAATTCATCCTTTAACCGGTTGATCTGTGCTTTCTGCAGTCTGCGTCTGGCGATTTCCTGCAGGATCTCATCAGTTTCGGAAAATATCCTCGCTGATAAATGCAGTTTGTCAACAATGCGGGGATTCATATTATCTGTAATCCAGGGGATGAGTTCATTACGGACAAGATTACGAGTATACTTGTTATCTTTATTGGAGCTGTCCTCACACCAGCCTACCTTTTCTGTATTCAGGAAATCGGATATTTCCTCCCTGGTAAAGTCCAGAAGCGGGTGGATCAGGTTATGAGACAGAGGTGTTATACCTTTTAATCCTGAATATCCTGAACCACGCATCAGTCTCAACAGCAGAGTTTCTGCCTGATCGTAACGATTATGCCCGAGGGCTATTTTATTAAGCTTGTATAACTTCACCAGTTCCTTGAAATACTGGAAACGCAATTCTCTGGCTTCACTCTCCAGATTGCTGTTGTTATCCATTTTCACACTCTTGACTACCAGCGATATATTGCGGTCGAAGCAGAACTGCTTGACATGTTCCATCTCTGCTGTTGATTCATCGCCACGCAGGTTATAATTGACATGAGCTGCGAGTACGGAACAGTTGTAACGAGGTCTGATATGCCAGAGAGCCAGTAAAAGAGCGGTAGAATCAGCACCACCGGAGAAACCTACCAGGATGCGGTCATCCCTCCTGATAAGTTTATATTTATCAATAAATTGCGAGAATTTGTCCAGAAACCTGCTGCTACCACTCATCTTACTTATTCCTGTTTATTTACAATAGATAATCTAAATCTTTTCCAAGTTTTGCAAATTTAAGAACGAGATTCTTTATGTCAAATAAAAAGCTTGTAAGAAATTTTGTGTAAATTTATTTTTGAGAACAAATTAAAATCATTTGATAAGGAGTTCTTATGAAGCGACTGATGCTCTTGGGTGATGAGGCGATCGCCCAGGGAGCGCTGGATGCCGGATTATCCGGTATCTATGGCTATCCAGGAACACCGTCCACTGAGATCATTGAATATATCCAGCGTAATCCTGAAGCCAGACAGCGTAATGTTCAGCGTACCTGGTCGGCAAATGAAAAAACCGCCTTGGAAGAAGCTCTGGGAATTTCCTACACCGGGAAAAGGGCTATGGTTACGATGAAACATGTTGGTCTGAACGTCGCTGCTGATCCTTATATGAATTCAGCGCTTACCGGAGCCAATGGAGGTATTATCGTGGCTGTTGCGGATGATCCTTCCATGCATTCTTCACAGAATGAACAGGATTCCCGTTTTTATGGTAAGTTTGCCCTGCTGCCGGTACTGGAACCATCCAATCAGCAGGAAGCCTATGATATGCCCCGGTTGGCTTTTCAGATCTCAGAAATGTACGGTATACCCGTTATGATCAGGTTAACTACCAGACTGGCTCATTCCAGGGCTGCCATTACCAGGATAGCGGTTTTACCGGAAAATGAATTCCATCTTCCCACCGATCCCAATCAATTCATGTTATTGCCTGCTTTTGCCCGTAAAAAATATGAGAGACACCTGTCACTGCAGGAAAAACTGGAACAGGAAGCGGAGCAATCACCTTATAATACCTATACAGACGGGCCGGACCGGAGCAGAGGAATAATTGCCTGTGGCTTGGCATATAATTATCTGAGGGAAAACTATACCGATCGTGAATGTCCTCATCCGATACTGAAAATATGCCATTATCCTCTTCCCGAAAAGCTGATCGGCACATTGCTGTCTGCATGTAAAGAGATCCTGATTCTGGAAGAAGGTATGCCTCTTGCGGAAGAAACCATCAGGGGTCTTCTCGGTTACAAACTCAATATCAGAGGTCGTCTGGACGGCACTATTCCCCGGGCGGGTGAACTCAGTCCCGCGCTTGTGAGGAAAGCTCTGCAATTACCGGATCTGCCCCGGGCTGGCATTCCCGCGGTTGTTAGAGGCAGACCTCCAGCATTGTGCCTGGGTTGTCCTCACGCTGATACTTACAAAGCATTGAAGTCAGCTCTCAAGGATTACGGACAGGGCCACGTATTTTCTGATATTGGGTGTTATACACTTGGTTTCTTACCTCCACATCAGGCTATCAATACCTGTGTGGACATGGGTGCGTCCATCTCGATGGCGGTTGGGGCAGCGGATGGCGGTCTCTTTCCTGCTATAGCTGTAATTGGCGATTCCACCTTTGGACATTCCGGAATGACACCGCTGCTGGATGCTGTGGTAAAAAAATCTAATGTGGTGATCGTTATCCTTGATAATGCCACCACTGCCATGACCGGAATGCAGGATTCACAGGTGGAAGGAAGAGTGGAACAGATTTGTCAGGGGATTGGAGTAGAGCAGGAACACATCAGGATAATAAACCCTCTGGAAAGGTATCTGAATGAGAATGTCAGCACTTTTAAGGAAGAGATTGCTTATCCTGGTGTTTCCGTGGTAATAGCACGCCGACCCTGCATACATGTTTATGCCCGGAAAAGGGGTAGGAGCTGAACATGAAAAAGGATATAATTCTAGCTGGAGTTGGAGGTCAGGGGATATTGTCCATAGCAGCCATAATTGGCTTTGGCGCCGTGGAAAGTGGATTTCAACTGAAACAGGCGGAAGTGCATGGGATGTCACAGCGGGGAGGAGATGTTCAATCCCATCTCAGAATCTCTGACCGTACCATTTATTCTGATCTGGTACCGCTGGGAAGCGCTGATCTGATACTCTCCGTTGAACCCATGGAAGCCCTGCGTTATAAACCCTACCTTTCCGAAAGCGGATGGCTTGTTACTAATATCCATCCTTTCTTAAATATATCCGATTATCCTGATATGGAAGAGCTTATGAAAGAAATCAGGATTGTCCCACATCATATCACTCTGGATGCCAATCAGATTAGCAAGGAACTGCAGGCTCCCCGTTCCATGAATATGGTTATGCTCGGTGCTGCTGCTCCCTTCCTGGATATTGACTACAGGAAGTTGCAGGATGGAATCAGATTTGTTTTCGGACGCAAGGGAGAAGAAATCGTCGAAATGAACCTGCGTGCTATGGCAGCAGGTAAAAAGCAGGCTGAACAGGAGCTGTGACAGACGATGAAAAATATACTGATGGTCCTCTTACTCATTATAACAGGGAATTCCTGTACCAGGAAGATAGTGCAGATGTCCTATCCGGAGAAGTTCGAGGGATTAACTCAGCTGGTTCTGGCCAGTGAAACGAAAAATGTTACCTTCACCGAAGAGGTAACCAAAAGGATACTTGGTATATTTCCCAGCACAGCTACTGTGCAGGTTAACTCCAATGTCACTTTCGATTATTATCTTGATTTTGAGAAGGATGGTTACCAGATAACTTTTGAGGAAGAGGAAAAGGTGATGCATTTCACCGCCCCTCCCATTCGGGTTAAAAAACCTGTGATTAACAGTTCTTCGGTGAGTTACCCTGATAGGGCTATCCTGGTGAATGAAGAGAAAGAAGCAATAAAAATTCTGGAGCATCTTACCGACAGATTCATTGAAGAAGGGAAAAAATCACTGGAACAACCTCACATCAGGGAAAAATGCCAGGAGAAACTGCAACAGTATCTATTAGGTCTCTGCCAGGAACTAGGTTATTTAAAGGTTGAGACAGTTGATATAAATTTCTACGGGTCTTCCCGGTAATCATAACCTGTTTTTATCAGTTAGCTCAAGCCAGCGGGAAGTAAACCTGTCAAGGCTGGTCGCCATTTCCTCAAGGTGGTCCGATATTTCCTTGAACTCGGAGGGTTTAAGCTTACTGGCTTCCTTTTCCAGGTATAACTCAAGTTCAAGTTTCCTCTTCTCCATCTCCCCGATAGCCTTCTCCAGTTCAACGATCTCCCTTTGTTCGTGATAAGACAATCTTTGACTTCGCAACAGAGGTTTGATTCTAACAGAAGAAGTTGTTTCTTTTCTGTATTCCTCATTTTTCTCTTTATGGAATTTTTTTACCAGCAGATAGTCTGAATAATTCCCCGGGAATTTGATGATTCCCTTCTGCTCAAACACGAACATGTAATCAACAAGCCGGTCCAGAAGGTATCTGTCATGCGACACTACCAGAATACAGCCTTTGAAAGCATCCAGATAATCTTCCAGGATTTCCAGGGTGCGTATGTCAAGATCGTTGGTTGGTTCGTCCAGGATGATGAAATTACTGCCAAAGAGAAGGGATTTGAGCAGGTACAGTCTTTTCTGTTCACCTCCGGAAAGGCTTTTTACCTTACTCTGTTGCATTTTGCCACTGAAAAGGAACCGCTCCAGCATTTCTACGGCTGAATAAAGCCTGCCATCTGCAGCACGGATATTATCTGCGTCCTGCCTTATATAGTCCAGAACGGTTAGTTCCGCATCCAGCTCTTCTGTCTCCTGCTGAAAATATGAGAAATAAGTATTGAGTCCGGTCTTGATCCGGCCATTATCGGGAGAAATTTCTCCAGTTATTATTTTCAGCAGGGTGGTTTTACCACATCCATTTGGTCCGATAATACCTATTCTCTCCAGTTTCTGGAAGATATGGCTGAAATTAGTGAACAGGTCCTTTTCACCATAAGATTTGGATATATTCTGCAGTTCCAGGATTGTCCTCCCCATCCTTTTGGATGGTAAGGAGATCTCCATTTCACTGGAGGTGGTGAGATAGGATTTATCGATTAATTCTTTCACTCTTTCCAGATGATTCTTGGGTTTGGAAGTTCGGGCTTGAGCACCCCTGTGCAGCCATTTCATTTCCTTGCGCAGTTGA
>JAFGRJ010000006.1 GCA_016935235.1 Candidatus Cloacimonadota bacterium
GGTTTATAATTTGAGCCAGATACAATGGCTCCGCTATTTCTCCAGTTCTCCGCAGGAAAGAAGCCCATCAGATCATTCCCCATTATTTATTCCCTTATTTCGAATTGAAAAATATCGCTGTAAAATCTTTTTAACCCGTTTAAAATTTTTTACAGGAATCTCAAACCAGACAGCCATATTTTTCATAACAACCTCCAACTAATAATACATCTTACCTCTATCTGAATCATAGCTGCTTATCAGTTCCACTGGATAAGGTTGCAGAAAAGTCTGCTCCCTCAGATATTTATCATCAAACCTCTCAATCCAAGCTCTGATAATAGTTATGAGTGCTATCAACGGTAACTGCCTGCTGCGATATAACTCCAGATTCGAAAAATAGTAGTCCTTTTCATCCTTGCTTAGATTCTGGCGGAAATACCCGAATACATGCATCAATACGTTTATGTTGCTGGTATATCTGGGGATCTTGCTGATAATCTCTACCAGTTTGTTTCTGTAGGAAGTAAAAACATCCTTAACATTTAGCCTTTCGTGATTGGCAACGATCTTTCCGGCTTCCTTTAGTTTTACCTGGTTGTACGCCATGAAGAGGTATTTATTTCTGGTGTGAAAACTAACCAGATTTTTCATTGATGTTTCCAGATTATCAAAATCCCAGAGTAAATAGACACTGGTGAGAAAATGCTCTCTCAGTCTGAGATTCGTAAGTCTTCCTTCATCTTCCACCGGGATACCGACTAAGGTATGCAGAATTTTCTTCCCGAATAGACCAGTCTCCGAACCGGGAAGACTGGCAATCCTTCCAGCAGAGGGATATATCTTTACATCCTTGATGCCACAACTTGGTGAGCGGCTCTTTAATATGCAACCATGGATTTCAGGTAATTTCCTTATGAAATCATCCGCAAACATTTCCATCGCTTTGGTATGATCATCCCCGCTCATCGATTTAATGAGCTTGACATTTTCACCTTCCCTGACCAGCCTGATGGCCTCCCGGGGAACACCGAGCCCGATCTCAACCTCCGGACAGACTGTAATGAATTCCACATGCTCTTTCAGTTTATGAACGATCGGACTTGATAAAATATGACCGTCATAACGGCAATGATCAAATTCAATGCACCTGCTTACCAGAATTCTAGGTTTATCGGATCGCACAACTTCTCCTTAATATTCATAATAAATATCTACATTGGTGGTTTTTTGCCATTCTCCGTTATGTTTGGTGCGCAATATGGTGACACCGTGAATACTTTCCAGATTTCTTGTTTCAAGATCGTAGACAAAAAAAGTAGATCTAATGAATAGTCTCAGGAACCAGCTGTGTACTCTCATTCGGAAAACCACCTTCTCTGTTGCTTCATAAGGGGTATCAGTAACAAGTTCCAATGTAAAACGGGCAATTTTAAGGATATCCGGGGCTGGTAGATAAAACTCGACAACTTCACCCTGAAGAAGCCTGATCCAGTGCAACTGTACAAAATCATTGAACAGCGGCCCAAAAAGAAGGCTGGTCTGATAATCAAAATGGTTTTCCCTGATATTTCCACCTGCATTAAAACGCATGAGCATTTTATCCTGGTCTCTGATAACCTCACCCATTTCATCCACTTCGTAAAAATGCGATCGTGCCCTGTAAAATTCACCGTTCAAAAGAACTACTTCATCTTTAACCGAGATTGTACTGTCAGGAAGCAGATAATAATGGATAAGATAAGTTGAATCCGCTCTGCTGAAATGTTCATTATAATGCAGAAAAAGTAATTCCGGAGGTTCGGAGTTCTGCCTGTATATCCTGGCTTGAAATAATTCTTCTGAGCCCAATGTAATAAAAATAAACAACAACGATACAAACAGTATTATTTTTCTCATTTTTTCGGCCACCAGGGAAAGAAAATACTTGTACGGGCAGCATAGGATTGAAATTCAGGATTATCACGGTATTTCTTCTCCAGAAGAGGTATCCCGGAGACAAATACCAGTAGCAAAGTAATAATTATCGGGCTTATGAAAGCCCATCTGCCATAATCAGAAGACAGGGTAATCAGAAAAATACCCCACCAGATCATTGATTCCCCAAAATAATTGGGATGTCGGGTCAATCTCCACAGACCTGACTGCATGATTCTGCCTTTATTCTCGGGATTCTTTTTGAATTGCTGCAACTGATAATCCCCGACTGCTTCAAAGAAAAATCCGGTTGCCCAGATAAGTAATCCGATTATGTCGAATGCTGTAAAACCATGGTTGTCCCTTATATTTACCAGAATAACAGGAATGGCAATGAGAAACATGAAGAAACCCTGCAGAAGAAAAACATTAGTATAACTTAGAATAACCCAGTGCTTTCCCCATTTCTGGCGGAAATTCCTGTATCTGAAATCCTCCTTTTTACCAATGTTTCTCAAACCGATATGAACAATAAGCCGTAATCCCCAGATCAGGATAAGGAGCAGAACAATATTCTGCCTCAAAGAATGTTCCGTATTCTGAAGAAAATTATAAAGAGTCACAAGAATAAAACCCAGTCCCCACCCGATATCCACAATTGAATTGTCTTTTACGGTCAAGGCCAATATATAGATCAAGGTCATATACACAATGATCAGCAGGATAGAGTTGCTTAATGCCTCCAGCATTAATCCTCCTTTTCCAGCATCAGACCAATACCCACAGCCCCGATGCCATTGTGAACTCCAATTACTGGAGACAGTTCCATGATATAAGCAGGTTCTTTCCCAATTACTTCCGTTAATTTTTCCTTGTACTGTTGCGCCCTCTCGGGAGTTGCAGCATGAACAATTGCATAGTTCCAGATCTTATATCTGGCTGAAAGGGTTGAGATCATCCTGACGATCTTTTTCATATTGGCTTTTCTGCTGAAAGATTTTCCCGCTGCAGTTGCTTTCCCATCCCTATCCAGACCTACAATCGGTTTCAGGTTAAGCACTTGAGCCAAGAAACCCTTGAGCGGGCTTACCCTTCCCCCCCGTACCATATATTTCAAGGTGTTTACATCAACATATATCCGGGAATTATCGATCCAATTCTCGATTTCGGCA
>JAFGRJ010000208.1 GCA_016935235.1 Candidatus Cloacimonadota bacterium
AGTATTGTGGAAATGATTATCACTAATGTATCCTCAGGTCTGGGCGATCCTGTATTTGAGAAACTCGATGCCAATATCGCCAAAGCCCTTCTTTCCATCGGTGGTATAAAAGGTATTGAATTCGGGGAAGGATTCAGACTGGGAAGTATGACAGGCTCCCGGGCTAATGACCAGATAGATAGCACAGGCTATCTGAGCAACCATGCCGGAGGAATTACCGGTGGCATAAGTACCGGTCAGGATATCATACTGAGATATGTGATTAAACCTCCAGCTTCTATCAGACAGCCCCAGCATACCATAAATCATCATGGTGATGATATTGTGTTCACCAATAAAGGCAGATTTGATACCTGGCTGGCTCCCCGTATAATACCTGTTGCTGAAGCCATGGTTAAACTTGTTCTTGCAGATGCCATAAGTTACCAGAAATTACTAACTGGCTGCAATCCCAATCTCAGTGATCTCAGGGAAGCAGTGGACAAGATAGATGAGGACATCCTGATAGCCCTTTACAGAAGAAGAGAATTTGCAAAAAGAATTGGATTGCTTAAAAAAGAAAATGGACTCCCGATAAAAGACGATACCAGAGAAAGTGCTATAATAAAAGAACTCATCAGCAAGGCAGATACTTGGGGACTTGATCCTGAATTAGTTAAAAAGCTCTGGGATATTATCCTGGATTTTTCCAGAAAACAACAATGATCATACTCTCTATTCCATATATAAACAACCGTTATATCGAAGAACTCGACAATAGCATGCGGTCCTACCGTTACCTTTATGAATACAGGCTGGACTTTCATGCTTCTCCCTGGAATTTCCCCATAGAACATCTTGATGATAATTCCATCATAACCATCCGTGAACCTCAAGAAGGTGGCATCGGAGAACATGATTTTACCAGGAAGATCAATTTCTATAAAAAAGCGATCGAACAGACAAACTGCCTGGTCGATCTTGAATTATTAACATCCGGAAAGCATGCTCTTTCAACCGATAACCTGATCCTGTCCTATCATGAAATATCGGGAAATCTCGATACGGAAAAGATCAGCGAAATAATTAACCTGTCCAATCAGAAAAAATCCCGGTATTTGAAACTGGCAATTCCCTGTAATAATTACGGTGACTTGAATATTATTGCAGATCTGATAAAAAATTCCCATAAACCAATCCTCTGGGCAGGTCTTGGCAAGTTGGGAAAATTGAGCAGGCTGCTTTTCTCGATGCTGGGAGCAACCGGTACTTACATCGGCAGAGCAGGGCATGAAATAGTACCGGACCAATTGACTGACAAGGAATTTTTCAATTTCCGCCATCTGGTAGGCAAGATTCAATTTAAAATAGGTGGTCTGATTGGAGGTGATCAGGTATGGTCTTCTCTGGGATTGCGTTTTTACAACGAATATTTCCGCAAAAAACAAATGGCTGCTGCTTATTTGCCTTTCCCCGTAGAAGATCTGACAGATTTTCAGATATGGCTGCATTCCGATAGAATATTGCCAGAGGTATATGGATTTTCTGTAACCATGCCCTGGAAAAAAAAGATCCTGCCGGAGACTATGTCCGATGCAATATCTGCAAATCTCTATCTCCCTGGCCTGGAGGAACTTCATGATACGGATTCCCGGGCATTCCGGAAAGCCTTTGATTATCTCGGAATAAAAGTTGATGATAAGATACTGATAATTGGCAGCGGAGTCATGGCAGAAACAGCCATGGCATTATTAAATTCCCGGAAATACGGCTATATCCACGCCCGAAATAAATCAAAGGCTCAGGAACTTGCCCGTCAATACCGATTCACTTTTCTCAGTTCAGAGCAGCTACCCAATTTTTTCATTGATCTCCTGATCAACTGCACACCTGTTGGCATGAATGGAGAAAACCTGCTGCAGGTCTTTCAACTCCAGAAACCCCCAAAAGCCATTGATCTACCCTATTCCCCACAAGAACATACAATCCTTACTCAGATATGCCATACAGAAAATTTACCTTGCGTTGATGGCAGGTTGTTCTGGAAATGGCAAGCAGAAGCTCAGTTAAAGATATTTAAGAAACAGCTGAGGAGATAGATGAGAAAGATTACCCTGTTTTTTCTCTTAATTAACCTGATGATTTCCTGTTCTACTCATAAGTATCTGCCCGAGATAAAAGACATCCTTATCAGGAGCGGTGACAACAGGAACGAGTTCCTGAAAACCATCGACTATTTTCAGCAGAAAGGAGACACTCTACAGCTTGATGCTCTCTATTTCCTGTTGCGAAATATGGAAGGCCATTCCTATTACACCATTGCACTCCATGATTCCACTGGAACTGAAATCCCCTTTAATGTGCTTGATCATGAGAATTATGATCTTATGATAATGTACCTGGACAGTCTGGAAGCAACGAAAGGTGAACTTCACTGGAAATTAAAGGATCAATATAACGATCTGGAAACAATGAAATCCGAAGTGCTTATCGAAAATATTGAACTGGCGTTCCAAGCCTGGCGGGAATTCCCCTGGTCGCAGGATTATGATTATGATATTTTTCTGGAATATATCCTGCCTTACCGTGGTAGTAACGAACCCATCGAATCCTGGCGACCCTATTTCATGAACACGTTCAGTCACATAACCCGCAATGAATCTCTCTCTTCAGATCCTTTACAGATAGCTGCCCAGATCAACCGTGAAGCAAGAGAGCTGTTTGGATTTGATTCCAGATTCTACTGTAATCCCACTGACCAGGGTATTACTGAAATGCTCGAAAACAAGCTGGGCAGATGTGAAGACATGACCAATTTCATAATTTATGCTTTACGGGCAAACGGCATACCGGTAACCAGTGATTACACGCCACACTGGGCAAATTCAGGTAACAACCATGCCTGGAATGCTGTTGTAACCCCCGAAGGTCAGGCTATTCCATTCATGGGTTGCGAAGCTGATCCGGGAGAATATCAGCTCTCTGCCAAATTGGGCAAGGCCTATCGTAAAACCTTTGCTGAACAGAAAGACAATCTTGGTTGCCGCATAAAAGAGGGAGAAGAGGTACCCGCCTGGCTTAGAAGTAAATATTATACCGATGTTACTACTTTGTATACTCAAGTTGCCAATGTTCCCCTGCTAATTGAAAGGGATATCCCGGATAGCACCCGATTTATCTTTCTCTGTGTATTTAATTCCGGAGAATGGCAGGCGATACACTGGTCTGAAATCGTCGATGGAAAAGCGGAATTCAGTGATATGGGCACCGACGTCTGTTATTTGCCCATGTTCTATTATCATAAAGAGCTTATTCCGGCTGGCGATGCTTTTATCCTGGATAAAAATTGTAGCATCAAGGTTCTCTCAGGCGAAAGTATTATTCCCGAAATGTCATTATTATCGGTAACAAAGAAAACTATCTCCGGTTCAACGGAAAACAGGAAAATATCCTACCTGCAACAGGGAAAGGAATATGAGCTCTTTTTCTGGCATAATGAATGGCAATCTCTAGGTTGTCAGACTGCCAGCGAGGATCCTCTAATTTTCCGGGATGTCCCCGCAAATCGTTTATACTGGCTGGTTGAAAAAGGATCCAAAAAAGAGGAACGTATCTTTACCTACAGCAATGAACAGGTCTGGTGGTAGGAGTAAGTAATGACCTACAACCCTGTACAGCTGATCCTGAAAAAACGTAACGGGAAGGTCCTGAATAGCGAAGAATTGGAATACCTCTTCACGGCCTATAAAAATAACCAGCTGCCTTCCTACCAGATGGCTGCTTTTCTGATGGCTTTGTATTTTCGTGGCATGACGGTCGAAGAAATCAGCGACCTTACCAGGATATACATCAATTCTAGCAAATTAATTAAATTCCCCCGCAATATGAAAACAGTGGATAAACATTCCACTGGAGGAGTAGGAGACAAGGTCAGTATCGTTCTGGCACCGATTGTGGCAGCTTGCGGAGGTAATATTCCCATGATATCCGGAAGAGGACTGGGACATACGGGGGGAACTCTCGATAAACTGGAATCTATACCTGGTTTCAGAACCAACCTGAATTATAATGAATTTGTGGAACAGGTTAAAAAGATTGGTGTAGCTATAATCGGACAATCGGAAGAACTTGTTCCCATCGATCGGGCGACCTATGCTCTCCGGGATGTAACTGCAACCATTGACAGTCTGCCCCTGATAACCGCCAGCATCATGAGCAAAAAAATTGCTGAGGGCGCCCAGAATCTGGTAATAGACCTTAAAATTGGCAGCGGCGCTTTTATCAAAGATGAACAGACTGCCGATCGTCTGGCGGATTATCTACTCAAAACAGGTGAGAACATGGAACAAAGGGTAGCGGTCATCTTTTCCAATATGAACTCACCACTTGGTTATTATGTGGGTAACAGCCTGGAAATATTGGAATGTATTGAATTCCTCCATGGAAAAGATATTCCTGACTTGAAAGAAATTACATTCGCCCTGGCTCAGCAAATGCTGCTTCTCAGTAAAATAGCCAAAAATCCCCTGGAAGCCGAAAAGAAGGTATACAAATGCTGGCAGGATAAAACAGCTTTAATGAAATTCAAGCAGTTATTAGCTGCTCAGGGAGGTAATTCTGAGATATGTGACAAACCTGAGAAATTGCCCCAGGCAACTTATAAAATTGATATCAGGGCAGAAAATTCAGGATGGATAAAACAGATTGACTGCGAGTCCATCGGTTATGCACTTGTCGAGATCAGAGCAGGGAGGAGTAACCTTGATTCCAGGCTTGACCCTGGTTCCGGAGCTTACTTACCCCTCAAAGTTGGAGACAGGGTCGAGAGGGATGATATTCTTGGCCATGTCTTCTGTAATGACTTGAAATCAGGAAAAAAAGTAGCCCGTCAGATAGCTTTAAGTCATATTATTTCAGATGTTAATGTAAGCAAAGAGAATTTAATATTCAAAATTGTTAACCCTAACAATTAAGTGCTTTTAACCGTTCCAAAAAGCTTGACACTAATAAGGCTCAAAATAATCTGTCATCCTTGATGTAATAGTTGCATATTTGAAATCTATAAAGTATTAAATTATAAGGAGATAGAATGGCCCTGCCGAAAAGAAAGGTGTCAAAATCAAGAAGGGACAAGAGAAGAACTCATTATAAAGCCGCAGTCCCGGTAATGACAAATTGCTCTCATTGTGGAGAGACTTGCCGACCCCATCAAATCTGTCCCAACTGTGGCTATTATAACGGGAAGCAGGTCATAGAAACCAAGGACTAGATGCATATAGCACTGGATGCTTACGGCAGCGACAATGCACCGTTCCCGGAAGTAGAAGGCGCAATTCTGGCCATCAAAGAGAATGTTTGCAACAAGATTCTTCTGGTTGGTAAGGAAGCAGAACTAACCCGAGAACTTGATAAATATTTTTACGATCCCCTCCGTATTGAAATTATTCATTCCAGTGAAGTAGTGACCATGGCCGACAATCCCGCCGATGTAATCAAGAAGAAAACGGATTCATCGATTTTACGGGCGGTGAAAATCCACCAGGAAGGAAAGGCAGCAGGTGTTGTCAGTGCCGGTAATACCGGAGCGGTAATGGCTTCTTCCCTGTTAACCTATGGTCGGATAAAGAATGTATTGAGACCGGCCTTAGCTGTGCCCCTTCCCACGCAGAACCGACCGGAAATAATACTGGATGTAGGAGCGAACGTGGATTGTTCGCCGGAGAATCTTGTCCAATTTGCGCTCCTGGGAAGTCTCTACAGTAAATTTTTCTTCCAGAGTCAAAAACCTGAAGTAGCCCTTCTGAACATCGGAGAAGAAAGTGTAAAGGGTAATGATCTGGTTAAAAAAGTTTATTCAGAATTGACAAAACACGAAGATATAAACTTTATTGGCAACATTGAGGGAAAAGACCTGCTCAAAGGCATCGCTGATGTTGTCGTCTGCGACGGATTTGTTGGCAATGTAATGCTTAAAACTGTAGAGGGCGTGGCTCTGGCGATATTCACCATGATGAAAGAGCAGATAAAAAAAGACTGGGTTGCTAAAATCGGTGCTTTGCTCTCCTTCCCGGTTTATACTTACCTGAAGAAAAAAATGGATCATTCCGAATATGGTGGAGCTTTGTTGCTGGGAGTTAACGGAATTACAGTAATTTCCCATGGCAGGGCAAATCCTGTCGCGATCAAGAACGCCATCAAGGTAGCAGCCAGGATTGCGGAATCAGGATTTATCAATCATACCAGGGAATATTTTGAAAGGATGAAGTCATGATCAACAAGTACAATGCCAAAATATCAGGTACTGGCATGTATGTACCCACCAAAATCCTGAATAATTATGATCTGGAAAAAATAGTTGATACTTCCGATGAATGGATAAGAACCCGCACCGGTATGTTTGAACGGCATATCGCAGCAGAAAATCAGGCTGTGTCGGATCTTGCTTATGAAGCCACCTTGAAAGCCCTGGAAGCCGCTGATCTCAGAGCCCGGGACCTCGATATGATTATCATCGCCAGTGTCTCTAATGATCATGCTTTCCCTTCCACCGGCTGTATCCTCCAGAAGATGCTGGGAATCAAGAATTTCCCCGCTTTTGATATTTCCGCCGGATGCACTGGCTGGATTTACGGGGCCAATATCGCCAAGCTATATATTGAAAACGGCATCTATAAGAATATCCTGCTGGTGGGAGTCGAAATCCTCTCCAAAATTACCAACTGGAAGGATAGAAATACCTGTGTCCTCTTCGGTGATGGTGCCGGTGCCACAATCATTTCTCGAGCCAGTTCCTCTGATATATCCCAGTTCATTGACTCCGAATTATCTGCGGACGGTTCCAACTATGAGCTCCTCATTCAAGCAGCCGGAGGATCACGCATGCCAGCTTCACAGCAAACCATCAAAGATAATAAACATACCGTTTACATGGAAGGAAACAAGATTTTCAAGCTGGCAATCCGCTCTATGTATACAGCCTGTCACACAGTACTGAAAAGGAATAACCTCGATATCCATTCAATCGACTGGTTAATCACCCACCAGGCTAATATGAGAATCATCGATGCTCTGGGCAAAAAACTCAGGATCGAGGACGATAAAGTAATCGTAAATATTGATAAATATGCCAATACTTCCGCTGCCACCATACCCATTGCACTGGATGAATCAATTCGAAATGGCAAGATAAGACATGGCGACCTGGTCCTTATGACATCTTTTGGCGCCGGGTTAACCTCTGGAAGTCTGCTGATAAGATATTAACGGTGTCATGAATAAAACAGCATTCATATTCCCCGGTCAAGGTGCCCAGTATGTGGGTATGGCAATGGATTTCATCGATAATGATCCTTCTTTCCGTGAAATCTTACTGAAGTTCGATCGCGACAATGGCACTGACCTGTATCCCACCATGCAGAACGGCTCCGAGGAAGAACTGAAAGAGACTCCATACACTCAACCGGCAGTTCTTTTCCATAGTATTGCCGCTTTACGGACATTCCAGAAGGAAATATCCCTGCAACCTGATTTTGTTGCCGGACACTCCCTGGGCGAATTTACCGCTTTAACCGCCAATGGCGTTCTCAACTGGTCTGATGCCCTTTACCTGGTCCATAAGCGCGGGGAATTCATGATCAAAGCCAATCAGAATAAACCCTATGCCATGGCAGCCATCATCGGACTTTCTGCAGAACAGGTCAAAGAAATATGTCAGCAAGCCTCTCCCAGTGGAACAGTGATTGCCGTTAATTTCAATACTCCCATACAGACAGTCATCTCCGGATCAAAAAAGGGAGTGGAGAAAGCCTGTGAACTGGCTGCGGACAAAGGTGCTGCCCGGGTGGTACCACTGGCAGTAGGGGGACCCTTTCATACTCCCCTGATCGCGCAGGCTGCTGCGTGGTTAACCGACGAGTTCAGGAAAATTAAATTCTCTGCTTCCACTATCCCAGTTATATCCAATGTCGATGCCAGACCATCAACCTCTATCGATGAAATCAAACTCAACCTCGCCAGACAGGTCACATCTCCTGTATTATGGGTAGATTCCATCCGCTTCATGATTGAACAGGGAGTATCACTTTTCCTGGAATTCGGTCCCCGCAAGGTATTAGCCGGCATGATTCGAAAAATTGACAATTCTGCCAGAATTTTGAGTGTGGACAAAATGGAAGACATTAGGGAAATTGTCTCTTATTTAAGGAGTTCACATGAATCTGAAAAATAGGATTGTCCTGATAACAGGTGCAGCCAGGGGGATAGGTCTGGCCATAGCAGAAAAAATGGCTGAAGCTGGAGCTATGGTCAACATCGTGGATCTGTGCGAATCCGATATAGAATCTGCCCTGCGGTACCTGAAGACCCGAAAGCTTTCCGCTGCAGGTTTTACAGCCAATGTGACCGATCCGTTCAGTATTGAAAAAGTCGTAAAAGAAATTATTGCTGAACATGACAGAATTGACATTCTGGTCAACAATGCTGGGATCACCAGGGATGGTCTTCTCATGAAAATGAGTGCTGAGGACTGGGATCTTGTTATTAATGTAAATCTGAAAGGGACATTCACCTGTATTCAGAAAGTCATTCGTCATATGTTGAAACAGAGATCCGGGGTGATAATCAATATAGCTTCAGTAATAGGTCTTATCGGTAATGCGGGGCAGGCTAATTATGCTGCGTCCAAGGGGGGAATCATTGCCCTTACCAAGTCGGCAGCAAAGGAATTTGCAGCAAGAAATATCCGGGTTAATGCCATCGCCCCCGGTTTTATCGAGACCGATATGACCAAAGAACTGCCCCAGGATATAGTTACCAATTACACGCAAGCCATCCCGCTGAAAAGAATGGGGAAACCGGAGGATGTAGCCAATCTGTGTCTTTTTCTCGCTTCAGATCAATCTTCTTATATCACCGGGCAGACCATTCAGGTGGACGGCGGATTAATAATGTAATAAATCAGAGGAGGGAATAATGGATCTAGAAAAAAAAGTAAAAGAAATTATCGCTGAAGAACTTGGTGTAGATGAATCAGAAGTCACCAGTGATGCTAATTTCATTGAAGATCTGGGTGCAGATTCGCTTGACACTGTCGAATTGATCATGAAATTCGAGGAAGAATTCGACATCGACATTGCTGACGAAGAAGCAGAAAAACTGGTTACCGTCGGCAAAGCCATCGAATATTTAAAATCCAAGATCAACTAATTAATCAGGGTGGAACCTTCTATTAAGGGTTCCACCTTGACTTTATCAAATTTTCCAAGAGGTCTTTATGATAAAGAGGAGAGTTGTAATCACTGGTTTGGGTACAGTCAATGCAGTGGGCAATGATCCCCGGGAAACATGGCAGAATCTGTTGGCTGGCAAATCGGGTATAGATATTATCAAGAGTTTTGAAATAACCGACGATTATGCAAGTAAAATAGCAGGTGAAGTGAAAAATCTCAATCCCGAGGATTATTTCGACAGGAAACGGATCAAGAGAATAGACCGGTATTCCCAATTTGCTCTGATCACATCAAAACAGGCAATTATAGACGCAGGTCTGGAAGAAGGCAGATATGATCCGGACCGCACGGGTGTGATAATAGCCTCTGGTATCGGAGGTATGGCTACTTTCGAAGAAGAAGCCTGTAAAATGGTAACTCTCGGCCCGAAACGAATCAGCCCTTTCTTTATCCCTAAAATGATTTCCAATATCGCCTCAGCCGAAGTTGCAATAGAGTTTAACTGCAAAGGTATAAATTTCAACATAACCTCTGCCTGCGCTTCTGCCAATCACGCTTTAGGAACCTCTTTCAGGGCTATTCAGTACGGGGATGTTGATATAATTCTCTCTGGTGGAGCAGAAGCTTCGGTCACTCCGCTGGCTGTAGCAGGGTTCTGTGCCATGAGAGCTCTCAGTACCAGGAATGATGCTCCTCAGAAAGCCAGCCGCCCCTTCGACAAGGAGAGGGACGGATTCATAATGGCGGAAGGTGCTGCAGTGCTGGTTCTGGAAGAATATGAACATGCCGTGAAAAGGGGCGCACGTATCTATGCCGAATTAGTAGGCTATGGAGCTACTTGTGATGCCTTTCACGTCACTGCCCCGGCAGATAACGGTGAAGGCGGTGCCCGAGCAATGACGATGGCAATCAAGGACGCAGGTATTCAACCCGATCAAATCGACTATATCAATGCCCATGGAACATCTACACTCCTCAATGATAAAAACGAAACTACTTCCATCAAGACAGTATTCGGAAAACATGTTGCCAGACTGAAGATTAATTCCACCAAATCCATGGTTGGCCATACCCTGGGAGCTGCTGCCGGTATAGAGGCACTAACTTGCTGCAAAACCATTGAAACAGGAATGCTCCATCCCACCATAAATCAGGAGGTTCCTGATCCCGAATGCGATCTTGATTATACTCCCAATAAAGCGATCAGACTCAATGTATACTATGCACTCAGTAATTCCCTGGGATTCGGTGGTCATAATGCAGTTCTGGTTTTTAAAAAAAATATAACCTGACGGAGCGGAGATTTTTCGCCTGAACCTGGAATAACGTGAATTCAATCCTTTCCAATATCATAAAATCAACCAAAAATCTAAAGCACGATAGCAGACTGGCAAAAATTCAAAAAGTCATTAAATACAAGTTCAAAAGAAAGGCTTTTCTTGAAGCAGCCCTGCTTCATACTTCTCATCCTGATTCCTCCGACAGCAATATTTTCGAGAGGATGGAATTTCTGGGTGATGCGGTGCTGGGATTGGTTATAGCCGAAAAAGTATTCAGCGATAATCCTGGTTCCAGTGAGGGTAACCTTTCAATTTTAAAAGCAAAGATTGTATCCAAGAAATATCTCTCTCTGAAAGCAAAGGAGCTTGGTCTGGCTGATTATCTTTATCTCAGTTCAGAAGCAATCAGCACTGGAGGGCGGGAATCGATCTCCATTCTCTCTGATGCCATGGAAGCTCTGATCTGTGCAGTTTACCTCGATGGTGGTTATGCCGCAGCTCGTATCTTCATCCGCCAACATATCCTGCGGGATTATCATGATGAGATTTTCAAGAATAATCTGAGGGATTATAAAAGCCGTCTTCAGGAATACACCCAGGCTCATTTTCAGGAGCTGCCGGTATACAAGATCATCAAGGAAGAGGGACCAGACCACGATAAAACTTTCAGTGTTGAAGTATATGTGCAGGATAAGATGATTGGTTCCGGAAAAGGTCACAACAAGAAAGAGGCACATCAGAACGCAGCCCGGGAGGCATGTCTATATTTCAGCCTCTAATCAGTAAAAGCCCCCACTATAATTCTCTTTAACCTTGCTCTTGACAAAAAAATACTCCTGAAGATTGGATCAAATTTATTAATATGATAGGAACTCAGATGAAAATTTTTCCGGTATTCATACCTCACCAGGGTTGTCCTCACCAATGTATATACTGCAACCAGCATGCTATTACCGGGAGCAGGGAATTAAATCTCAGAGAGACCGGGAACATGATCGCTGATTTCTGCAAGAGAAATCAAGCTTTTGACAAGCAAATAGCTTTTTTTGGCGGCACCTTCACCAATCTACCTGCAGATCAACAATATAGATTACTGCAACTCACCTCTAAATATCTTGATGACAGAACATCTGTCAGGATAAGTACCCGACCCGATGCAGTAAATAAAGACATCCTCACATCATGCCAATCCCGTGGAGTGAGAACCATAGAGCTTGGAATACAGAGTTTTAGTGATAAAGTATTATCTAGCTCCCAAAGAGGCTATAATAAAGATACTGCGGTTAAGGCCTGTTCCCTTGTGCAGGATTACGGATTTGAACTCTGTATCCAGCTTTTACCAGGTTTACCGGGATTCAACCGGGAGAGTCTGCGGGAAACAGAAGAAGCCGTCCTTTCCTTAATGCCCCTCTATGTAAGGATATATCCTCTTATCGTATTGAAATCAACCCCCCTGGAAATTCTCTATAAAGCAGGTAAATACCACCCCCTAACAGTGGAAGATGCCATAAAAATCTGTTCTGAAATGACAGATGTTTTTTCAGAGAACAATATCAAAGTTATAAAAACAGGACTTCATTCAAATATAGCCAGAGAGGACATCGTTGCTGGACCTTACCGGGAGAATTTCGGAGAACTGGTTAAAGCCTGGCTTTTAATAAAAAAGATTGCTGCTTCTTATCAACCCCGGCAGACCCTGGTCATCCCGGAAACAGACATTTCCCTCTGGAGAGGCAGTAACGGTTGCATGCTCAAAAAGCTGAAACAGAAGCTCGGCATCCTGAACCTGGCAATCTCTACCAAGAAAGATATGAAAACCGGTCAATTCTATTTCAGCGATATTACACCACAAAAGGTCTGGTAATATGGTGTTTTTCCTGGCCATCATTGTTGTGATCCTGATTTTTCTCTTCTATCGAAGAACCGTGCCACCCTTATATAACTGGCAGAAATACACCCTGATCCTGCTTCGTTCCATTACTACAGTTATTCTTGTATTACTTCTGCTTAATCCAATCCTTTATTTTATCCGCAATAAACTTACCAGACCCCAGTTTATCATATTAAAAGACAACTCTGCCAGCATGGTCAACAGTGAGATTAATAAATATGATCTGCTTGCTGCCAGTTACGATCTTTTAAGCAGAAGTCTAAAGAAATCAAAATATGAAATTCAGGAATATGATTTTGCAGATGGATTGAACGGCAATCCGGAAAGAACTTATTTGAGCAAGACATTGCATGAAATTATCAACAGGTACGATCTCAGGGATCTCAAGGGGATCCTTTTGCTATCCGATGGTTGGTTCAAAGATGAGGAGCTTTCCATTTTCAACGAATATTTCATTCCCCTATATACTTATCTTCCAGATTACAGATCAATGGACTTCGATCTGGAACTTACCAATCTTCACTATAATAAAAAAGCTTATCGGCAGGAGATGACTCCCATTATTGCCGACATCCGCAGTCAGAATTATCAGGGAAAGGCTGTAGTGGAATTTCTGCTGCAGGGAAAAATCGAGCACAGTCAGAGAATTGATTTTCAATCAGACCCTTACCAGCAGATCACTCTGGAACATGAATTCCGTGAGACCGGGTTACAAGAATTCACCATCAGGATAATGGCAGACTCAACAGGTGAACATAACATGGATAATAACCTTTTCCCTGCTGCAGTTCAAGTGGTGAACAACAGGTCCAGAGTCATAATTCTTTCTGACCGGTTGAACTGGGATATCAAATTTATGATAGATGCTCTCCGTTCTCAGCCACGCTGGGAAATTAACTTCATTCTGAAGACAGATGTTTTCATGATCGGGAAAAATATTGTCGATTTCCCCGATATGATCAAGGACAGTGCCCTGCTGATAATTATGAACCAGGGTTCACTTCATCTCAACAAGGACATTGCTGATCTGATCAGAAGTTTTGTGGCAAAAGGAGGCGG
>JAFGRJ010000039.1 GCA_016935235.1 Candidatus Cloacimonadota bacterium
GTTAGTTCCTCAGCGATGAGGTGGCTGTCCACAGCTTCGGCGGGAGCTTCCTCAATCGACACTTTATTTTTTATGCCATCAATGATGATGATCACATCTTTCTGTGCCTTTCCCTGAAGTTCTATGGCATCCCATCCGGAAAACTTGAGCAGAGGACCAAAATGACCACCTACATTACAATCCATAACACTTCCGGTGGTAGGAGAAATGGAAACAACCAGGGATTTTCCCGATCCCGGAAAGGAACTTGTTCCCCCCAGGGGACCACTGGAAATTACTATTTCATTATCGGGATCATCCCATTTAGTATCTTCTTTTACTGCATGCCAGAGCAGCCATAGACCAAATCCTTTACCACCAACGAAAAGGTATTCCATTTCACTGCTGACAGGTTTTTCCATGATTCTATTTTCAGAGACATTAACGTAAAGAGTTTTCCGGGTATAACCTTTTTCCAGTGGCGCAGGAGAATAGGAGAATTCAGCCAGGGTTGTGTGCATGTTTTTAATCTTGTCTATCCTATTCATCCCCTGAACTCCTTTTCACTGATGTCTGCATAGAGCCTCCGATTATTTTTCTGATTTCAAGTACTTTGATACTGTTTTCGAAAAAATTTGCGTAAGGTCTGATGTCAAGGATTTTAACTGGATTTTGAGGTATAAAAAAAGAGAGCTCCTGTTGTCAGGAGCTCTCTTGGGAAATCGTATCTTATTTGGTAAGAACCATCTTCTTGGCGTAGGTACGACCCGGTGTTTCCAGTACATAGAGGTATACACCGGAAGGAACCTTCCTGCCGTTATTATCCAGAGAATCCCAGTTGATGCCGGCTTCGGGAATAGTGCCGGTATACAGGTCGCGCACCAGGTTGCCCTTGATATCGTAGATGCAGATGTTGCCAGCAACTGGCTCATTGGTATCTATCTCGAACATGATGGTGGTGCCGGGATTGAAGGGATTGGGCGTGTTGTAGAGACGGGCATTCTTCAGGACATCAGGCGGAATGGGATTATACCCGTCTTCCGGTATAACGAGGCTGATTGGGCCATGCACCGTGGTCTCGTTGGCAAAGGTGACATTTTCCAGCCAGTACCAGTAGGTGTTGTTAACAACTACATCGTCAACATCTTCATAAGCGTAATCGGTGGGATTGGAAGTTGTACCGGCACCGGGGATCATTTCCTGGTTGATCTGAGCTGAGGTCTCGAAGCTGTTGTTCTGGTTGCGGTAAACATTCCAGCCCTGGTTGTTGGACTCACTCTGGGTAGTCCAGAACAGGGTGGGGCTGCCATCGCTATAAACAGCGCTGAAAGAGGAAAGTTCAACCGGTGAAGGTTGCTCTTCTTCCCCTGTAATGACAAAGGCAAGGTCCATATTTTGAAAATAAGGTGGTCTTAGTTCATTGTAGTAATCGCACCAGGGCAGGGGATACCAGCCAAAACCTTCCCACCAAACAACAGCATCATCCATGAAGGGATAGATTTCACCAGTAAGCGAGGTCTTCCAGCCAACTAATTCGAAGCCCCAGGGATTCTGCACGTTGATCATTATGGAAATATCCAGCCAGTAAATATTTTCAACAAATTGGTAAAAAGGATCCGGAATGAAATTGATGTTTACCAGATAATAGTACAGGTGATTATTTTCAATAATTACGGGAACACCACCTGGCATGGGGTCAAACCAGCCCTGATCACCAGTATATGGTCCGGCAATAGTGACTTGCCCCTGAATCTCACCGGGGTAGAACTCACGGTCCCAGAGTAGTTCGAATGGGGCACTGAAGGGAGGATCAATAAAATATTGATTGTTATGAATACTTACGTGGATCATCTGAAGAACTCCCATTGCCTCGATATCATAACCTGGTACTCCTAAGCTGTCACCAGCAAAGGAAATCCAAAAATGGATATCGGAGACAGGACCATCCTCGCTACAAACCCAGTCATCAGCAAGTATGTAAGGATAGGTACAATTCACATCATAACCAGTTGGATCCGGTAACTGGGGATAATGCATCTTGTGAGTGCCATCCCAGTCAGCAAACAAAAAAGAAAACAAAACTACAGCGGAAAAGATCAAAGCAACTCTTTTCATAAAGACCTCCATTTTTTATTAGTCACACTATTTGCTTAAAACACCCTTCAAGCTTTTAAACTTATAAACATCGACGCTGCTATTTTCTACTTGTTCCCCAAATATTGTCAATTTTTTTTTGTGTAATAGCTGTTTTTATAGGAATTACATTACGAGCTTAATTTAATACTTGACCCCCTTGTGAAGGGTAACTTCATTTTGACGAATGAATATCAGGGAGATTAAAAAGTGAGATTTATAAATATTGCCGGGGAGATAGATAATATTGTTGCTTTTATTAAAAAGCAGCTTCATGATGCGGGTTTTGAAAAAATCATCGTTGGTCTTTCCGGCGGAGTTGATTCCGCTGTTACTGCTGCACTTTCTGTACGGACAGTGGGCAGGGAAAATGTATCTGCCCTGCTTCTGCCATATACCCACAGCAGTCAGGACAGCCTTGAAGATGCAGCAGGGCTGGCGCAGAAATTGAAGATACAATATGAAATAATTAACATTTCGCCGGTTGTCGATGCCTATTTTGATAATTATGGCAAAGAAGCTGACAGCTTGCGGCGTGGGAATCTGATGGCGAGAGTGAGGATGTGTGTGCTTTATGATTTTTCTGCAAAATATAAAGCGCTGGTAGCAGGCACCGGTAACAGGTCGGAATTACTTACGGGTTACTGTACCCAGTATGGTGACAGCGCCTGCGCTTTCGAACCTCTGGGACACCTCTACAAGACTGAGGTCACAGCATTAGCCCGTGCCCTGGACATACCGGCTGCAATCATCAAAAAACCACCTACGGCTGATCTCTGGCTGCATCAGACCGATGAGGACGAATTGGGCATGAGCTATGCAGAACTCGATGAAATACTGCATCAACTGGTCGATCTGGAAAAATCGGCAGCAGAAATTCAGAACTCTGGTATTGAACCCGGCAGAATAGAACGAGTTGTCAATCTGATGAAAAATTCAGAATTCAAACGTCACTTACCACCAATACCCTCATTGTATGAGAATTTACAATAACACTAGCATGGAGTGAAAAATGAAGAGAGCAGTAAAAAGATTTTTGAGCGTAATCATTATAATTATTGTTCTTATGGTATTGATCTTGGCAGCATTGATAATATTCCGGAACCCTTTGGCCACATTTGTAATTGAAAAGACTGGTTCCGCGATTGCAGGAGCAAGAGTAGAAGTGGACAGCGTTTATCTGAAACCGCTGGCACTGCATGTTTCCTGGGGCAGGTTGCAGGTTACAGACCGTAATGACACATGGAAAAACCTCTTTGAGACCGGGAAATGTGAATTTTCTCTGCTGTTCAAACCTTTGCTGGCGGGTAAAGTATTGATCGAGAAAATGCAGCTGGAACAAATGCAGTTCGATACAGCAAGAGAAACTGATGGTAAATTACCGGTTAAGGCAAGGATTCGGGAGAAAAAACCTTCCAGGCTCCTGGCTATCATAAAGGAAAATCTGCAAAAGGAAAAGGAAAAGATACCTGTATTCAATCCGCGCTTTCTCAAAACTAAAATCGATTTAGACTCCCTCTTGCAGATTGTTGGTTTTCAGACTCCTGCCAGGGCGGATTCACTCAAGGTTGTTGTGGAAAACAGGTACCAGTACTGGACAGATCTCGTTGAGGACCGTGATTATGAGGTGCAGCTGGATTATATCAAAGCGGAAGCTGCCAGAATTGATCCCCAAAAAATGGAGACTTTAACCGAAATTGAAGCTAATGTTACAGCAGCGAGCAATGTTTACCATAGCACCATAGAACTTTACAACGATTTCAAGGTGGTGCGGGAGAATTTGAGCAATGATCTGCAAATGATGCGTGATCTGAAACAGGATATCCCGGATTGGATCAAAGCGGATTACCAGCAGGCTGTCAATCTAGCCAAACTACCGGAGGTGAGTTTGCGAAATGTGGCTTTGATGCTATTCGGTGACAGGATAACCACAGCTTTAATCAAGGTGATGGATTATATCGAGAATGCCAGGGAACTGGCAGCTAAGAAGCCTAAACCTGAAAAGGAAAAACCCGAAAAGATGCCGGAATTACCGTCATTCTGGTTACAACAACTTTCGGTATCCGGTCTGACAAAGAACGGGATCAATTTCAGTGGTAAAGTACTGGATATTTCTTCCGATCAGGAAAAGACGAAAAAACCGATGGAAATAATGCTGAAAGGTGCTCAGGAAAATACTGGAAGGATCTCTCTGGGAGCGATTTTCGATTACCGGAAACAGGAGGGGCAGGAGAATATCAATCTGATGATAGATGAAGTCCCCATCAGGGATTTCGATCTGGCTAATTTCGATCTCTTACCGAGGAAACTGAATAAAGGCAAAGCCATGCTTACCTCAAATATTAACATCACGGAAGATCATATCTTTGCAGCCATAGGTTTCAATGCCACTGACCTCCAGTTCGATTACAACTCCCTGCCGGAAATGGATGCCAACCTGGTCAGGATATCACGCACAATCACGGAAGCAATAACCGAGATCAATTTTAACGCGGAGATCTCCCAGAAACCTGAGGTTTTCAAATTCAAACTGAACAGCAATCTCGATAATATTATCTCCCAGCAACTACAGAATGTTGTGAACAATGAAGTTGCCCGGGTCAAGGTTGAGCTGGAGAACAGAGTCCATCAGGAACTGGATAAATATAAAACGGAGCTGTCTGCTCTTATTGATGCCCGGAATGATGATCTACAGCGACGTTTCGATGAAATAAATGCCCGGATAGATACCGAGAAACAGGGGATAGAAGCGAAACAGAAAGTAATTGAAAACAGGATAGAAGAAGAAAAGAATAAAATAAAGCAGCAGACCGAAGATAAATTCAAGGAAGAAGCGGATAAATTGCTGGAAAAATTGAAATTTTAAATAGAAGAGGAACGGCTGTGAGGTTTTCTAGTACCAGGAGATGCAGTATATGCAATCTAAGACGAGGCAGCAGATATTGTCTGCGTAAGGGTAAATACATCTGCTGGTCGGATTGTAATGAATTGAGAATAGATTTAAAGTGTCCATCTGGATGTAGTTATACATTGAAGCAGAGCGATTCTTCTCAGCAGGACCTACCCTTCCAGTTACAGGTGAAAACCGATTCCAGGAAGGAATTCCGCGAGCTTCTACTTAAAGAGATGGATAAATGGATTATAACCCCTCAACCACTTTTCGGCAACAGAATGCCTCTGGAAATGGCAGACAGCGCTACCGGGAAAAAGGAAATAGAAAACCTCTTCCTTAAATTCAAAATCCCGGATTTCATTCCGATGAAATATCTGGCAGATAGGTTGCATCTGGATAGCCTTAAAATACCTGAATTAATCCCTGATTATGAGAATACTGCAGCAGAATATCTGGATAAAATTATCGCCCAGGACTGGGCTGGTATGCTTCACTATAAGCTGAATCAAAATCACTATGCACGTGAAATTTATCTTAATAATTTTCTCAACAGAATCAAGAATAACCGGATATTGAGAAAAATGAGGGAACACAACCTGATAGCATCGGCAGTAACGGACGATCATAGACAGGCTCTTGTCTTTCATGAGATAAATGGTAAGTATGATCTCACGGTTACCCTGTACAGAAAGAATTCACAATGGTTTGTAAAAGGATTCATAATGGGTCCCCTGGAACTGGTAAATGGTGAGAATGAAGCAATTCAGCAGATCGCTGTACTGCTCTCCAAGAACGATTTCAGCAGAGCTTTCTCGTTGTTGCGGAAATATACCGATATTTATTTTGATTCTGCGGATATGTATTATTACTGGGGTATGTATTATTCCCTTACCCATAATCCTGCTGCAGCTGAAATCTATTTTCTTACAGCTATTGAGATAGATCCTGATTTCATAGAAGCAAAATATAATTACGCATACATTCTTCATACCAGGGGAGATAAGCCTGGAGCCCGGGATTTCTATCGGGAAATTATCGAACAGAATCCACAGTATCTGAAAGCATTGAATAACCTGGCATCCCTCTATATCGAGGAAGGAAATTTCACTGAAGCTGCCGACCTGCTGGAACTTTGTCTAGGAATTGACCCTGATTTTAAATTTGCCCGTGAAAACAGGAACAGACTGCAGAAATTGATTGAAGAGGAAAAATAAATGAAATACAGAGATCTTGAGTATATTTCAAAAAATCTATGGGAATATCCCCGCTCTGGTCAGATGCGGGTTCCTGGACGTATTTATGCCAATGACAAGATTATTTCCGCTGTTTATCGTGATAATGCCATCGAGCAGGTGAAGAATGTCGCTCAGTTGCCCGGTGTCCGTAAATATTCTATTGCCATGCCCGATATCCACTGGGGTTATGGCTTTCCTATCGGGGGTGTGGCTGCCATGAGTGTGAAGGAAGGTGTGATTTCCCCGGGAGGAGTTGGTTACGATATAAACTGCGGAGTCAGGTTTATCCGAACAAATCTGGAATATGATGATATCAAGGACAAATCATCTGCCATAATTAATGCGGTTTTTGATGAAGTCCCAACCGGGGTCGGTTCCCGGAATTCCATCCCGGCTTTGAGCTCGGGAGAATTGAAGAACGTGCTCCGGGAAGGTGCCCGTTGGTCAATTAAAAAGGGTTATGGCAGGGAGAGCGATCTGGAAGCCATAGAAGAATATGGCTGCCTGAAGGAAGCTGATCCTGAGAAAGTCAGCGCCAAGGCTATGAAAAGAGGATCGGATCAACCGGGAACCCTTGGCTCCGGCAATCATTTTGTCGAAATGGGCGTAATCAGGGATGTTTATCAGGATGATGTAGCTTCTGAGCTGCGTTTGAAAAAAAACCAGGTCGTTTTTATGGTTCATACCGGTTCCCGGGGACTGGGGCATCAGATATGTGATGATTATGTACATGATATGTTGATGAAAAGTGGCAGTCTGAAATTTAAGCTCCCGGACAATCAGCTGGCATGTGCTTATATCGATTCTGATCTGGGCAGGGATTATTTTGCTGCCATGGCCTGTGCTGCTAATTTTGCCTGGGCAAACCGCCAGATTATAATGAGCAAAGTTGAACAGGCCCTGTTGAAATGCCTCCATATGAGTTCTGTTGACCTGGGATTCGAGCTGATCTATGATGTCTGCCACAATATTGCCAAATTCGAAGAACACGAAATAGATGGAAATATGGAGACGGTCTGTGTGCACCGCAAGGGAGCCACCAGAGCTTTTGGTCCCGGTAGAAAAGAACTGGCAGAAAGGTTCAGGACACTGGGACAGCCTGTAATAATCCCCGGGGATATGGGAACGGAGAGCTATCTCTGTCTGGGTACCAGGAAAGCGCTGCAGGAAACATTTGGCAGTTCCTGTCATGGTGCCGGCAGAACGATGAGTCGCCATCAGGCTTTGAAATCCACCAATATCAACCGTGTACTTCAGGATATGCGGCAGAAACACATCTATGTTAAAGCAGCCAGTAATAAGACCCTGGTAGAAGAAATGAGCGCAGCCTACAAAGATGTGAGTGATGTGGTGGATACAATGCATGAAGCTGGAATAATTCAGAAAATAGTACGTTCGACTCCACTGGGAGTGATCAAAGGTTGAAATCCTGGGAAGTTACCGACCATACCGCAGATTACGCCTTCAGGGTATGGGGAAGAAGCTTTGAAGAATTGTTTCTCAATGCCATCACTGCATTGCAGGATTCAATGTACATCAGAAAAAGAATTGATGAAGCAACTACATATACAAAAATTATTACCCTGACAGCTTTAGACAGAACAATGCTCCTGGTAGACCTGCTGCGAGAAATTCATTATCTGATAGTAACGGAAAAACTTATTTCCCAGAAAGTTATTTTTAAAATTCTTACCGATACTTACCTGTCAGCTGAAATCAGGATGAGAAATCTGACAGAAAAGGATAGAAAGATTGTGGAAATCAAAGCGATCACCTATCATAAAGCCATCATCTATGACAGGGATGGCCATAAAATTATTAATGTGATTTGTGATATATGATGTTTTAACTTATTATTCATTAGGAGATAAGCACTTTAAATATTTTTCTCTCATTTTTTTTCTACCTTTCTGATCGGGAAACGGAGGACGATGCTGCGAATAAGTCATTAAAC
>JAFGRJ010000007.1 GCA_016935235.1 Candidatus Cloacimonadota bacterium
ATGAAATATCATCCTGATAAGAATAAGGATGATAAGGATGCCGAAGAGAAATTCAAGGAAGCTTCGGAAGCTTATGAAGTCCTGATTGACCCTGATAAGAGGAATAAATACGACCAGTACGGTCATGCCGGAGTGGAAGGCGCATTTGGTCGTAGTGGATTCACCTGGGATAATTTTACCCATTTTTCAGATTTTTCAGATATCTTTGGCAGTTTCGGTGGTATATTCGATAGCCTCTTTGGGACGGGTTTTGCTGGCAGCCACAGGACAAGGCAGAACTTGCGGGGAGAGGATCTACAGATTTCCATATCGTTATCTCTGGAAGATATAGCCCGGGGTGTTGACAAGAAAATCAAGATAAACGTTAAAACGAGTTGTGATCATTGTAACGGCAGCGGATCGGAGGATGGCAAGATCAAGACCTGCCCTCAGTGCCGTGGCACCGGTCAGGTAATGCAAACAAGTCGGTCCCTGTTCGGTCAGTTTCAGAGTGTTACATCCTGTCCCTCCTGCCGGGGGGAGGGCAAGATCATAGAAAATAAATGTTCCAGATGCGCAGGCGAAGGACGTCTTGCCCAGACGAAAACCATCAATGTACACGTGCCGGCAGGTGTAGCAGAAGGGCAGTATATCAGGCTGAAAGGTCAGGGTAACACCGGCATGAGGGGTGGCTCTGCCGGGGATATCTTGGTTCTGATTCACGAGAAAGAGCATGATATCTTTGAACGAGAGGATTCCGACCTGATCTGTGAATATCCTATAAGTTTTTCTCAAGCGGCTCTGGGGGACGAAATTCTGGTTCCCACCCTTTCCGGTAAGATCAAGATGAAGATTCCACCAGGCACCCAGCATGGAAAGGTTTTTCGTCTGAAAGGACAGGGATTGCCCAAATTAAACAGTGTTTATCGTGGTGAACTCTATGTCAGAATAGCGGTTGTCACTCCGACACGATTGAATAATGAAGAAAAGGTACTTTTTCAGAAATTGTCCGAATTCGATGCCAGCAGGAAATTAAAACCCGGAAAAAGCTTTCTGCAGAAATTCAAGGAATTTTTTGTCTGAAGGATAAACGATGCTTATTTTTCAGATGTCACTCTTATCGGGGAGTGACATTTTTTATTTGGTTGAGGGAAGATAATGCCTGGATTCTATGCTCCTCATCTTACCCCGGAATCTGCAATGCTGGAACTGGATGGGGACGAATTTCACCATATTGTTAATGTTTTCCGCAAACAGAAGGGAGACATTGTCCTGCTGACCAATGGAAAAGGATTACTAGCCCATTGTGAGATCGTGGAAATCAGCAGAAAATTCCTGCTGCTGAAGATTAAGGAAAGTAAGCAAGTAATGAGTTCCCAACCGTCACTGGCAGTAGCTTTTTCACTGTTGAGAAACAAGAATGATCATCTTCTGGTCGAAAAATTGACGGAACTGGGAGTAAAGGAATTTTTCCCGCTCCTCCTGCAATATACTGTGCGCAGATCTGTGGCGGGGATACAACGGAAACTGGAGAAAACAGCCATAGCAGCGATCAAGCAGTGTGACAACGCTTATCTGCCCCGGATAAATGAAGTTACTGAATTTTCTGGATTCGTACAGGCGGTACATCAGAAGGGATATCTGCCGCTGGTTGCCCGGGAAAGAGGCTGCAGCATTAATCTGGCAGATTATTTGAAAAATGATCCGGCTCACTACTGCATAGTAATCGGAGCTGAGGGTGGATTCTCTCCTGCTGAGGTTGAGTTAATGGATCATTTTGGATTTTCTTATTTTTCTCTGGGTAATCATGTTCTGCGAGCTGAAACTGCCGCCATAGCAGCAGTGGCTCAAATGCTGGGTTACTACCTGAGAGAAGATCCTGATTATTATTGAACCATGTTTGAACAAGGTAAAATAATAATAGTAAAATGAAAGATATTCTTGATATGATCGCTACTGCCATAAAGGGAACCGAGTTCAGTGGCAGGACATTCATTGTGGGAGGATATGTTCGCGATTACATCAGGGGTGAGAAAAGCTTCGATATCGATATTGCCGTGGAAATGCCTGATGGGGCCAGGAAATTGAGCGAATTTTTATATAGAAAAGGTTTATCCAGTCATCCTGTATATTTTGCCAGATTTGGCACTTCCTATATTGATATTAACGGTCATAAAATAGAGTTTGTCATGACCAGAAGCGAATCCTATCAGGAAAGGTCCAGAAAACCGGAGGTTAGTTCAGCGCCCATTCTGGATGATGTCTACCGTCGTGATTTCACAATAAACTCCCTGATTATGGATATTGAGAAAAGAGAGATTATTGATCTTACTGGAAGGGGTATTTCTGATATCGAGGCTAAATTAATCCGCGCCACTTCCGATCCGGAAATCATATTCGGTGAAGACCCTCTGCGCATGTTACGGGCAGTAAGGTTTGCAGTGCAGCTTGGTTTTGAAATAGAATCCAGAACTGCTGACGGCATAAGGTGTAACGCAGCCAGACTGGAGAACATTTCCTGGGAAAGAAGAAGGGATGAACTTACTAAAATGCTGCTGACCGCTGATCCCATCAGGGCTTTCCGCCTGATGTTCGATTATGGCTTGATCAGGAATGTGATCCCTGAACTGGAAAATATGGCTCAACTGGAACAGAACAGGTATCACGACAGTGATGCGCTGGAACATACCTTCCGGGTATTGCATAATACCAAGTCTGATCTGAAGTTGCGGCTTGCAGCTCTGTTGCATGATATAGCTAAACCGGACACACATATCGTGAATGATTCCGGCATACATTTTTACGGACATCACGAAAGAGGAGCCCAGATAACTCAGAAGGTCCTGCGCAGGTTGAGATACCCCGGATCATTGAGAGATGAGGTGACCCAACTGGTAAGGTATCATATGTACTTGAAGAAGGCAGGGGAAACAGCGGAAATAATAACAGATAAATCACTGCGCAAATTGATCCTCCTGCTGGGACCTTTGCTGGACACATTCCTGGAACTGGTACATGCTGATAATCTAGCCCATGCCCCGGAGTATCGCCTGCAGAACCAGGTTCCTGCTCTTAAGAAACGCATTAAAGAATTAAGGAAAAAAATTGACAGAGTTCCATTGCCTGTAAATGGTAAAGATATCAAGGATTATTTCGGAATCGGAGAGGGTGTAGAGGTAGGAGCAATTCTTCGGCATGCCGAAGAAATCTGGCTGGAGAATCCAGACTGGGGAAAAGAGAAGATACTGCAAAACTTATTTTTTAAGGAGGATAAAATGCAAAAGGAAGAAAGTAAAGTTACTCAGGTTACCAGAGAGGCTGTGAAAAAAGCCTATGACATGGGAGAAGATGTATTCAAGGCATTAAGTAAAATTACTAAGGAGATCGTTGTAACTGCCAAGGATGAAGATCTCTCCAGCAAGGAAAAAGTACAAAAACTCGCCAAGGAAGCCTATGAAGGAGCGAAACAAGGCGCCAGGAACGTGCAACCCGATGCGGAAGAATTTGTTAAAAAGGCTTCTAAAGCAATTATGGAAGCGATAAAAGTGGCTGCACCCAAAGTGGCGCATTTCACCCAGGATGCTTTCAAAGGTATTTATGAGGGAGCCAAGGATGTCTATGAAAGTAAAAAGGATGTCCGGGAAGGATGTAACAAGAAAGAGAAGAAAGAAGAAGAATAAAAATATCTATCAGGATAAGACCGGTATTCCCCAGAATGCCGGTCTTTTTTATCTGGAGAAATCAAAGTTATTTAATATTTCTTTTCTTAACTGCTAACAGGATACAGGGAAATTTATACTTCATTAAGGTTGACACCTTTTTGAATATTCCCAACTTGTCACCCCAAAGTCTAATAAAATGGGGGATTAAATGGCAAAAAGAGTCACTATATTCGGAGCAGGTCTGGTTGTTAAACCTATGGTCGATTATCTGGCTAAGCATGGTTTTACTATTCTTATTGCCAGCCGGACTTTAAGCAAAGCTGAAAAACTGGCTGGTCCGCACAAGAATGTCTGTGCCAGGCAGTTCCTTTCCGATGATGCTGAAGAGATGGAGAAGCTGATAAGGGATAGTGATCTGGTCGTAAGCCTTCTGCCAGCCACCCTGCACGTAAAGGTTGCAGAAAAATGCATCAAGTATAAAAAGGACATGGTTACCACTTCCTATATCAGCCCGCAGATGAAAGCTTTACATGAACAGGCAAAACATGCTGGCATAATAATCCTGAACGAGATCGGAGTTGATCCTGGCATTGATCATATGTCCGCAATGAAGATCTTTCATAAAGTGGAGGAGGAAGGTGGTAAAATAGTGAGCTTCATGTCCTACTGTGGCGGATTACCAGCTCCGGAAGCCAATACCAATCCCTTTGGGTATAAATTTTCCTGGGCACCCCGTGGCGTGTTGAAGGCAGCGTCAAACGGTGCCCGTTACATGATGGATGATAAGATAATCGAAATCGAAGGGAAAGACCTTTTCCGGAATTACTGGTTTGTGGACATTGAAGGCTGGGGTACTCTGGAAGCATATCCTAACCGGGACTCTTTAAATTATATTGACCTCTACGGATTGAAGCATGTCAAAACAATGTACCGGGGGACCTTTCGCAATATAAGCCATTGTGATACCTGGCTGGTTCTTTCCCAGATGGGTTTTCTCAGTGAAGAAGTCGTTTATGACAAACTGAAGGGTTCAGTAAGAGAATTTATTCTGA
>JAFGRJ010000008.1 GCA_016935235.1 Candidatus Cloacimonadota bacterium
GGCTGGCTGATTATGTCCCTGACAATATCGTGGAATACGGGAACGGCTGAAGAGGAGGCAAAATGGAATTTGAAGTTTGGTTCATCGATTACTACCACCAGAACATACTGCGGTTCGTCCACAGGGAAAAAACCTGCAAAGATCGAAGTGAATTTTTCCCGAGAATAGGAACTTTCACCACAGATGATTTTCTCGGCAGTTCCAGTCTTGCCGGCTATATCCAGATCATCGAATTTAGCTCCTGAAGCAGTTCCATAATCGATTACGCTTTTCAGATATGTTTTCAATGTATCCAGTGATCTGCGGTTGGACACTTTTCTGAGGACTTCCGGTCTGAATTGCTGGATAATTTCTCTTTTATCATTGATCATGGCTTTGACGATGAAGGGCTGCATAACATTGCCACCATTGGCGAAAGTACAGTATATGTTGGCAAGTTGTAAGGCAGTAAGAGCTATTTCCTGTCCAAAGGAGATCGAATGCAGGGAGAATCCCTGCCAATCCTTTAATTTGCGCAGGATACCGCTGGCTTCTCCAGCCAGTTCAGAACCGGTCTTATGTCCTAAGCCCAGCTCGATCATCCTTTCATATAAAACCTTACTGCCAATTTTCTCTACTGTTCTGCTTATGCCCACGTTACTGGAATAAGCCAGAATGTCCCTGAGGTTCAGTTGGTTGAATTCGTGAGCATCTTTTATTATTCTGGTCTCATTATTGAATTTGATTTTGTAGTCCCGGCAATCAATTTTTTCACCGGATTTGTAGACTTTATTTTCCAAAGCCAGCAAGGCAGTGACGGGCTTGAGAGTGGACCCCGGTTCGAACATGAAGGAGACAGGCAGATTGCTCTTTGCCAGTAAGCCTGATATTCCCTGTTTATCATAATCGTCCTCCATGCCACTCATGGCGAGTATTTCACCGGTCCAGGGATCCATTATTATTCCCAGAGCCTTGGCGGATTTAAAATTTTTCAAGCCTTTATGAAGGTTTATTTCCAGTATTTCCTGCAGATCGTTATCCAGGGTTAGAATCAGGGATAATCCATTCTGGGCAGATTTATCTTTCAGATACATGAGGGGTATTCTGTCATTCTTGGCGTCAAGGATAGTTTCCTGCCAGCCGAAAGTACCGGTCAATTCTTCGTCAAAGGAAGCCTCGATACCACAGACACCGTGAATATTATATATCCCTTCCTGATCCCCCCTTTCCTTTACCAAGCCCAGAAGACTGGCTGCCAGATTTCCCTGAGGATATGTCCTGCGTAATTTACTGAAGGTGACTATCAACCCCGGGATCTTATTTTTTGTGAATTCTCGTTTGATATTTATCATGGCAGTTTCGTTAATGCTTTCTGATATGTAGACTCCGGGATATTGCTGCCTATCACCTAATTTTTCCCTGAGATATCTAGTACTCAAGCCAGTATACTGGTTTAATATCCCGATAATCAGATTGTATAATTCTTCCCTGCTCTCCTTTCCCCTTTTTTCGATTTCAGCTTCCAGGGAACTCTTATCCAGATCTATCTGGTAATATTTTTCTGAACTGACCAGAATTTCCAGATTACGATCGAATATCTCCCCTCTTAAGGGTGTGATTAATTTCTTGCTTGGATTCCTGCGTAGATTGACAATTCCGCTAAAATCGTGAGGGTCGAGAAGCTGTACCCTAAAAAGGTACATTACCCATACTATGAACAACAACGCATTCAGGAACAGAAATATCTTTATGCGGTTATCCACTGATACCCCTACTTGCTGGTAAGGGCTTCTACAGGTGGTATGATGTAATCTATCAGACAGAAATTCTGTTTCTTACTGTCAAAACTGATGAGATGCAGAGAAGAATTATCCAGGGGAAAAAACATTCCCAGCTTTTCTGTCGCGAGTTGTTCGATACGGATCCTGCTGCCTAACCGGTAGTTTGTTGCCAGGTAACAGGAATTCATTGCCTTCAGGTAATCACGGGCTTCCACCAGTTGTTCATATTGACGCTCATACAGGATAGTCCTGTGTTTATTGTAATAATGAGAAAAAAGAAGAAAAATAAGGAGAATCATGAGTAACAGCCATTTTATCTTCATCAGACCTCCTTTTTTTCAGCTGCCCGTAACCTGGCACTACGGGCACGAGGATTGCGCAAATACTCATTCTCATCCGGATATACTGGCTTACGGGTTAGTACTTTCAGGATTGATTTCTTGTCGCATATGCATCTGGGAAAGGAGGAAGGGCAAATACAATCCTTTTCCTGGAAATTAAAGAAGTTTTTTACTATCCTATCTTCCAGGCTGTGATAGGAAATAACCACTATTCTGCCCCCAGGACTCATAATATTCACACTGTCCTGCAGGGAAATCTCCAGATTTTCCAGTTCGGCGTTCACATATATACGTAAAGCCTGAAAAATCCTCGCTTTTGCTTTTATTTTCTGCTGGGTGCGCAGGGCATTATCGATAATTTCAGCAAGCTGGTGGGTTGTCCGTAATGGATTTTTCTCTCTGATCCTGACAATCTCGCCAGCAATGCGCAGGGATTCTTTTTCCTCTCCGTATTTCCTGAAAATTTCTGCCAGCTCAGTTTTTGCATACCTGTTTACGATATCAGCAGCGGTTAACTTCAGGTCAGGGCTCATTCTCATGTCAAGGGCGCCATCCTGGCTGAAACTGAATCCCCGGGAAGCGGTATCGATCTGGTGGGATGAAATACCCAGATCATAGATTATTCCATTGATCTTGCGGATACGTTCCAGAGCTAAACGACTGCGAAGATTTCTGAAATTGTCCTGGATAACTGTAAGCTGGTGATATCTGCCCAGATGGCGGGAACAGTGGGCGACAGCATCGGGATCCTGATCAAATGCTATTATCCTTGTTTCCGGACAGGCGTGCAGAATTGCTTCTGTGTGCCCTCCTCCTCCCATAGTCGCATCAACATAAATTCCCCCCGATTCTACCTTGAGAAGCTCAAGAGATTCCTTTAATAAGACAGGTTCATGATAATCTTTCATTTCTGATAATCTAATGAGTCGAACAACTGACGGTGTTCCTGGAGCATCTCAGCCCTGGATTTCTCGTAGAGCTCGGGTTTCCAGATCGAGATGAAATTACCTTCCCCTTTGATGATTACCCTGTCATCTATATGCATGATTTTGATCAGCTCATCGCTTATTTTAACACGACCATTGGCTTCCAGTTTCTGTTCACCACCGGCAAAGGAGCGGAGATGCACCAGGAGTTTGATGTCTTTTTCACTGCCGGTTTTCAGACGACTGATTTTATCATGCCAGACATCGAGCGGGAAAATGGCTATGGTGTCTTTGGGTCCCAGGGTTATTATAACAGTCTGTCTGGTATCAGGACTGAACTTCTTTTTCAAGGCTGCGGGTAAGGTGATCCATTTTCCCTTATTAACGGCAATCTGATAAGTTCCCAGGAATTCACCTGACATTATCCACCTCTTCATGAGAATATATGAGCAAATTTGAGAATATCTGAGACAAATATGTGATTGAAAAATCAACAGTCAAGTATTTTTTTAGATTTAAAGGCATTGATAACAAAAAATTAGGAGTTTTTCCCTGAATTCTGCCGAAATCCGGGAAAAATCTCATAACAGGAAGAAAGATAACAGAATTTTTCACAAGATAGTCCGGCATACTATTCTGGATATGGTTCAGTGATGATATCATATAATTAATTATTTACAAAGTATTTGACAAGTTAAGGATAAATTGCTGCTTTATTAAATCAGGGTAAATCTGGGATTAGCACCAGAGTGGAGGTAAAGGATTTTTCCGAAAAGCATACTTATAGTTGAAGATGTTTCTGATATTGCTGAGGATATCAAGAAATCCCTCATTATCTTTGGTTATAACGTCCTTGGCACCATTTCCTTTGGTGAAGATGCGGTGGAATTTGTGGAGACAACCCGTCCTGATCTTATTCTGATGGATATTGACCTGGCAGGTGAGATGGATGGGATAGAAGCTGCGGACCGGATATTTTCCAAATATGCTGTTCCGATAGTTTTCATTACTGCCAACGACAGTGAACATATAGTTAGGCGTGCTTCTTCGACGGAACCTTTTGGTTATATATTGAAACCTTTTACCGAGAGAGAACTGCGGGTATCAATAGAAATGGCATTTCACAAGGAAAAGAATCTAAAGATTCAGCAGGAATTTACCACCAAAATTGAGCGACTTCATCATCTGGCGCTGGAGATGAGTGCCCAGGAAAGAGAGGAAAAAATTTGTGAACTGACAGTTTTAAGTGCTGTTAAGCTGCTGGATTTTCAGTATCTTGGATTCTATTTGAAGTATCGCAATGAATTGGTGGATATATCTGACAAAATGAATGCATTCAGTGAAAAAGCCATATCCAATGATTTTATCATGTCTCTGGCCAGGAAAACCTTTGCTCTCAAGAAGAAAATCATTTTTCGCTCGCTGGCGGACCTGACAGGATTCTTTGTAAGCCGTTCCGGTGATATCAAATCCGGCATCAGCCTGCCCATTGGAGAATTTGGAGTTTTTCAAGTTTTTTCAATTTTTGAGAATTTTTTCGGGAAGAATGAATTCAGTCTTCTGGAATTATTGATCAATCATACAGCTGAATCCCTGAAGAGGATCCAGCTGCAGCGGGAACTGATGGTACAGGCTATGCACGATCCTCTGACCAAAGTTTACAACCGTTTCTACCTCTTTCAGGAACTGGAGAGGTTTTACTCCTATACGCGTCGTTACAAACGTCCGGTGGCTTTTCTCATGATCGATGTCAATGATCTCAAACATATTAACGATCATTACGGGCACCAGGTGGGGGATGAGGTCCTGAAAACAGTGGCTAATCTGCTCCGCGAAGGCGCCCGGGATGTGGACACTATAGTAAGATACGGTGGTGATGAATTCCTGATCATGCTTCCTGAAACCGGTCCTCAGGTTGAAATTGTGAAGAAGAGAATACTTAAGAGGGCTGAGGAATGGAATCAGTCGGATAATGCCTTCAAGTTTCCCGTAACCTTTGCAATTGGAACAGCCTTCTGGGATACCAATGGCAAGGAGACACTGGAAGAAATCCTCACCAGGGCTGATGTTGCCATGTATAAAAATAAAAGAGAATTAAAGCGGAAAAGTGCCAGGAACTATTTCCTGAGCAGGAAGAGAAGACATTCCGGTGAAAAAGCAGACAATTCTAATAGTTGAAGACGAGTTCATTGTTGGTACAAGTATCAAAAGAATACTGACAGCCCTGGATTACAGGGTGGAGAAAATAATCGGATCAGGTGAGGAGGCAATAGCTTTCTGCCGCAGGAAAAAACCTGATCTGGTTATCATGGACATAACCCTTAATGGCAAAATGGATGGTATCCAGGCTGCCAATATTATACATCGAGAACTGGATATTCCGATAATATTCCTTACTGCTCACAGTGGTGAAAATATTTTCAATGAAGTAACCGCTTCCGATCCTTTCGGTTATATCATTAAACCTTTCAATGATTATGAATTGAAAGTCTCGGTAAAAATGGCGCTCTATAAGTATCAGATGGAAAAAGAATTGAAAGCCAGCCGGGAATTCCTGCGTTTGATCGTGGATTCTAATCCCAACCTGATCTTCGTGAAAGATAAGCTCAACAGATACCGTCTGGTGAATAAATCTCTGGCTGAATACTGGGGTTTAAAACCTGAAGAGGTGATTGGGAAGAACGAGAAGGTGATAATAGATAAGTTACCGCGTGAATTGAGGAGCAGTTGGCATCAGATGACAGGAGGTCTTGGTTCAGGTGGTTCAGCCAGGGGTTTCAGCACTTCCGGTGAGAGAAAAATCCTCTCAGATGGTAAAGGGCGTTGGTATCAGTTAAACAGGAAACCTATCACCTCAGCTCTGATGAGAGGCGGAGTATTACATATACTGACAGATATGACCGAAAGGAAAAAGGCTGAGGATGAACTCAAGGTAAGTTATGAGAAACTGAAGGAAATATTGCGAGCCACGGTCAAGGGTCTTGTCTCAGCGGTGGAAATAAGGGATCCCTATACTGCTGGTCATCAACGCAAAGTCTCTCAACTGGTGATTGCTTTGGCAACTGAACTGGGTTTTTCCCAGCATATAATTGACGGACTGGGGCTGTCGGCACTAGTTCACGATATCGGCAAGATTTTCGTCCCAATTGAGATCCTCACCAAGCCCGGTGCCATTTCTACCGCTGAATTCACACTGATCAAGTACCATCCTCAGGCAGCTTATGATATTCTGAAAACTATCGATTTCACCTGGCCGGTTGCTGACACAGTCCTGCAGCATCATGAACGTTTGGATGGATCCGGATATCCTACCAGGTTGAAGGGTGATGCCATTCGGCTGGAAGCTCGAATTCTGGCCGTGGCGGATGTTGTTGAAGCCATGGCTTCTCACAGGCCCTACCGCCCTTCCCTGGGCATTGAGGCTGCTCTGACTGAAATAGACAAGTATGCCGGTATCCGTTATGATGTGGATATCGTAAAGGCTTGTCTGAAGCTCTTTTCAGATGGGAAATTCAACTTCCTGGAAGAACCTGAATTGACATTATGATGAAGGAAATAGACAGCTCTAACAGGATATAAAATTTAACAGAGAAAAACTTGACACCAGATACTGTTGTTGAGTGCATATCACCAAAATAATTCTCGGAGGTTTTATGGTATTGAAAGATTTGTATTATACTGAAACCCATGAATGGGTCAAAGTTGATGGTAATCAGGCTTATATCGGAATTACCGATTATGCGCAGCATGAATTGGGGGATATTGTTTACATCGAATTACCTGATGAAGGGGACGAGGTTATGGCTGGGGAGGCGTTCGGCTCGATTGAAGCTGTAAAAGCGGTGGAAGACCTGGTGGCTCCAATCAGCGGTGAAGTTCTCGAAGTCAACACTGATCTGGTTGATACTCCGGAATTGATCAATAAATCACCTTATGAAGATGGCTGGTTAATTAAAATCAAAATAGCGGATAAAAGCGAGCTTGATCAACTGCTGGACTTCGAAGCCTACGAAGAAATCATCAAAGATTGATAAAGTTGCTGCACTATACAACCGACCGGTTTCTTGTTATTCTGATATCTCCTTCGGCAGGAGGAAAGTCGTCTATAGCCAGAAAACTTCTGGCAGATTCTGAAAAATACAGTTATTCGGTGTCCTATACCACCCGACCTGTCAGAAAGGATGAGAAAAATGGAATTCATTACCATTTTGTTGATAAATCCACCTTTTCCCGGCTCGCCAGTACGGGTGAGTTTCTGGAACAGGCACAGGTGCATGGACACCAGTATGCCACCTCGCGGCAGGTAGTGTGTGAAGCTTTGCAGAAAGGCAGGCATGTGGTACTGGATATTGATGTCCAGGGCGCACTTCAGATAATGTCTCAGGATATTGATGCTGTTACCATTTTCATATTGCCGCCTTCCATGCAGATTCTCCGGGAACGCTTGCAGGATCGTGGTTCCGACGACCAGGATGTGATCCGTATCAGAATGAAAACAGCCCAAAGAGAATTGGAGCTGATTGAAAAGTTCCAGTATCTGGTGATAAATGATGATCTGGAACAGGCAGTACTGGATGTAAAAAAAATCATCAGTGCCGAAGAAATGAAAATATCAAGATTTAAAAATATCAAAGATAATTTTCTGGAGGTTTAATGAAGAAAACTGTAATCGATGAAATACCTGCAATCGAGAATTTCCTGGAATCAAACAACATGAACTTCCTGTTTCTGCTTCTGGCTAATCTGGAAGTAGAACGACTGAGCAATTTACCTTTCAGTGTCAGGAAGAGTTTTAGGCAGAACCTTGCCAAAGTAGCTCTGGAACATATCGCAATGAATGAAATACCTGACTATATCATTGAGAGAGAACCAGAGGAAGAAATTGAATCGTGAGCTGGATTGCTTTCGACAGTATCTGGAATATCTTAAGTTATCAGGTATCAACGAAGTATTTATCAGTAAGGATAGCAGTGAACTACCGGTATTATCCGAGTTACAGAGCCGATATCAGAACTGCAGGAATTGCGTGCTGAACGAAAACAGAATCAAATTTGTCTATGGAGAGGGTAGTGAACGGGCAAAACTTGTTTTGATTGGAGAAGGTCCTGGCCATGATGAGAATGTCACGGGTAGACCTTTCGTGGGCAGGGCTGGTCAACTCCTGACAAAAATGCTGCAGGCGATTCAGATCCGTCGGGAGGATGTTTATATAACCAACGTTGTCAAATGTCGTCCTCCCAATAATCGCAATCCCTTCCCCGACGAGATTAAAGCCTGTTTACCTTATCTTGATGAACAGCTGGCAATAATCAAGCCCGACTTTCTTCTTCTTCTGGGTAAAGTGGCAGCTTCCGCGCTGCTGAATATGAAACTGACCCTGGCCGAATTCCGGGAGAACACCCACCAGTATAAGGGTATCAAGACCTATGTCACCTATCATCCTTCGGCGCTGCTGAGAAATCCGGGCTGGAAAAAATTTGCCTGGATCGATCTGCAGAAATTAAGAGATGATTATAATAGTATTTAGGATCGGGAATGGCTGAAAACATAATAAAACAAATGCCTTGCGATCTTAATGCCGAAGCCGCTGTACTGTCAGCCATGATGATTGACAACTATGTCCTGGCCCGGGCTGTGGAAAAACTGGACGAAGAACATTTCTATCGGGAATCGCATAAAATAATTTTTCGCACTATCAAGGAGCTTTTTGATGAAAACATCGAAATCGACCTTATTACTCTCATTGACCGCCTGAAGCAGAAAAAAGTGCTTGAAAGGGTGGGGGGAGAGGTCTTTATCCAAGAATTATCGGATATGGTGCTCAGCGGTGCCAATATAGATTATCATGCTAATATCGTTCTGGGTAAAGCTTTATTGCGGCAGCTGATCATGTCTTCCAATAAAATAATCGAGGAATGCTACAGTTTTTCTCAGGATGAACATGAATTCAGCAAACAGGATTCCTTCCTTACCGTGGAAAACATTGTCGACAATGCAGAGCAGGAAATATTCAAGATAGCAGAGAGACCTGGGGCCAAGACATTTGTCAGAGTCAATGAGATTCTGCCCAAAACCTTAAAGAACATCGAAGATATTGCAACTTCCAAAAAAAGTATTGTTGGAATTCCGAGCGGATTCACTGATCTGGACAAGATTCTGGGTGGCTTTCGCCCTGGTCAGTTCGTTGTCGTGGCAGCTCGTCCCTCCATGGGGAAAAGTTCTTTTGCCCTGAATGTAGCATTGAATGCAGCTTGGGATCATGATAAAAAAGTGGGCATCTTTACAATGGAAATGGAAAATGAAGAATGCCTGATGCGTATTTTAAGCTCAGCAACCCGCAAACTGGGTTTTGATAAAGCTGTTAGCATGGATACAATGCTGAAAGGTCACGGGATGGATGAGAAAAAGATTCTGACCCTGACGGAACTGGCGGAAAGATTATCAGAAAAGAGTATTTACATAGATGATTCGGGAGCTAACACCATGCTTGACATCAGAGCTAAGACCAGAAGGTTGAAAGCCCAGATTCATGGTTTGGATCTGGTTATCATAGATTACATTCAGCTGATGACGTCAAAGGGCAGAAAAGAGAACAGACAGCAGGAAATCGCCGATATCTCACGATCCCTGAAGGTGCTCTCCAAAGAGCTTGATATTCCCATCATGGCTCTGTCCCAGTTGAATAGAGCCGTAGAGGGCAGGAATCCCCCCATACCAATGCTGGCTGACCTGCGTGAATCCGGAGCCATTGAACAGGATGCCGATATTGTAATCTTCATCTACCGGGATGAAATATATAATAAGGACACCGAGGAGAAAGATCTTGCCCGGATAATTATCAGCAAGAACAGACACGGTCCCCTGGGCGATATTAAACTGAAATTCTTCAAAGAAACCACCACCTTTGATAATTATGCTGATTTTGAGATCTGATAAAAACTTTCTGACAAGGATTCTGGGCACAATAGGCGAATTTATCATATTCAATTATGCAATTTTTACTCATCTTACCCGCATCAAAAAAAGATCTACGGAAATCCTGAGGCAAATGAAGCGTATCGGTTACGACTCTTTACTGCTGATTTCTGTTACTTCGGCATTTACCGGGCTGGTAACATCCGTTCAGGCTTCCTATCAAACCTCAGGGTATATTCCTAAAAGCCTTATTGGAGTACTGGTGGGCAAATCCACCATGATTGAACTGGCACCGGTTTTAACAGCCCTGGTGCTATCAGGAAAAGTCGGAGCCTCCATTGCAGCTGAGATAGGAACGATGAAGGTGAGTGAACAACTGGATGCCCTGGAAACCATGGCTATCGATCCTTACGATTATATCTACCTGCCACGTCTGTTGGCTGGCTTGCTGATGGTTCCGCTGTTGACGGTGTATTCCAATTTCATCGGTATATTTTCAGCCTTTTTCCTTTCTGTTTTCAAATACGGGATTAATGCTTACAGCTTCTTTACCAATATGCGGGAACATTTCCTGGCTTCCGATCTCTGGGGAGGCTTGGTTAAGGCTTTATTTTTTGGTTTGATTATCACTTCCGTGGGTTGTTTTGCCGGCAGCAAGACCAGGGGAGGGGCAGAAGGCGTAGGGAAGGTTGCAACCCTTACAGTGGTCTATTCTTCCATTCTTATCCTGATAACCGATTTCCTGGTGGCAGCTCTGCTTTTCGGAGAGATCAAATGAAATTTTTATCGATAGTGATGGTCTCTTTTTTCCTTTTTTCCTGTGCAAGAAAAGAACATCGGGTTCAAGTCTCCCAACAGAATAAACTTCTAATCTATGCCACGAACAACTGCTTATGTGAAGATGACTGGCAGAAGCAGCTCCAGCAGTATGCAATTGACCATAACTTCGTATTGGACTTCCGTTTCTTTTCCAGTGGTAGCCAGATGCTGGATTATTATCTTAATGAAAGGGATTCCCTGGAAATTGTCGATATACTACTAGGTCTTGATAACACCAACCTTTCCGATATTCAGAGTGCAAACATTCTCAGGAGCTATAAACCTTTTTCCTACTCGGCATTGCATAAGAGCATATTGATAGATAAGAACAATCATTTTCTACCGCTGGCTTACAGCTATCTGGCTTTTCTATACGACAGTAACGAACTTGTCAATCCTCCCGTTACTTTCGGAGAAATGCAGGATGGCATCTGGAAAAAGAAAATCATCATTCTCGATCCGACTACTTCCGGACTTGGCAGATCCATGTTGTACTGGTCGCTGGCAGCCTTTGGCGAGAATGGTTATGGTCACTTCTGGCGGAGTATCAAGGAAAATGTGTTTGCTATCTGTAATAATTTTGATGAGGCTTATTCCATGTTCCTGGCCCATGAAGCTCCCCTGGTAATCGCCTGGTCTACAACGCCTGTGTATCATCAGCGGATAAAGGGTTCTGATAAAATAAAGGCTATTATCCCCCGCGAAGGTGGTTATATGTATATCCAGGGTATGGGTATCTGTTGTGATTCCCCCAATCCGGAGTTGGCAGAAAGATTGATAGATTTTCTCGTTTCCAGGGATTTTCAGGTTCATATTCCCTTTAATAAGTGGATGTATCCGGCTAATACCCAGGTTAAATTGCCACCTGAATTTGAATCGGCAGTTCAACCCATTAAAGATCTCACCGAAGAACTTACCCCCAAGATAATTCAGCGGAGGCACAAACACTGGCTTGAAAGATGGCTGCAGATAATGCACTGATTAATCTTGGCGTGGCTCTCTACCAGCCGGAAATACCAGCGAATACGGGAAATATCGGCAGATTGTGTCTGGGTGTTGGTTCCGAATTGCACATCATCAAGCCAATGCGTTTTCTCTGTAACGACAAATACCTGAAAAGAGCTGGACTTGATTACTGGAGTAAAATGAATGTCATCTACCATGATGGCCTGAATTCTTTTCTGGAAAAGGTAAAGGACAGAAATGTCTATTTCTATTCAACCAGAGGGACGCGATTGTACAGTGATGTTAGATACCTGCAGGGGGATTTAATGGTTTTCGGTCCTGAAAGCCGGGGATTACCCCGTGAGATTATTGAGGATTATTCTGATAGAGTTCTTTGTATTCCCATGAGATCCGAAGTCAGGTCTATCAATCTTGCTAACAGTGTGGCTATTGTTCTATATGAAGCCTGGCGCCAGTTGAATTTTTACAATGATAAAAGGAGAAGTCATGCTTAAAGGTTCCTATGTTGCCTTGGTTACTCCGTTCAATAATGGCGAAATAGATTATAATGCCTTTGAAATCCTGATGGATTTTCATCTGCAGAATAATACCGATGGCGTTCTTTTATGCGGGACCACAGGAGAAGCACCAGCACTTGCCAGTGATGAAAAGGAAAGATTCATCAGATACGGCATGCAAAAATGCCGGGGTAAAGTTCCCGTCATGATGGGAACAGGGACAAACAACCTCTCTACAACAGTTTCACAGACCATTAAGGCTCAGGAGTGGGGTGTTGATTATGCTCTCGTTGTCACGCCCTATTATAATAAACCTACTCAGAAAGGTCTCCTGGAATATTATAAAGCCATTGCTGATCGGACCGATATTCCTCTGGTGATTTACAATGTTCCGGGAAGAACTGGTGTTAATATTAACAGCGAAACAGTATTGGAACTGGCTCATGGTTCCCGGAAAATTGTGGGTATTAAAGATGCAGGCGGTAACCTGATGCAAATTTCCCGCATCGTTAAGGAGGCTCCCTCTGATTTTGCCGTAATGTCCGGTGAGGATGCTCTTAATTTGCCCATCATGAGCTGTGGGGGTAAAGGAGCGATTTCAGTTACGGCTAATATCGTCCCGCAATTGATGCACAATCTTATTCAGAAATGCCTGGAAGGATCCTACAGTGAATCTCTGCATATTCATCTGCAACTACTGGATCTCAACGAAGCCATGTTCTACGAAACCAATCCCATCCCGGTTAAAGAAGCTTTACATATGATGAACTTGATAAAACTCGAGTTCCGTTCTCCCCTGTGCCCCTTGCTGGAACGGAACAGGAAGTTGCTGAAACAGGTTTTACAGAAATATGAATTAATCTAGGTCTACCTTGAACGTTAAAAGAGAAAACCAGCACCTTATTATTTGTCCCGATACCAAGCAGTTCACCGATCTGGTGGTCTGTGCAGCGAATTGTGGGCATAAGTGTTCCAAGTATAGGAGTTTCATTACCTACGAAATGCTGCTGGATTACGTTGAAAAACACCCTGAATATATGATTATAGGAGAAATTATGCCAACTCAAAAAACCAGTCCGAAGGATGTAAACAAATACTGGATAGTCAGCAAGGATAATACTCTTCAGGAAGTCAGTGAAGATGAGATCATGAAGAATCCTCAGAATTATCTCGATAAACAGATCTGGCAGAAACCACCTTACAGGTTCGAGATTATAGTTACCCTGAGAAGAATAAAAGCTGACTGATGCCTTATCCTTCCCGGGGCAGATGCTGTTTTTGCAGTAACTCTTTCCGGAAGAGGATGATAGCAGCAAAAAAACCGATAACATCTGCTATTACATCAAGCAAGGAAAATGATCGTCCCGGGATAGGAATTTGATGAAGCTCGTCCAGAAAAGGTAAAATCAAAAGTAGAATAATCAGGACACGCAAGGTTCCTCTTCCCTGTTTATCCTTATTCATCCTGATATACAGGACAGTAAATACAAAATACAGTATTATATGATACAATTTATCTATATTCAATAACCGATCTGGCGCAGTATTTAATTCAGGGATAGAGGTCATTGTAAACATAATGGCTGTCCAGATTACAAAAAGAATCCGGTATGTCTTTGTCTGAATCCTAATCTTCATGACTCTCGAGAACCCATGTGACAGGGAAGGGCTTCATATAAAACTTGGCTTTGAGCGGTAGCCTCCGCTCATCGCTAGTAAACCAGAAATGCAGGGATATTTCTTCATCTACCAGATTGTTGGTCAGCATATCAGTGCGTTCGGACTCTTTATTGTCTATCCTGCGGAAGTCTATTTTTATTCTGTCGCAGGATATCTTCCCCAGGGGAGATCTTATATATTCTGTTCCGATCCTTGAGAAACTGCATTTCCAGATGACATTATTGGCATCTATCCATATCTTGCCGGAATCACTGCTGGCCTGGAAACGGAGATAATAGAGGGCACTGAAAAAATCTCTTGTTTCCGGCTGGAGATGGTAAGAAGTATTTATTCTCCTGTCCAGATTACTGATAAGGAATGCCAGTCCATTTTCCTGATCGTAAATCGTTACCCTGTCTTCCTGATAATCTTTTTGGTCTATCTTCTTCATATATTCGAGAGGTATGTAGTTATCAGCATAACGGATCCGGTAGAAGTTATTCATCTTGGCAGCCAGACTGGCCAGAGAGGTCGATTTTGCTCTGATGGACAGAATATTATCCTGATTTGTCATCTCTACCAACACCACCTTTATCCCGAGATAGCGGATGGAAAGCTGCAGTGTTTCGGCAGAGAGATTAAAGATTAATAAAAAAAATATGTATAGAGGAGATAATCTAATCAGTTTCAGAAGGTTTTTCAAGTAGACGGACCTTAACGTAGTTGATTCTCTGACCATCAATGTTGGTTACAGTGAATTCAATCCTGTTCTCGAAAGTGTATTTGTCATTCATCACCGGGACTCTATTCAGTTTATCATAAAGGAACTCAGCCAGATTGTCGTACTGTTCAGCATCCAATTTCAATTTGAATTCTCGGTTAAGTTCCGGAATGGTAAGCATGCCACTCACCAGAAATTCACGATCTGATAAAGCAGATAACATCGGTTTTTCCGTATCGTACTCATCCTGAATTTCACCGACAAGCTCTTCCAGGATATCTTCCAGGGTTATCAGCCCGGATGTGCCTCCATACTCATCTACCACGACAGCTATCTGAATCTTCTTGGTCTTGAATTGGTTGAGCAGATTCTGGATCTTGACATTTTCCGTGACAAACAGACATGGTCGCAGCAATGAGTTGATGGTCTTTTTTTCAGGTTGCAGGATAACATCTTTTGCATAGACAATACCGATTATATTGTCGATATTTTTCTTGTATATCGGTATCTTGGAATGGCCGGACTCAATGATGATCTTGATTAACTTTTTCAATCCTTCTGAATTCTCTAGGGCTACAATATCCACTCGCGGAATCATTATATCTTTTGCCAGGATGGAGGAAAACCTGAAAATACTGGCAATGATTCTCTTTTCAGTTTCCTCCAGCGATGTCTCTGTAGCCTTGGAATTAATCAGGTTCTTGAAATCTTCGGAAGTAAGGTTGGAATTCGAACTGCTCTGGCTGGCAGGTGAAAATAGAGAACTGATGAAATCGAGTATCTTAATTAATGGCCAGAGTAAAATATTTATCAGAACCAGAAAAAAACTGGAAAAGTGAGCTACTTTCTCCGGTGAGGAATAGGCAAAAAGCTTTGGCGTTATCTCACCGAAAATCAGCAGGATGATCGTCATCAGGATAATCTCCATGAACATTACCAGCGGTGTTGCCTTTGCTTGCCAGATATTCTCCGTAAGTTTGATGACGATTATGGCTGCCATGGAAGATGCTGCCACATTGACCAGCGTATTTCCCAGTAATATTATTATGAGCAGTTCGCGGGGTTTCCGCAGCAGTCGGAAAATTCGTCGGGAGCTCCTTGAATTAAGCTTCTCGAGTTTCTTTAACTGAATCTTGTTCAGAGAAAAGAAAGCAGTCTCCGAACTTGAAAAGAAGGCTGATAAAATAAGAAATCCAATAATCGAGAGTAATAAAAAACTAAGGGCCATTATTGATCCTGTGTTCCTTGATACCGTTTAGATAAAGTGTCTGTTTTGTATACATCTCTTTTTCTCTTGTTTCTGAGAAATGATCATACCCGAGGAGATGCAGAAGACCGTGCAGAAACAACAACTGCAATTCTTCTTCCAGGCTGTTTTTCCCCATTTGTTCAGCAGCTCTATCAACGGCTATTATTATATCCCCCAGAAAGGGAAGAACATCCTGATCCGCTGGAAATGCGATAACATCAGTTTCGCTGTCTCTACCCAGATATTTTCTGTTCAAATTTCTTATCGTGTTCCCTTCTGTCAATTTTAAACTGACCCAGGCAGAATCATTCAGGTTTTCTTTCTCCTGTACTGCAGTCCAGACCTGGAGAAAAATGCCGGGATCTATTTGATAATTGCTGTCATTGGTCAGGTCGATGGGATTATTTTTCCGGGTATTCAAGTCTCTTCCTGTATACTCCCATGATAATAGGCAGCATATAGAGCTTGATCTTCTCCAGTTCCTTCATGGTTATGGGAGTATCCTGCAGCTGCCCTTCGTTTATAAGATGCATTATGGTATCGTTGAGGATTTTCTTGATACTTTCTTCATTAAATTCTTCCATCGATTTGGTGGTTGATTCCACGATGTCGGCAATCATTACTATGGCTGCTTCCTTGGAACGAGGTTTAGGACCGTCATAATAGAAATCATGATCTTCTATTTCCAGTTCGGTTTTCATGGCTTTGTTGAAAAAGTAACGGATTTGACCATCACCGTGGTGCTGCTGAATTATTTCTATCACAGCAGGTGGGAGTTTATGCTTACGGGCTAGTTCGATACCATCCTGGATGTGTTTCTTTATCAACAGGGCACTTTCATTGGCTAGCATCTGATCATGAAGATCGCTGGAATGGGGATTATTTTCAATGAATAATTTTGGATTGATTGTTTTTCCGATATCATGATAATAACTGCCCACCCGGGCAAGTAGATGATTGGCTCCGATGGCTTCGGCAGCACTCTCGGCCAGGTTTCCCACTATAAGTGCATGGTGATAGGTCCCGGGTGCCACCAGCGACATCTTTTTCAACAGCGGATTCTCAAAGTCCAGCAGTTCCAGCAGGATTCGCTTTGTGGCCAGATTCAGTTTCCTTTCCACCAGGGGAACGAGTAGAATAAGTCCAATGATGGAAATAACAATTCCGATGGTCCCGTATAGAAGCTGATTGATGTAAGGTGTTAAAGACTGAAACCGAATCATGGAAATCGCTGTATGCACAATCAGGAAAGAAAGAAATAGATATATGGTCAGAGGGTAGAATTCTTGTTTCTTCTTCATTCTTTTCAGAGCTACTATACTTCCCCCTGTTGCCAGGAACAGAGTAAGTGGACTTATGAAACTCCAATTGAGGTATTGGGTTACTATCACCAGATTTATGAAATTGAAAATCATACCGGTATTGGGATTGAAAATAAGTGCTATCATTAACACCGCAAAACTATATGGTATCAGCAGGGAAGGTACTTTCAGAATATGGTTGCATAATATGGTTAAAATGGCTGATGCCAGAATGCAGCATAAAATTATCATGGTACGTGGAGTACTGGTAAATTCCTCATTGACGAACAGCTTGAGAATATTATCGAAAAGCAGAATCAAAAAAAGGCTTATGATAAAAACACCCAGCGCCGAAAGGAAATACTCATATTTCTCCTTGGTTACATTCTGCTCCTTTTGAGCCCTCAGCATGGAAGATAATTTAAGCAGCTCAATGGCAGTGATCTTCTGGTTTTTACTGACGATTTTCTCATTCTTCAATACCTTCCCCAGAGTAAGAGGAACACTTTCCCGGGCTTTCTGTTTCTCCAGCTTGGTCATTTCCGTATCAATGACGATATTTTCAATCAGGATTATATCAGATATTTCCTGACAGGTTTTCCTCATGTTGGCATCAGTAACTTTCTCCAGTATTCTTTGTTTGGCTTCATCAAGTGAGTACAGACGGGAAAGAGAATATTCAATGATGCGATTTCCCCGTACAATTTTAATGTCCTGAGCATCGTAACGACTGGGATATATGCCAATGTTGAATATTCTGTCGTATTCTTCAGTGAGCAGGTTGTAGATCTGCTCCCGGATACTGGTCTGCTTCAATAGAGATATGGTTTTCTCGCTCAATCCAAAACCATGTTGCTGTAAGGAACGGGAAAGGCTTATAACCGATGCTGTGTCACCCCGTGATGCAAAGAATTGCATAATGAAGTCCAGATTCTTCTGGGCATTGAATTTGAGATTTTCCGATACTGTGTAAACAGGCTTTATTTTAGCTGCTTCAGTCTCCTGTTCTGCCTCCAGTGTTTCCTTGCTCTTGAAAATATAGAATTCAAAGGGAGCGATAATATCCTTTTCTGCAATCTGACCCAGAGTAAGATCGTAATCATAGAGAATGATCCGGTAGGGTGAGTATATCAGATGCAAAACAGCCAGCAGGAGGCAGGTAAAGAATATCAGGTATAATTTGAATTGTTTCAACGCAGCTAAGCTTATATTAAACAAAGCCCCCCTTTATACAAAGGGAGGCTTTGTCCATAATCTCTTTTTAATCTCTTGGGATATCGAATATCTGATCCGGATAGATAAGATCTGGATCCTTGATCTGATCCTTATTGGCTCTGTAGATTGCCGGCCACTTGGCTGCGTTGTTGTAAACTTCGGGATAGGAGGCGATTCTCCAGAGACATTCCCCCCTGTAGACTTTCCAGGTATTAGGCAGACCACGCGGTATCTTTAAGATCTGATTCGGATAGATCAGATTCGGATCTTTAATCTGGTCACGGTTAGCTCGGTAGATAATAGGCCATTTTTTCCAGTCATTGTAGATAAAAGTATAACCGGCGATCTTAGACAGATAATCTCCTCTGACAACGGTGTAGGAATCTTCATAATATTTGGGCTTTGCTGCCTGCAGATTCATTTCTAGATTGGATATCTTGTTGTCCAGATCTGAGAATTGTTCCTGAAAGTCAGGCACTTTTGCATAATTGGTCTGACGGTATTCGTTATATTCTGCTATCAATTCCTGAACCGATTTCTTGGCTTTCCATAGATCTTTGTCCGAAAGTTGATTCCAGTTGTCTATCTTCTCATTGAAATAATCGATTTTTGATTGAATACCAGCAAAATCATCGACCGAGACCCCCAGATAATCAAGAATTTCCTGGTGGAGAACATCATAATCATTGTTCAGATCAGCAAGCTCCTGATTCAATTCCTCAATGCGGGTGGAATATTTTTCCTGGTTAGCCAGAGCATTGGCTTTTCTTTCCTGATTGGCTGCCAGTTCATTTTCCAGGGTCTCCCAGTAATGTAGCCTTTCTTTCTTGCTGAGCTTTTTGTATTCTTCTTCACTCAGGTATTCCACTTTCGCCATCAATAAAACGGGTAACAATAATCCAATTGCTAAGCCTATCAAAATTATCTTTTTCATACCGATCCCCCTATTCTTCCATCAATTGCTGTTTATACCGTTCCAGACTTTCCAGCTCAGCTTTCTTGATCGATACCTCGGTTTCCAGTGATTTCATCTCTGTTTCCAGTTCTTTCGCTCTTCCTTCAGCTTCTATGGCTTCTGTATCGGATGTGTCCAGCTGATCCTTGGAAACCGGTGGCGGAGGAGGAGCACAGGCTGAAAGAAAGAGTGAGAGCATGATTGCCATTAAAAGCATAAATTTCCAAATTTTTTTCATAGGAACTCCTTATTGAAATTTGATTCCCTTAATAAACCTTACTTTCTTTTGATAAATATATTTGTCAAGTATAAAGCTCTGTGCTCTTTCTAATATTTTATTCTATTTGTAGCTGTATTATCTTTTTTTTTCCAGGATGGAAAATAAACCTGTCAATACCTTTTGCAGCACGGAATCCATCAGCTATGGCACTGATTGCATCAGCAGTATCATTCACAATATCACCTCCGGCGAAAACCTTGGGATCGGTTGTCTGACCGTATTCATTGACTTTTAGCCTGAATTTACTGAATTCTATCCTGTCCAGATACTCTTTTGGCAGGAAAGAAAAATCAGGACCTTGACCAATAGCCGTAATGATATTATCAATAACCATATCATGCAATTCACCTTCGATTGGTGCTGGTCTGGGTCTCTTATTGCCCTTTTCTTCGATCATCTCGGCCTTGTTCCAGATGAAACGGAGCTGGCCATTTTTGGTTATTCCGATCTGCACCGGAATCGCTTTAGTGATGAATTTGATACCTTCTTTTCTGGCATCGCTGATTTCCTCTTTATCTGCCGGCATGTCTTCCTCCCGGCGCCGGTACAGAATCGTTACTTCGGCACCCAGGCGTCGTATAGTCCGGGCTGCATCCATGGCTGTATTGCCACCCCCTATTACTGCTACCTGTGACCCCATTTTTGGTCTTTCCCCCCGTGACACTGCCTCCAGAAGCTGAAGTCCGGGAATTATACCCGGCAGTTCCTCTCCCGGGATTTCCAGCTTATAGGGGATATTCAGTCCAGTAGAAAAGAATATCGCATCGTAATCTCTGTAGAGATTGTTAAAAGAAACATCTTGTCCCACCCGGGTGCTGTAATGGATCAGGACTCCCAGTGAAAGAATATAATTGATATCTTTATCAAGCTGTGCGGGAGGTACGCGGTAATCGGGGACTCCCCACCGTATCATTCCACCAGCCTTATCACTGGCTTCGAAAATTGTAACCTGGTATCCCATCGTTACCAGATAATAGGCAGCGCTTAAACCACCAGGTCCTGCTCCAATAATGGCAACTTTTTTTCCATTGGCAATGATCTCTTTCATCAGGATATGATAAAAATCCCCGGGGTCAATCTGGTCGATGATATATCTTTTCAGCCAGCGGATCGCAATAGGCTCTCCCGTTACTCCCAGAGCACAGACATCCTCGCATTTATGGGTACAGATTCTTCCACAAACTCCCGATAGAGGGTTTGTCCGGTAAAGCAACTGCAAAGCTTCTGTTAAATCATTCTCACGGACGGCTCTGATATAATCCGGTATATCCATATGAGCCGGGCAGGAAGCAACACATAAACCACATTCTACACAACGCATTGCTTCTTCCTTGGCCTGTTCTCGGGAGTAACCCTTCACTATCTCCACAAATGATTGCCTCCCTTCTCCCGCTGACAGACTTTCCATCCTGAGTCTTTCAAGGTGTAGTAAACCGTAATCCTGGCTGCGATGGTAACCTTTCGCTTCGTCATTCCACGGCTTATCGTCCCATCCAGGAATAAAGCGGAATGTATCACCATCCTCATCGATCCAGATATAATGGTTGGACATGGTGAGTGATTGAGAAGGACATATATCAACGCAGAGAGCACACCAGCAGCAACGTCCGTAGTCTATCTGTGGTCTCAACCCGCTGTTTTCCATAGTTGTTTTGATGCCTGCAACGGGAACCATATCAATGGCTGCATTTTGACAAATTGATTCGCAGGTGCCACAGCCAATGCATTTTTTGAGATCATTTCTGTGGAATCCACGATATCTTGAAGTTCCAGGACGGTCCCGCAGTGGTTCTTTTGTCGTATAAGGTTTTTCAAATGCTCTTTTCCAGACATAGAAGGGTGACAGATTGTCTTTCAGGCTCATCAATTACCTCTCAATTTCAGGGGGATAAGTATGCAGGGATATCATCAAACCGTGAATGTCAGCTATGTTGGTATTAATTGCCAGTTTTTCCAGAACTTTTACCGCATGAGTATAGCTGGGACCACGCACATAAATGCGGCGTGGGCATTCAGTGCCATCGGTAACGATGTAATAGCCATATTCACCCCGTGTGGATTCAGCTTTCACATAAGTTTCACCCGGGGGTATCTTCCAGTGGAGTACATTGGGGAGAGGCTGGTGATAATCTTTCGCAGCAGGCATACGGGAGATGATCTGACGGATCAGGTCAATTGACTGCTTCATCTCCTTCCACCTCAACCGGGCGCGGTCGTATACATCTGAGTCATTACCTGTTATAATATCAAAATCGAGTTGATCATAAATAAGATATGGAGAATCCTTTCTTATATCCCTTTTGAATCCGGCTGCTCTGGCATTGGGTCCGACAATGCCATATTTATCAACCATGTCGGGTGTTATTATACCCAGTCCCTTGCTTCTCATTTTGAATACGGCATTATTGAAAAGTACTATATCGATCTCTCTTAACAACTTTTCTGTGTCATGCAGGGTTTTTTCCAGGCGTCTGCTGAAACCAGCAGGCAGATCATCTCTCACTCCTCCTGGTATGATGTATAAATGATAAATTCTGCCGCCGCTGATCTCTTCGAAAAGATCCAGTATGAAATCTCGGTGGGCAAGGGACCATTGTCCCACTGTACCCATTCCAAAAGCAGCTGCCTGACCTCCGATCCACATCAGAAAACTTGTCAGGCGGGACATTTCCAGGGTCAATGTCCGCAACCATTTTGCCCTTTCCGGAACTTCAATTCCAGCCAGTTCTTCAATACCAGCCGCGTAAAGGTATTCATTGGTATCTGGTTCCGGTACGCAGATGCGACAGACGATGGTAAAACCCTGAATATATTTGCGCCTCTCCAGCAGTTTCTCAAAACCACGGTGCAGATATCCGACGTGGGTTTTAAGATCTACAACCTCATCCCCGCTTAAAATGATTTCCAGAGACATGTTTCCAGTTACACCTGGGTGCTGCGGTCCTTGCCAGATTTTTACAAATTTCTGGGAATCCAGGTCAATGATAGGTTTCCCGTTTCTGATTTCAGGATATTTACCCCTGTCTGCTTTTAACATGTGCTACCTCAGAATATTATTCTTTACTGAGATCTTTGAGGATCTTTTCATCATCGGCTGCTACCAGTTTGAGAATTTTGCCGATGTCCCCACTGAACATCTTGCTGAATAAACCAATATTCATGCGACTCAGGAAAACATTGCCCTCATTGTCTTCAAAAATCGCAATGCGGCAGGGCATTATGGCTGAAATTTTACGGTTATGATGATCCTGAAGAATACTGTAGGTATATTCTGGCTGACAGAAGGAAATAACATTCACCCGCAGAAACATCCCTTCATAACCCATATTGTATAGGTCCTCACCAATTTCGTAAATATGCCGTACTTCCCAGTTGTTGCTGTAAATCTGCTGTTGCAGTCGCGAGAGTGTCTCCTCAAAATCATAACGGCTTTCTACAACTTTCAGCATTAATCCGGGCATTGTCTTCCATGTAATAATTCCGGTTACAGCTATACCCAGGATAAAGCCTGAAACTAAAAACAGGACTACCTTTTTCATCTTTCTTCCCCTTGCTCAGGATATATTTTACTTTTCATGAATTTTCTGGGATCATGGCTCTTTCTGCCTGTCCGTGGAAAATAAGTTCTTTCCGAATATTTCAGGGTATCAAAATCACGCCGCAGAGGTGGTATATCCTCCCAACCTTCGAGAATGAAGTTCTGGTCAATTTCCGGGCTACCAGGAAAATCTATGCCGAACATCTCTTTCAATTCCCTCTGATAAGTGGACGCATGTTCCCAGAGATGATGAATGGAAGTCATCACCGGTTTCTGTCTGTTGATCATGACTCTGATACCAAGGCTGAAATTGAACCCGTGGTTGTGCAACATGTAATTCAGTTGAAACTTGTTCTCTTCAATCCAGTCCACTGCTGTAAGAAAAACAAGATGACTGAAATTTTCCTGATTGCGTAAATAGGTAATAAGGGATACTGCCTGTTTTTCAGGAACAGTCAGGAAGATCAGATCTGCTCTCTGCATGGTAACATTTTTAATTCTGAAATTCGCTTTTAATCTGTCTATCAGTTTCGTCATTATTTGACCTACCAGTTATAATCCGGCATATTCCAGTCTTTTATAATCTTTTTCTGGTTTGCCTTATACCAGTCGAAATTTTCAGCATAAAGATTAGCTCCTTCAGCCTTCCCGGATTTAATGAGTTGCTTCAGTTTTTTAAAACCGGCGATAATTGCTTCCGGTCGCGGCATGCAACCCGCAATATAAATATCAACAGGTATATATGCATCTATGCGGTTAATTGTATTATAGCTGTCCCAGTACATTCCTCCGTTGATGGTACAACTGCCCAGAGCTAAGACGAATTTGGGATTCTGCATCTGTTCATAACTGCGGATAATTCTTTTCAGAGTCTTCACCGAACAGTATCCGCCGATGATAATTACCGAAGACTGCCTGGGTGTCGGACGGGGAGCTATCCCGTACCGGAACACATCATAACGAGCGGTCATTAAAGGTCGGAGTTCAATGGCTCCGCATCCGGTTCCATAAGCCAACATCCATATGGAATTGGCACGAGCCCAGTTGAGAAATTTTTCCCAGAAACCTTTAAAAGGATGTCTTATTCGGGGTCTGGCATCACAGAAAAGATATTTTTCATGCTCGGGAAGACCTGCATTGGCAAGTTTCTGCGGTTGATTCTCCTGATTCTTCAACATCTTGTCTCTCCACTATCAGAGTTTCTGGAAAATAACAGCAAGGATACCCAATATGGTCGGTATTCCCAGAAAAAATCTGATTGATTGTTCAGTCCGGAATCGGGGGAAAGAAACCCCGACAATTACTGATAACATGTAAATAGAAAATGTTTTGATAATGAGGATGAGTATGTTAGTGGCACCACCAAAATACAGATTCATGAAAAGCACCAGTTTTGCCAGGTTGAAAATAGCCCGGTTTGTTTGCAGTAATCCAAGATAGGCACTGTGAAACTCGGTTGGTGGACCAATGGGTATCTCCTGGGGAGCAAGCACTATATCAAATGGTGAATGCATATTCATGCCTAACAGGGCTATCAGTGCTGCCACTGTGGCCAGAGGATTGGTAAACACAGTCCAGTGCAGGATACCGCCCTGCTGGGCAGACACAATACCTGTTATGGATAATGTCTGGTATTGTATCGCCAGGGAGATGACAGAAAGAGCAAAGGGAACTTCGAAAGCAGTCATCTGGGCTAATCCCCGGCTTACAGCTATGGCACTGTAGGGGTGACCACTTTCTCCCGCTCCCAGTGCCATTCCCAGCTGACCAAAAAAGAAAAAATACATTACCAGCAGCAGGTCACCACTGAAACTGAAATTGGCAAATACCTCAGATCCGTGGATAGCTGGAATGAAAAGGTAGGTACCAATTCCTCCAGCTATGCGGAAAACCGGTCCCAGAAAGAACATTGTCCCATGGTAGATCATGGTTCTCTTGGCATTGTTCTTAATAATATCTATAAAGGGCTGCCATAGGGGAGGACCGAACCTGCCATGAACTCTAGCAACGATTTTCATGACCAGACCGTTCAAAGTTAAACCATAAATTGTTATAACCAGGAGGGATATGAAAGCGTATGCGATGATCGTTACAGTCTCTTGCAACATTATCAAACTCCCGCCAGTATATAGATCAAAACAACCATAAACACTATGTGCAGGGCATAAGTCTGACCATTACCTGTATAAATATTCCGTAGCACTCCCGCTATAGTATGACACCATTCACTCACCGCAGCCCAGAATTTGCTGACAAGTGGAGTGACCAGGAATCCCAGTGCTTTCTGATAATGAGGGAAAAAGTTATGGGCAACATGGGTCGTTTCCGGTTTGTCAGGACGCTCCGCTGCGTATACTATATTGAACTGCTTGACCTTTTGCATAGATCGGACGCGCAGCAACAGCCCAATCAGAGGTATCATGAAAACCCCCATGGTAATTATCATAATTACGTTGCCATTCCAGTAACCCAGTGAACTCATCAGGGTGTTGCCTTCCCAGCTGAGGGTTGCAGGAATGAAGTCCGCCATAACCTGGGCAATTGGTTCTATGATGATATTTGGAAACAGCGATATCAACATGATCAGGGCAATGAGAACATACTGGGGAATAAGAAACCATAGGGAGGCTTCCTTAACCTGACGGAATCTGGTTTTCTCCTGCCCCAGAAAAATAGAGTGGATGAGCCGGAAACAGTACAGAAAAGCCACTGTACTGGCAAAAAAGGCTAATGCTGCCTGCAAATACCATTCCTTTTCCAGCAGAGCATTGTATAATAACCACTTACTGCCAAACCCGGAAAGTGGAGGCACCCCCGAAAGTGCTATAATGGAGATCAAAACAGCAAGAAAACTCAGGGGCATTCTGTTGATCAGTCCTCCCATCTCATACATCTTTCTGGTTCCCAGACGTTGAATTATCCCAGCTGCTGCCAGAAAAAGAATACCCTTGAAAAAGATATGATTGAAAGCCAGGTATAAAGCTGCTGTCCAGCCTAGATGACTATACAGGGCTAATGCCAATACTATGTAGCCGACCTGTCCCATGCTGGAATAAGCCAGCATATATTTAAGATCTTCCTGAAATATGGCGAACAAGGCCCCCAAAAATGCTGTTAGTACTCCAATCCAGCCTAGAATAGTATTCAATTCGGTGTTGGCAGCGAATGATTTGCCCATGAGCAGGAGTACCAGCAACAAACCCAATATCCCGGTTTTACTTAAAATGGCTGAAATAATGGGAGAAAAATCATCTTCAGTCTCAGCATAAGCACCAGGCAGCCATATATGTACACCCACTGCACCTGTTTTGATCAGAAATCCTCCAACTAAGAGAATGTAAATGGTTATCTGAGAATTGCTGGAACCAAGAATTCCCAGGAAAGTGCTGCCTGTAACCGCATAGCTGTAAGAAAATCCCGCCAGTATCATTAACGCACCTGCCAGTGAGAATACCAGGTACAGCAGAGCTGTATCAAAGCGTTTAACACCTCTCAAAATAATAAGATAAGTGGCAACGGTTATCACCTCCCAGGAATAGAAGAACTGCAAACTGGTGTGGGAAGTAAGTAAATTACCCAGAGAAAGAACGATCAGAATGAGTAATTCAAAATAACCGTTTCTATATCCCGGTTTATTCATGGCAGCAATCATGAATAGCGCTGATAGCGGAAAGAATATGATAGCAAATAATCTATATAAGCCACTTAATTCAGGTAACAGAAAATAGAAATAGAACATGATAATAAAAATGGTCATGAGAGCTTTTAATTTACCCGGGATCAGCTTCAGCGCAAAAATCAGAGTAGCGATCAGAATCGGTAATAACATGTTGAAATTGAATCCACTCAACAAATTCATCATGGTGAGACTGATAAAGAACATCAGGAAAGTACCAGTGAAAATAGGCAGTAAGCTACTTATTCTAACCCGAATTCCAGTAGTCAGTTCTGATTTCATAATCAAGCCAAACCAGCGGAAGAAATAAACTGCTTCCAGAAGTGTCCCCAGCATTATGAAACCCAACCATAGAAACTGCTTATGTTGAGCAAGTTGCATAGCAATATTCCACTTGACCCAGAAACCGGGAAAAGGTGGTAAACCAGCCAGTGCCATCAGCAAACAGGCAAATATGAACAGCAGTGAAGGATATTTCCTGAGAACGGACCAACTGGACAAAGATTCTCCTTTTATCAAACCTGATATCCAGAAAAGTCCTGCTTTCGCTAACAGGTGATTGATTAGTAATCCTCCCAAGATTATCCAGATCGTTGTAAGCCCTGTCACCGGTGTGCTATGCAGTAATAATGCACTTAAACCAACCAGCAAACCTATCTGCGCAATAGAAGAATATCCCAGTAAGCGATTGGCCTTTACCTGTTTCAAACCCATCAGGTTCATTAATACGTATGTCATTATACCAATTCCGGCAATAATTGAAGATAGAGAAGGAGACCAGAGCGGTAAAAGCTTATAGGCGGCAAAAAACATGGCAGATGAACTTCCGCCAGCAATTATGGCTGCAATACCTGGATCAGAAGCTGTGTAAATGTCCAATGCCCAGCCATTGACAGGAAATTGTTTCAATTCAACGATAATTGCTGAAAGAAGCATTATCAATGCAATACTGCCGGCAGGACCAACAATCTTATATCCGCTGGCAATCATTACATCAATATTGAGTGTGCCAGTTAAATAATATAAATAAATTGTACCAATCAGGAATAATATCGATGCTATTCCACTGGCAATAATATACTTGAATCCTGCAGTTAAATTTTCACTGCTTCCGGATAACGTGATCAGGCTGTAAAGTGAAATTGAAGTTATCTCCATAAATACAAAGAGGTTGAAAAGGTCCCTGGTCATAATTATTCCATTCAGACCCATAATGAAGACTAAATATAAGATCGGACCATAGACCGTACCTCTGAAATGGTGTAACAGGTAAAAAGCCCCCATTATACCTAATAAATTGATGATAGTCATCAGAAAAGCTTCTTCGATGCCTATCTGCAGATTGATGGAGATAGGAGGGAGAAAACCGGCAGTGAATACCTGAGCGGTAGAACCTCCCTTTAATAGATGAATGAGCCATGGTATGGGAAGATAAAAGGAGAATAGCAGCACAGTGAAGAAAATGAAAACCTGCCACCTGTTTAGGTGCTGATGTAGTGAACCCATCAAGAAAGCTGCAACAGGAAGGATAATGAACAAATATATGGGTTCTACCATTTCAGTTCCCTGTATTTATCAATATTAAGTGTTCTTTTTCTTTCATAAATTCGTACCGCATATACCAGCATCAAAGCAGTAACAGCCAGACCGATAACTATAGCCGTTAATACCAATGCAGAAGGTATGGGATCAACAAAGTGTTTGGATAAGTCACCGACACGCATGCCTTTTTCCAGAATGGGAGCGGTTCTGCCTGGTAAATACCCAAGATTGACTATTATTAAATGAATTCCGGAATCAATAATTGTAAAACCGATGATAATTCTGAGAATATTCTTGCGTGTCAGCATAGCCCAGAATCCCAGAAGTACTAGTGCAAAACCAAGAAAAGCCATTTCTCTCATTCTCAGTCCCCTTTCAGATTATTCAGGATACCTACCAGTTCCGACCCGACCTTCAATCCGATAAATGAGTAAATCAGAGGAATGGCTCCAGCGCTGATCAATTCGCCCCATTTCCCCAGCGGCAGGAACCTGCTATCAAGAAAACCACCTGCCAGTATTAATCCTGCTAAACCTGACAGAACATAGAAAAAGCCCGAAATCGATTCGATGAAATGCAGTTTCCGGACCTTGATCCTGCTCTCGGGTCTGGCTAGAAACTGCAACAGAAATCCTGATGCTATTACCACACCGCCCTGAAAACCTCCCCCGGGAGTCAAATGACCATGAAGAAAAATATAAGTGCCTGTAAGAATAATAACCGGCAGCAATACATCCGAACCAGTCCGGAGGATTTCCGAAGCGGGATTACTTTTGGGATATGCTTTTTGACGTTTCTGCATCAGAAATCCCACACCGGTGGCTGCCAGAAATAGAACGATCACTTCGCCCAGTGTATCGAAACCACGGTAGGCAACCACCACCGCGGTAACAAGGTTAGCACTTCCCACTTCCCGGGGGCCTTGGTCAATATACCTGCTGGAAAGAAGGTCCAATCTGTTTCTAGGTGCAGTATTTTTTTGCAGATTCCAGAATATTAAAAAGAGGAGAATAAGGAGAATTATGATGACAAAATACTTAGCCATCATTCCTCTCCCTTATCCGCCTGATTCTGTTATATGCATAAAGAAAAACCATGGTTGTTAAACCAGAACCGATGGCTGCTTCCGTCATGGCAACATCAGGAGCTGCCAGTAGCAGAAACAGGATACTCACCAGTAGACTGATAACACCGGTGCTTATGATCGCGGTGACAATATTTCGGGCATAGATGGCCAGAATCGCTGCCAGTAAAATGATGATACCTAATATATAGAAAGATACCATTATCATTTTTGCTCTCCCTTTTTTTTGTCTGCATCGAGATCATCTCTTACAGTGGTGCTGGTTAAACGGATCCCGGCAGCGTGAGCAGCCCGGGCAAGAGCATGCGATGATATCGGATTGGTGAATATGATGAAAATCACCAGTAATATTATTTTCCCGGTACAAAGACATCCAGCATTACCTATTGCCAGCCCCAGGAGAAAAAGCATGCTGCCCAGAGTTGTTGCCTTGGTACCTGCTTGCATGCGGTTATATACGTCAGGCATGCGGATGATACCTAAAGTACCTAGAAATAGAAAAAGTGCTCCCGTCAAAGACATGAATGCTCCTACGATATCCATAATCTTTCTCCTGTAGATGGATTATAATCCCTTGTCGAGAAAACGGGCAACAGCAATCACACCCAGAAAACTGATCAGTGCATATACTATTGCCACATCCAGATATACCTTCCGTTGCAGAAGCAAAGTAAGAAATGCAATCAGGGAAATGGTTACCAGGGTCATGGCGTCGAGGGCAACAGCCCGGTCGGCAATGGTTGGACCGATAATCATTCTTAAGAAAGCTGTCACCATGGCTCCGAGAGCGATCAGGGCAGACACGTTGTAGATTATTTCTGTTAGATTGTTACCCAAAAATCACCTCCAGGTACTTTTCAAAACGAGATACAATGGCGTCGGTGGCTTCGTTGATATCACCAGCTGTAACGTCGATCCAGTGAATATAGAAATAATCATCGCGCGTTTCTACGGTTAATGTACCCGGAGTAAGGGTGATGGAATTAGCCAATATAAGCCTGCCCAATTTGGATCTGAGCTTCGTCCTTACTTTAACTACTCCGGGATTAATGGGCAGATCGGGATTCAAAACTCGCCTGGCAACATCCAGATTGGATTTAACAAGTTCAAATAAAAAAGTGATGATGTACATTAATAAATAGAATATGGCTCTGGGGGATAATTTTACCGAGGATAACACCCTGGCTCCTCCCGGCATCAAAAGCGACAGAACCAGACATACGATTGCTCCCGCCAGAAGCTCACTTGTTTCTAAACCGGTTAGCATCATCCAGATGATAAACAGGAAAAGGTAAAGTAATAATAAGCCTTTTATCATGTTCAAACCATCCTTGTATCGCCAGCCAGAAAGGAACATATTATATCGAACATGAATTTGATTATATGAGGGTAATCCAGTTCCTTCTCAGTTGACGTTAAATTATCATTGATAATTTGACCGGGCATTAATCCAGTATGGTTATCCCAGATAATATGGGATATTATCATGGGATCTGCTTCCCGGCAAATGGAACCATCTCCGATGCCTTCCCGGATTATGTCTGCTATATATTGGTTGATCCTGCCGAAAAGTTCCATGCTCCTGATTGATTCATCTCCTGTCTGATCGCATTTCCAGCGGTTGAAACGAAAATTCATGATTACCTGATGATATTGAAAATGAATTCTGGCAAATTCCTCATAAGTCGTGACAAATTTCTTTAACTTATTTAACCCCATTAGCTTGTTATCTTCCCTGTTGATGATCATGTTGAGCAAGGTTTGTAATCCCCTTCCCATAATGGCAGAGCATAATTCGGTTTTGTTCTTGAAATATAGATAAAGGGTACCTTTGCTTAATTCAGATTCCTGGGCGATAGCATCCATAGTGGCATTCTCGAAACCCTTCTGAAAAAAGAGTTTTTCTGCAGCGTCGATAATCGTCTGTCGCCGAATCTGCTTTTCTCTTGCCTTTCTTTCTCTGATACTCATGTCACTCCACATAAATGACTTTGAGTCATCTGATGACTTTCAGTCATCTGATGTCAATTTATTTTTTTTTGCTGGAAGGAAGAATGTAATATTAAAGGTATCTTTTCAGCTTCTCAGTTAGATCTTTACTCAATATGAGCTGTAATTTATTATAAATATTTGGATAAAGCTCTTTCAGACGGTTGAGGATATTGAGATGCCAGATGATGCAGAATGTATTTTCCAGGGCAACAACATCTGCTGAAGGAACTTTGCCAGTAAGAAAGCTCATTTCAGCGATGAAATTCCCGGTGATGAGATCAGCCACCGGTTTATTTGATTTCAACACTCGGGCTCTCCCCCTGGTAATCAATATGAGTTTATTCAAAACAAGTCCATCAGCGCAGAAAAGTTCATCTTTTTTTACCTCGCTTGTTTTACCCATATTCCACAATAATCTGAATTCTTTTTTAGTCATATCGGTAAAAACAAGCTGATAGATTCTTAGTAATTCAGGCTCCAGTTTTATCTCACGGTTTTCGTGGAGGATGCGGATAATCTGGATGGTGTTGATGACTACAAAGAGTGATATCCAGCTGATGATGAACTTGTTGGCAGCCATAATAGCCTGCAGAATCATGCAGATGCCTGCCAGGATCATGATCACCCGTAACCAGAGAATATCCTTGACTAGGAATGCAACGGCTACACCTGCATAATAGGCATTGAGCAGGATTATCTGCAGCATTGATTCAGAAGGCATTGCACCTCATCTGATTTTTTTATCAACAATTTTCCTTATTTTATGAATGTCAATAAATAATCAACTGGCTACTATTTAACGTAAGTTAAATTTTGAGCTATTATATGAAATTTTTTCTTGACTTATTGGTATATTACAGGGTTTTTTAAATAAGTTTTTGTTTTGGGGAGGAAAAAATGTCACATTCCAAGGATTTACAGAAAAAAGAACAGAAAAAGAAGGCTAAACTCGGCATTAAAGAGAAAAGAAAGGCAAAAAAGGACAAAAAATCAAAAACCTGATCTATTCCTCTGGAGGTGATATATGAAAAATAAGGAAAGATATACCGTTCTTACCCAAAAACAGAAGGTTTTAATTCATACGGATGATATCTCTGAAGCTTTACGGATCAGGGAAGAACATAAGCAGGAAGGCGCCTACATAGAGGACAGAAAAAGTAAGGAGAAACACAAGAAAGATTTCTTCCGCTGATTCATTTCGCAGGATTATCTTCTTTACCTCCGTGGGATCCTGTTATATTTACAGCTCTATTTAAAATACAAGTCTATATAAATCAAGCATTTGTCGCTTTATCTGCCTTCCATCGGGATTTAATTCTCTGCAACTGGGATAGAGGTATCTCCAGAATTCTACCACAACGGGGACAGCTGATATTGTTGACCTTAAGATCAGGTGGAATTTTTATCTTCAGACCGCAAGTACATTGAAGAAATACAAAATCGTTAAGGGTCCGGATGAGATCATCGAGTTTTCTTCTGCTGGATTCTGCTGTGATTTCTCTTTTCCCTGGCTTAGTAAGTTCTATCTTTTTTGTATCCTGTATTCCGGAAGGTGGAATAATACTGGTTCTGGTTTCTGTGCCTTGTTTAAGACTGGAATAAGCTCTCTGATAATCAGCATAATTAGCACCGCCGGCAATGCTTCGTAATATCTTGATTCTTTCCAGTACGGGAGGATGGGTGCTGGTTAGAGCCGTTAGCCGTTGGCCTTTTTTAATCAGGGGATTCACTATAAAGAGACCTGCAGTGGCTTTATTGGCTGATTCCAGGTTGATATCTGATGCTGCAATTTTTTCCAGGGCGGACGCCAATCCTTCGGGATAGCGGGTGAGTCTTATTGCAGAAGCATCAGCAAGATACTCTCTTTTTCTTGAGATAGCGAAATAGAGAAGTTGAGCCATGATAGGAGCAAGAACAGCCAGTAAAATAGCAATTAACATCATTATCAGCTGTAACTGTCCGCCTCCTTTGCTCGAACTGCGTGAACTGGATCGGCGACCTCCCCCAAACCAGAGACTGCGGAGAAAAATATGCGACAGGAATACAATACTTCCCAGGATAACGGCAGAAAAAGTCATGAACAGGATGTCGCGATTTGTTATATGGGATACTTCGTGGGCAATAACTCCCTGAAGTTCATCCCGGTCCAGTTTTTCCAGTAATCCTGCAGTAACAACTACCGAGCTTGTTTCAGGATTTCTTCCCGTGGCAAAAGCATTAGGAGCGATATCCGGAATGATGTAAACCTTGGGCATTGTAGGTAAATTGGCTGCAATTTTCATTTCTTCTACCACATTGAACAGGCGGGGATGAATTTCAGGTGTTACTCTTTTGGCATGACTCATGGCCAGGACTATGGCATCACCCGAAAAGTAACTGACAGCAGACATTATCAACCAGATCAGGAAGGCAATACTCATTCCAGCTATCCAGCCGTCACTTCCCCAGAATGCCTCACCAATAAAAAATCCTAGCAGAAGCAGGCTTAATCCCATCCCGATAAATAAAACAATTGATCTACGTCGGTTGGTCTGAATAAGCTCCCACATTCTCCCTGCCTTTATCCGTTATGATGTGAAATCAACTTTGGGCACTTCTCTTTCGGTCGCGCTCTCAAGTTCGAAATATTCACTGGTTTTAAAATTGAACATGGTCGCAACAATATTGGATGGAAACATCTGGATTTTATTATTGAAGAAAAGAACCTGATCGTTATAATTCTGTCTGGCGAAAGCTATTTTATTTTCAGTTGAGGTTAATTCTTCCTGTACAGCCAGGAAGTTCTGATTTGCTTTGAGCTCTGGATAATTTTCCACCACCAGAAAGAACTTGCTCATAGCGCCATTCAGGTTACTCTCCGCTCTGGCTTTTTCTCCGACACTCTGAGCAGACATGGCTTCACTTCGCGCCTTGGTTATGGACTCGAAAGTTGTCCGCTCATGTTTCATATAACCCTTGGCAGTCTCTACCAGATTAGGTATCAGGTCATGCCTCCTTTTCAACTGCACATCGATCTGAGCCCAGGAGTTCCTGACTCGATTGCGTAACTGCACCAGTGAATTGTAAATACCTATGAAGATAAGTACAAACAAAATTATTAAACCGATTAAGATTAATAATATACCCATTATTCCCCCTTGGCTTCTTTATTGTTGAAAATCTCTGTCAAATGTTTCTTGATAGTATTATCCGGATCAAAATCGCCCATTTCCAGAATTTTCTGCAGTTCATCATTGTCAAACCAGAGGCCATGCCCATGGCGGCATTTATCCAGTAATACTTTTTTGACCATAACCTGGAGCATCTTCTTGTGACAGACAGGACACTTCAATGGTTTCTCCCCGGGAACACTAGTCAGCAGAAAAGATTGTAATAACTTCTCTTTTCTTTTTGCATCCCGGAGCAGTAATTCCAGCTCTCCATTATCTAACCAGATGCCATGGCAGGAAAGACAGTAATCGATTTCCACTTCCTTAATCTCCAAGGTTATCATGCTTTTTCCGCATCTGGGACAATTCATTCATCCTCCGTATTTTCTGGGGCTGGTCCTTTTTTCAATCCTCGGTATATTATATTCACAGCTTGTTCCTTGATATCTTCCAGCGATCGATTGCTGTTTCCCAGGGACCATTCAAAAAGAGCAAAGTTAAGAGTGCCAATCATTATAATTACCAGCACCTCTGTGTCAATTGACCTGATCAGGCTTGCGTCTATGGCATCCTGGCAAAGTTTTTTCAGATAATTGATATATTCCTGCAGGGGTCTGAAAGTGGGATATTTAAGGTAAAATTCAGAACTCTGTCTTAATTCTTTGGTAACGAAGCGAGCAATATTAGGATTTTGGGTAAACATCTCTATATGGAGGCTGAAAAATTTAAGTAATCTTTCGAGTTTGTCGTCTATAGCTGCTATTATTTTTTTCAGATTCTGTAATTTTTCCTCGATGAGTTCCTCAAAAGCCGCTATAAAAAGATCATCTTTATTGTGAAAGTATAGATAAATAGTGCCATCTGCAACCCGGGCGGATCGGGCAATGTCAATAATTTTCGTTTTATGGAATCCCTTTTCCCCGAATACATTCATCGCAGCATTTATGATTCTCAAACGCTTGTCCATTTTCTTCGCTGTCAGCTTGTTTGTTTTTCTTTTCATTATCCACCTAGATTTTTGTTAAATCAATTAAATGCTTTTTGAGTGTCAAATATAATCTTCAAAAACTACTCTCTGATTGTTGTCGGGGAAATAAAATAGATTTGACGGTTTTCTTTGCGTAAGTTTTTAGGTAAATTGAAGAGGAGAGGGATGAGTTACAGAACACTGATAGTTGAAGACGAAAGGATTATCGCTGAAGATATCAAGAATGCGCTGATCAGTTTTGGATATGAAGTGCTGGCAATAACAGGTTCTGGGGAAGAAGCCTGGAAACTCGCTCAGGAACTTAAACCTGACATTGTCCTGATGGATATAGTTCTCGAAGGTGAAATAAACGGTCTGGATGCTGGCAGGAAAATTTATCACAGACTGGGGATTCCTATAATTTTTCTCACCTCTTATGCTGATGAGAAAACACTGGAAAAAGCAAAATCGGCAAATCCCTATGCCTATCTTGTCAAACCTTTCGAAGACAAGGAATTGCACGCGTCTCTAGAAATGGCTTTGTATAAAAACAGAATGGAAAAGTTACTCCATGATAGTGAGAAAAAATACCGTCATCTGGTGGAATCTATCGGAGAAGGTATTATCATTCTTAATCGGAAATGTTCCATAACTTTTGCTAATAATGCTGCTGCCAGTATTCTGGGGCTCAGTAAGAGAGAACTGCTCGGAAAAAATCTGAAAGGATTCATTCTGAAAGCTGAATTGCATAAATTTGAAAAGAAATTTGCCGAACTGGCTGCGGGTCATGAGGTAAGATTGGATATCTCCGTCCGTAGTCATAATACCCGGGAGAGAATCCTGGATCTGCAGATGCGTCCTCTGTATGATAAGGAAAATTTCAGTGGCATCTTTACTGTTTTTAATGATATCACTGGGAGAAAAGAACTGGAAATTAAGCTGATAAAGTCAGAAAAAGAGCTCAATCGGGAAGTTAAGGAACTGAAAAGTAAGCTGGATAGAAATAAAGATATCATGGAAAATCTGGGAGACAGCGAGCAGATTCGCAGAGTGCTCAAGCAGGTCAATCTGGTAGCGAAAACAGATATGAGTGTAATAATTGAAGGGAAAAGTGGTACCGGGAAAGAAGTTATCGCCAACATGATTCATCGCTTGAGCAAGAGAAGAAATCAACCCCTCATAGCCATTGACTGCGGAGCAATACCTGTAACGCTTATTGAAAGTGAAATGTTCGGATATGAGAAGGGTGCTTTTACTGGTGCAGACACGCTGAAATCGGGGAAGTTTGAATTGGCCAGTAAAGGCACTTTACTGCTGGATGAAGTGACCAATCTGCCTCCTGAGGGACAAAGAGGATTGTTAAGAGCTCTCGAGGAAAGAATTATCTACCGGGTAGGCGGGAAGAAACCGATCCCGGTCGATGTCAGAATCATCTCAACATCCAATCTTGACCTTGGTGAAGCTGTCAGATCCGGGACATTCAGGGAAGACCTTTTTCACCGTCTTAATGAGTTTCGTATCGTTCTGCCAACGTTGAAAGAACGTAAAAATGATATCGAGACACTTACCCGGACCTTCCTTAACCTGGCAAATAGAGAACTGGGGAAAAACGTGGTTGGTATTAACGTCGAAGCCTTGAAATTGTTACATGGCTATGACTGGCCAGGTAACATCAGAGAGTTGAAACATCTTATCAGAAGAGCTGTTCTGGTTGCTGAACACGATATCCTGACTCCAGAGGACTTACAATTCCATTGCTCTTTACAATCGGGTGAAATTATCCCGGCATGGTCGCAAACCGATCTTGATAGAATTCTGGAAGCAAATTGTACCCTCAATGGCATGGTTACTGATGTAATCAGAGATCTCGAGAGAAAGATCATTGTGTCAGTGCTGAAAAAAGTAAATTTTAATAAAACCAAAGCTGCTAGAATTCTGGGTATCGACCGTTCCACGCTCTATTCCAAACTAAAGCAAATGGGAATTATCTGAAGTATTGATCTTAATTATTATAATTTTATTAATTAGTTCTATAAATGGTTATCCTTTATGTTTTCTGCAGAAGTTAAACGTTTCCAACCGGTAAGCCCCTTTTCATGACCTGTTAGAATATTATCCCCCCGGGTCAATCATGTATCTTCTTTTGCCATTTGTTAAGAAAATTCCTGTAGTTCTTTTCTCCAGATGATTTTTAAAAAATTGGACATTTTTATAACTGCAGTTAAGTTATTAATTCAAAGGTACCATGTTATGAAATATGATTTTGATAATTCACCCGGTCGGGGGGGCACCAATTGTTATAAATGGGATTTTCTTTTCCAGAAGTTTGGTGATGAAGACCTTTTGCCTTTATGGGTGGCAGACATGGACCTGGTTACAGCTCGCCCCATAGTTACTGCCTTGTGCCAGCGTGCTCAGCACGGCATTTATGGTTATTCTTTTCGACCTGATTCCTATTATCAGGCTATCAAGGGCTGGTATGAACGCAGACATGCCTGGGAGATATCAACGGATTGGATAGTTGATAGTCCCGGAGTGGTACCGGCTATTAATTTTGCACTTCAGGCTTATACTTCACCAGGGGACAGGATACTGGTCCAGACTCCGGTTTATGATCCCTTCTTTGAAGCAGTTGTATCCAATAACAGAATCCTGCTGAAATCAAGTTTGATCCTCGAAAACAATCATTATCGGATCGATTTCGATGATATGAAGCAAAAGTTGTCCCAGGATGTGAAAGTATTGATTTTCTGTAGCCCCCATAATCCAGTCGGGAGGGTCTGGCGGAAGTCTGAGCTGTTACATTTGCTTGCACTTTGTGTCGAACACCAGGTACTTGTTTTATCTGATGAGATCCATTCTGATATTATTTTTCCAGAGTTCCGGCATATCCCCCTTGCTTCTCTGGCAGGTTCCTACCAGAAAAATATAATAACCTTCAATGCCCCCAGTAAAACCTTCAACGTGGCAGGACTCATGAACTCCTATGTGTTGATACCAGATTCTGACCTCAGAGAGGGTTTCCGCAATATTCTGGTGCAGAATCATCTTCTGGAGGGTAACATATTCGGGATGATTGCTCTGGAAGCCGCCTATACTTCGGGAGAGGAATGGCTTAACCAGTTGATCGGTTATCTGGAAAGTAATTATGCATTTTTATGTGATTTTATCGAAACAGAAATTCCATTCCTCAGGGTTATTGAAATGGAAGGGACATATCTGGCCTGGCTGGACTTCAGGGCTCTGGGTTTTTCCGATACTGAATTAGCTGAAATAATCGTGAAAAAAGCCAGGATTGCTTTAACCAGAGGTTCACAATACGGTAAAGAAGGAGAGGGTTTCATGAGATTGAATTTCGCCTGTCCCCGTTACTTTCTGGAAACAGTACTACTTCGTTTGAAAAAGGTCTTGCAGGAAATATCTAATCAATAAGAAAGAAAGAGGTTATCCGTGAATGATCTGGTGACAAGAACCATAATTTTGAATCTAGGTTCTGTGGCTGGTAAACGCAAGGAAATTCTGGAATATTTCCGAAAAACAGTCCAGATAGAAGAAAAACTTTTTGCAACTTTCAAAGATGACAGTACCTATTATCTGCGAGCAGATCCTCTTCGTCATCCTTTGATCTTCTATTTTGGTCATACAGCTGTTTTTTATATAAATAAACTGGTCCTGGCAAAATATCTCGGTGAGAGGATTAATCCCCACTTTGAGTCCATATTTGCAGTTGGTGTGGATGAAATGAGCTGGGACGACCTGAACGAAGCGCATTACGATTGGCCTGCCGTTGCTGAAATCAGGTCATACAGAGCCCGGGTATGGGAAGTTGTGGAAGATATGATCTCCAGATTACCTCTGAAATTACCTATTACCTGGGATGAACCATTCTGGGTGATAATGATGGGTATCGAACATCAGCGCATACATCTGGAAACATCTTCTGTTCTGATCAGACAATTACCTCTTGCTGCCCTTAAACCAGTAGATTTCTGGAAAGTATGTCCCGAAAGGGGAGAATCCCCCGAAAACGAATTAGTGAATGTACCCGGAGGAATGGTCAAATTGGGCAAGAGTTTCGATAATCCCCTCTATGGCTGGGATAACGAGTTTGGAAGCCGTGAAATAAGAGTCAAACCCTTCAAAACAGGGAAATATCTGGTTTCCAATCAGGAGTTCCTGGAATTCATCGAAGATAAGGGCTATCATACCAGAGACTACTGGACAGAAGAGGGCTGGAATTGGAAAAGCTATGAAAAGGTGGAACACCCTCGCTTCTGGAGAAAAAAAAAGGATGGTGGATATCAGCTCAGGTTGATGCTGGAGGGAATCCCTCTACCCTGGAACTGGCCGGTAGAATTGAATTATCTGGAAGCAAAAGCTTTTTGTAACTGGAAGTCGAAAAAAACAGGGAAACCTCTCAGATTGCCGACTGAAGCCGAATGGTACAGGATATATAATACTGGCAACATACCGGATCAACCCTATTGGGATAATGCTCCGGGTAATATAAATCTGGAACACTGGGCTTCACCATGTCCAGTAGATAAATTTGAATTTGGTAAATTCTACGATGTTATCGGCAATGTCTGGCAATGGACAGAAACCCCTATCTCTGGCTTCAATGGATTCAAGGTTCACCCTTATTATGATGATTTTTCCACTCCTACTTTTGATAATAAACATAATCTTATCAAAGGCGGTTCCTGGATTTCAACCGGGAATGAAGCCACCCGTGATGCCCGATATGCCTTCCGACGCCATTTCTATCAGCACGCCGGATTCCGTTATGTGGAAACAGCGGAACCTGTAGTGATCGAATCAGCTGTTTATGAAGAGGACCCTGATGTGTCTCTGAGATGTGAGTTCAATTATGGCAGGGAATATGGAAATGTTCCTCTTTTTTCGGTGAAAGCAGCTGCATTCTGTATAAATGCTATGAAAGGCAGGAAGCTGTCAAAAGCACTGAACTTGGGTTGTGATGTGGGAAGAACGACCTTCGAACTGGCAAGATATTTTGATCATGTTACCGGTCTTGATTTTACTGCGCGTTATATACGCCTTGCTATACAGATGCAGGAAAAAGGCAGAATATTGTATACTCTGCCGGAAGAGGGGGAACTTGTTTCCTTCCATGAAATTAGTCTGGAGGAGCTGGGGTTAGCTGGTACCGAAAATAAAGTTGATTTCTGGCAGGCGGATGCCTCCAACCTTAAACCGCAATATACCGGTTATGACCTGATATATGTTCAGAATCTCCTGGAAAGAATCTACGATCCCGAGAAATTCCTCCAACTGGTACATGAGCGCATGAATACCAGCGGTCTGTTGATTATTTCTTCACTTTATGACTGGAATGAGCAGTATACCGCGAAAAACCACTGGCTGGGCGGTTATAGAGAAGATGGGGAACCGGTTTGGAGCAGTGAACGCCTGACATGGATTTTGCAGCAAAAATTCTATCTGCTTGGAAATATTACCAGTATACCACTGCTCAAGAGAATCAAGAGCAGAGTATTTTTCTATGGAGAAAGCGAATTTTCTGTATGGGAACTGAGACATTAAGCTAATAAAGCAGAATCTTTTTACCTCTGCAAGGAATAACTTCTCCCACTACCGAACTGTATTCATAGCCTTGCTCTGTAAGCTGTAAAATAGTTTTCTCAGCCTTTCCGGACGGAACTGAGATCAACAGCCCCCCGCTTGTTTGTGCGTCATAAAGTATCATTAACTCATCTCTTGATAGTTTTTGATTCAATATCTCCACCTGAGGTGAGAAATAATCGTGGTTGCGGAATGAACCTCCCGGGTATAAACCTGCTTCCCCCAGATTCAATGCCCCGTCAAGAATCGCTATCTGAGCATACTGTACAGCAATAGAACAGTTTGGATTGGTCATTTCGCTAAGGTGACCCAGAAATCCAAAACCAGTGACATCGGTCATGGCATGTGCTTGATATAAATTAGCAATTTCACTGGCTTTTTTATTCAGCATGCTCATCTGATGACAGACCTGCCTGATCTGCTCTGGTGAAGCCATTTCAGCTTTTATGGCAGTTGTGATTACTCCTGTTCCCAGAGGTTTCGTTAGAATAATACAGTCACCCAGTCTTACCGTATTGTTGCGGATTATTCGTTCAGGATGAATGAGTCCGGTAACACATAAGCCATATTTCATTTCCAGATCTTCAATGGAATGACCCCCAACCAGCACTCCTCCGGCTTCCTCGATTTTCGA
>JAFGRJ010000209.1 GCA_016935235.1 Candidatus Cloacimonadota bacterium
GAGAAGACGATATCCGCTGTTGTGATCGGATTATTGGCGCTGATATCAAGAGTGACCCGGGTATTACGGAGAGCCTTGATATTACCGGAGCTGTTCTCCTCCAGGTAATCTGCCAGATCGGTATAAGCGGGATAATCATAGAGAAGGTCGATATTACGGATTGCTGGAATTTCAAAGACCTGCACCGCAAATGTGTCCGACGCAGCATAGGGGGTTCGCACGTAGTACAGGAAGGAAAAATCAACATTGACAAAGCGCCGTTTATGATCGATCAGCTTTTCTTCACGCCAGTTCTCACCCCTTTTATAGAACAGAACATGGTCAACTTCCGGTTCCGGGTCCACAACTTCTATAACAACATCGCTGTTCAGAGTTATCTGCAGGTCACCGGGAGTTACTTCGACAAATTGCTTATGGACAACCGCCGGGAGGTGATTGAGCTTATAGAAATCATAAGCCTGCGCCATGGTGTAAGGTGCCAGCAGGAGCAGGGACAGGTTGGCAATCAATAAGGTCAAAAAGACAAGCATGACCAGTTTTAGACCACTGTTGTCGGGAGTCATCTTCTGCTCCCGGGTTCTGAGATCTGCCCGGTGAAAAATCCGTTCCAGGATGATTTCACTGGCAGAAGTGTTACCAAGTAATTCCACTGCATTCTGGTAAGTATCTGTTTTATCAGCATTCCAGACGTCCAGGTAGCGTGCCGCCTGAAAATCGTCTATAAGCAGGTGATTTGCCTTCAGGATGAGATAGATGATCAGCAGGGCTGTAATTATTCTCAGGGCGATGCTGAACAGGAAGAGCTCCATTTTCTGATTGACGGTGCCGGCATAAACAGCCACGAAAAGGTCGAAGAGAATCATGATCATTATGAAAATCCTGAATAGGTACTCACCAGCAGTAGTAATATTCTGTCTGCGACGCAGGGAACGGACTACTTTCTGGAATGGTCTCATAGGAATGCTCAAAACCTTCCTGAACCCCGCCGGGTTCTAAGCAACAGCTGTTTTACCATCATATCATCAGATCCTGATCTGTATCATTTTACAATTTCATTATTATGCGGATCAAAGGTCACCGCGGTTTCAGTTCCCTGCAGTATTCCTTTTTTGTAAATATATTTTCTCAGGGAATTCATCCATCTGGTCTTTACTCCCTGAAATTCAGGTATGGCAATGCCGGCTCTGCGGATGCTGGAGGTAAACAGCCGGGTGATTACGATATCACCCCGCAGATAGGGCAGCAATTCTGCCAGTTCCGTGATATATGCCTCCATGGACAGCAATTCCATTTTCTTTTCCAGGTAGAGACGATGAAGCATGGTATCTCTGTATACCACCAGGTTATGGAATTTAACCTGGTGGATATAAGGATTGGCAGAAATATATCTGATGGTTGCCAGCATATCCCGGTGATCTTCCCCGGGAATACCCATGATCAGGTGCACTCCCACCGTGAGCCCTTTTTCCCCGCAGAGCTGCACAGCCTGCTCCACCCGGGCAAAATCATGACCGCGGTTAAGCAGAACCAGGCTCTTATCATGAATGCTCTGCATGCCTATCTCAATGGTGACCGGTCGTTCGATCCCGGCAAGCATGGTCACCATGTTCTCATCGATATAATCAGGACGGGTGGATATAACTAATCCCAGCACTTTCTCATGATTAACAGCATCAGCGAACTTCTGCTTCAGATAAAGAACATCTCCGGCTGTTGAGGTATCTTCCTGAAAATAGGCGAGGATCCCGACCTCCCCACAGGACCTGGTTACGAGACTGATTCCCTGCTCAAGCTGATCCTTAACACTGAGATTACAACTCAGATATTCACCAGTAAACGTCTCAGGGGCACAAAATATGCAACCACCCGTTCTCATCCGGTGAGGACACTTGATGCCTGTACTGAGACCCACCCGAAATACTTTTCTGTGAAATTTGCGGAGCAGGTAAGTGCTGTAGGTGTATATTCGATCTTCGAGCCTTTCTTCCATAGTGGTCATTCAAATGTTCAAGTCTCTGATTATTGTCAACCAAAGAAATCAATTAAAGGAGTTGTTCCTCTGACAAAATCCTGCATGCTATTCCGGAAAATTGTTGTTTCGCCTTTTTACCCTATCATCAACAGCATCTTATTTTGTGTACAGTTATCTTTTTCTTCTGTCAGAGAAATCGCATCAGGATTTCATCATTCTGCTATGATCGAAACGACCGCGTAGTATTCTTTAACCAGGGCAGGTGTTTTACTCCAGCTGTTGGTATAGATCCCGGTCGCTGCTTCCTGCCAGAGATGGTTTGCAATATAAGGGACCGGAGAACTGAGTACCACATAATAAGTCGCATCAGGGGAAGCTGTCCAATCCAGGACAATATTACCTGTATCGTAATGAATGAACAGATCGGAGGGAGGTGTTCCGAGAGACAGCATGAGTGTATGGGAGGAATTAGACCAGGGTTCGAATTCGACTATTCCCAGGTTGGAATTATCATAGAAATCATAAATAGTATATTCTATTCCTGCCGGATAATCCCTGCCCCAGTAAGTATAAAGTGCCGAGACATTTTCCTCTCCATTGTAAATATTATATATACCATTGTTGTAGATATCGTTGCCTTCGCCGACATTATTCCCCAGGTTGGGAACAGATGTGCCCTGGATCTTGATACCATTTTCGCTGTTATCAGTGATCGTGCAATTGTGAATTGCCGGTGAAGAATCATCAATGAAGATTCCATCATTATTATTCTGAAAGGTACAGGCGGTGAACACCCAGTTGGACTGACTCAGCCAGGAGCCCCGGTCATTATCATGAAAGATACAATGATCAACGATTACAATGCTGGCATTGTACCCGTACAATCCACGCAGGCTGTTCTCTACCGTACAGTAACTTAAATTGCCCTGACCGGTGGTTACAAAATGAAGATTATACCAGGTACCACTGGCACCATTTCTGATGAAGTCTATCCCGTTCCGAGCTGCTCCTGTTGCTTTAAAAGTGCCATAAATGGTTATTTCCTGGTTAATATCAAACCTGATCGTATTTCCATCAGCAATGGTCAGGGTGGCGGTGGCGGCGATAGTCGGTGACTCGGTCACCACATAGTCCAGATCAATAAAATCCGGCCAGATCCCGCTTTTATCACTTGTTCCCGAAGTTACCCGAATATCATTATTGGTATTCCCGGTGCCGGGGATAGTGCTGGCAAGATCGGGAAACGAACCGCAATTGATAGTCAATGGCCAGTTATTTCCGCTGATATCGTTCGCTGGTCCCAAGAGAAAATCTCCCGAATTCTGTACTAGCAGAGCTCCATAATTCCCATTACCGGTCAGAGTCAGTTCATCCAGTATACCTAAGCCTGAGCAATTCAGGAACCAGATACCATATTCAGTGTTATTGCTGATAATATTATCAGCATCTATAATAGGACTGGCGCAATCCTCGATCTTTATCCCGGCAGAATTACCTGACACCGGTTCCAACAGTGAAATGAAGGGATCCGTTGAGGTATCGATATGCAAAGCAAGAGTATTGTCATGGAAATTGTTACCAACACCAATTACCGGTGAAGAGCATTCCACGACATAAAGACCTGTTTCATTTTCATAGAACTCACAACTTGTATAGTTGAAATCAGCGTTTTGCATCCAGGAACCCTTTTCATTATCATGAAATATACAATGATCAACGGTGATAGTACCACTATTATACCCATACAGTCCACGCCAGCTGTTCTCAAACGTGCAATAGCTAAAACTCCCCTGGCTGGCGGTGGCAAAATGAAGGTCGTACCAGCTATCACCGTCGTTATTATTGGTGAAGTTTATGCCGTTCCGGGCTGCTCCAGCAGCATTGAGGATCCCATAAACGGTTATTTCCTTATTAAGATTGAATCTTATCGTATTTCCGTCCGCAATGGTCAGGCTGCCGGCTGCCTGGATGGTTGGTGATTCAGTAACCACATAATCTAGATCAGCAAAATCGGGCCAGGTCCCAATCTTATCGCTGCTTCCGGAAGTCACCCTGATATCGTTGTGCAGATTCCCCGAAGTTGGGATGGTACTGGTGGGTTCGGGAAAAGATCCCGTATCTATGGTCAGCGGCCAGTGATTACCTGTATTGATGATGTCAGGTCCCAGTTTGAAATTTCCCGAGTTCTTGATCAGCATTGCTCCATATCCTGTATTACCTGTAAAAGTAAGGTGATCAAGGGTACCCAGCCCGGAACAGTTCTTGAACTGAAGACCACAGAAGTCATTATCTGTAATGGAATTATCTGCTGCGAGGACAGGGTTGGAACAATTTTCAAATATCACTCCGTAATCATTATCATAAATCAATGACTGCAGATCAACGTAAGGATCAGTCGAATCGTGAATATGAATGCCATAATTATTTCCCGAAAAACTGTTTCCCGCACCCAGAACAGGCGATGTACAGCTTTTGATATAAAGAGCAATCTGGTTGTTATTCTGAAAGACACAATCAGTATAATCCAGGGCTGTGTTCTGGAGCCAGGAACCGTAGGAATTCTGGTCGAAACTGCAGTGCGAGGCTGTGATCAAGGTGGTATTGATGCCGTAAATAGCACGGACACTATGTTCGAATGAACAGTAACTGAAGCTCCCCTGACCGCCTGATGTAAATGCGATGTATTGCCAGGAATTATCCCCAGCCTTGGTAAATAAGATTCCAGCACCTGAAGTACCAGGGGCATTCAACACGCCGTAAACACTTATCTGCTTGGAAGCGTCAAACTTAAGGGTGTTGCCATCAGCAATGGTCAAGCTGCCTCCAGCCTGAATGGTAGGGGAATCAGTTACTATATAAACCAGATCGGTAAAATGAGGCCAGGTTCCACTGTTAGTTCCGGTTCCTGAAGTTACCCTGATGTTGTTGTTGGTATTACCTGTAGCAGGGATAAAGCTGCTGGCATGGGGAAACGAGCCACAGTTGATAGTAAGGGGCCATTCATTACCCGAGATCGTGTTTCCCGATCCCAGCAGAAAATCCCCTGAATTCTTGACCAGCAGGGCTCCAAAATCACCATTGCCGGTAAAAATGAGGTTATCCAGCGTACCAAGTCCCGAACAATCTTCAAAAGCCAGGCCATAAGAAGTATTATCGATAAACGAGTTACCTGCAGCCAGCACTGGATCTGAGCAGTTTTCCAGGTATATTCCCGAAGTGTTACCTGATACTGGTTGCTGCAATGCTATGGTGGGATCTGAAGAATCGCTGATATGCAAACCTGTTGTGTTTCCGGAGAAATTATTGTTGGCTCCTACGGTGGGTGCGGTGCAGTTATCAACTGACAGTCCGGTGGTATTATTCTGGAAAACACAGTCAGTAAAACTTAAGCCGGTGTTCCTGATCCAGGCACCATAACTAGAACAATTATAAAAATTACAATGGTCCGCTGTTACCTGATCAGCGTTGTAGGAATACAGAGCCCGGTTAGCGTTCTGGAAGGTACAATAGCTGAAGCTTCCCTCGCCACCAACAGTGAAGTAAATATTCAACCAGGTCCCCGATTCCGCATTAAGTTCAAAACTTATGGTGTTACCGACAGTTCCAGGAGCACTTATATTCCCGTAAATATTCAGGGCAGTGTTCACATTGAATCTGACTTCACATCCGGCAGCAACAGTTAAGGTAATACCAGAGGAAACATTGAGTGTTGACTGGACAATATGCGGATTACCTCCGGGATCCCAGGTTTCATTGACCGTGATGTTACTGTCATGAATGGTGTCTGCCCAGGATGCATAAAAAAAGGATATAATAAAAAATAAAATAAAGATTGTTCTATTAACCATGAAAAAATTCCCCTTATTTTTTTATAGTATATTCAATTAAGAAAGAATTATTCTCTCATTATTTTAAAAATAGCTGTCAAGATTTAAAAATAATGGACGCTTTGCGAAGAAAGCTGACTTTGTTTATGATACTAAAAAAATACTGGAAAAATACCATAATATATCTGGTAATTACTATCAGGTAGTCAGAGACATAGCTGATTAAATTAATTGACAAAGTAGTCTTATAACTGGTTTTTAAATTCTTATAAATCCAGAAAGGTTGTATAGATTTTCCAGTTTCAAGATATAATGGCAAAAGTAATTGATTTAAAGGAGTATTCAAGATGAACAAAAACAGGAAATTTTTGCTCTTTTTATCGGTGATCTGCCTATTGGTTATTATGCTCCAGGCAGAGAAAGTGAGTTCAGGACCAGCAACGGAAATCGTGATTACCGGTTTTCTGGAGGGTTCCAGCCTGCAGACAGCCGGTGCGGACATCGGTGATATATTGATTGAGTACAACGGGCAGAAGATAAAGGATATCCAGCATCTGGGTGCCCTGAAAGAAGGGGTAACCACGGAGCGCGTGGACGTGGTTCTCCAGAGGAATAAAAAGCTGATCAAGGTGAATATCCCTGCCGGTCAACTGGGAGTTTACCTGCGCGCATTTTATCCGGATCACAAATTCGACAGGGATGCGGTGATCATACCGGACATTGGCAGGCTGGACTGGAATATCGGCATGGAGAACTCGTTTCTGGCAGCGGTTTACCGTATAGACGAGAAACTCGGCAGCAACATGAGTTACCAGGACATGGTCGGCATTTCAGGGTACGGTTTCCGCCTCCACTTCTTCGACGGCTGGTGTCCCAGTTCTCCTGATGCCACCTGTGGTTACCTGTGTGGTGATGAGTTGCTGCAGGATCTGGGTTATGATTTCACAACCTATCTTCTGGAAGGCACAGAAGTGGATGAAGACTATCAGGATGCCCTGCGCAGCGCGGACGAGTTGAGTACGATCATCAAGACCAGTATCGACAATGGCTGGCCAGTGATAGCCCTCGATCTCATCGAGGTCCCCGAATGGGGTATCATTACCGGTTA
>JAFGRJ010000040.1 GCA_016935235.1 Candidatus Cloacimonadota bacterium
AAATATAATGAAGATAGCCATTGCCTCCGATCATGCCGGATATGAACTTAAAGAAAAGGTAAAAAAAATTTTGTCTGATCATGATATTATTGATTTCGGACCGGAAGATTCAGCTCCGGTTGATTATCCCGATACAGGGTTCAAGGCTGCGGAAGCTGTTGCCACGGGTAAGTGCGCGAGAGGAATATTGATCTGCGGAAGTGGCATCGGCATGAGCATCGTTGCCAATAAAGTCCGTGGAATTAGAGCTGCCTTATGCCACACAAAACAATCTGCTCAACTTGCAAGACTTCACAATAACTCCAACATCCTGGTTTTATCAGGAAGATTCATTTCCGAATCTCCAGCCCGGGAGATCATTGATGTCTGGCTTAATACTGAGTTTGAAGGTGGAAGACACCAGCAAAGAATAGATAAAATTTCAAATTATGAAAAGGAGAAATATTGATGAAATGTAAGCAGAATGATCTGGAGCCTTATCACAGATACTACGGTGGTTATACCCGGTCTGGTGAGGTTAATACCTTTTATTCAGCACAAGTTTTACATAAATTCACTGTAATAGGGAGGCAGTATGTCTAATGTAGATAAAAAGGCATATGAGAAAATCTATAAAACATGGAAATGGAATGTTCCGGAATACTACAATTTTGCTTTCGATGTGGTTGATAAATGGGCAGAAGCTGATAAAACAAAACTGGCTCTGGTTTCCATTTTATCGGATGGCATATCCGCTAAATTCGACACTTTCTATGAGTTAATGGTTCAATCCAACAAGGTGACAAATCTTCTTCTGGAACTTGGCTTCAAGAAGGGAGATAAAATTCTGGTTATTTCTGATTCTGTGCCAGAATGGTATTACTGCATGCTTGGTATGTTCAAACTTGGTATCGTCCCTATGCCCGGGACCACTCTCCTCACTACCCACGATATCGAATACAGACTGAATCGATCAGAAGCGCTTGGGGTTATTACAAATACAGATCATACGGGTTCCGTTGATGAAGCAATAAAAAAATGCACCTTTGTAAAACATAAAATCCTTATGAATGGCTCAAAATCGGATTGGGTAGATCTCAATGAAAAAATGAAAGAGATGCCAATCTCACTTGATAAAAATAAAATTATCAAAACCAAAAGTTCAGACCCGTTGATGATCTATTTTACATCCGGTACTACCGGACATCCCAAAATGGTACTGCATTCCCACGCCTATCCTCTAGGACACGAAGTGACTGCCAGGTTCTGTCAGGGTTTGCTACCAACCGATTTACACTGGACAGTCTCTGACCCGGGTTGGGCTAAATGCGCCTGGGGAAAATTATTCGGCCAAATGATCGTTGGTGCAGCCATCATTCAGTGGGACAATCCAGGAAGATTTGACGCTGATGGACTGCTAAGCCTGATGGAAAGATACGGCGTGACAACTTTCTGCGCACCGCCAACTGTTTACAGAATGCTGATCCAGACCGATCTCAGTAAATACAGATTAAAACTAAGGCATTGCCTGGCAGCCGGAGAACCCTTAAATCCAGAAGTTATCAGAGTCTGGAAGGATAACTTTAACCTTGATATCTATGATTTCTTCGGTCAGACTGAAACCGTTGCCCTCCTTTCCAACTTCACCTTTCTCCCTCTGAAGTTTGGCTCGGTGGGATTGCCCACCCCCGGTCACGATGTAAGAGTTATCGATGATAATCTCAAGGAATGCCCTCCAAATGAAGAAGGTCAGATTGCACTGTATCTGGATAAGAACATACCCCGACCTCCGGGACTCATGAAAGAATACTGGAAAGACCCGGATATCATGGCAGTGGCTTTCCAGGGTGATTATTATCTTACCGGTGACAAAGCCTATCGCGATGAAGATGGGTATTTCTGGTTTGTCGGGCGAGACGACGATGTTATTAAATCTTCTGGATATAGAATCGGTCCCTTTGAAGTCGAATCGGTACTGATCGAACATCCGGCTGTTGCTGAATCTGCAGTTGTTGGTGTTAATGATCCGGACGGGATCAGAGGGATCCTTGTTAAGGCTTTTATAGTCCTTACCAAAGGATATCAACCTTCTGAAGAGTTGACAAAAGAAATTCAGAATTTTGTCAAATCAAGGACCGCTCCCTATAAATATCCACGCATTATCGAATATAAGGACAGTTTGCCTAAAACTATTTCTGGTAAACTTCTGAGAAGGATCTTGCGGGAACAGGGATAATCTCTTTGCCTGTACGAGCCGGATGCCATAATCTGCTTGGCATACGATGATATCTTTAAGGAGAATAAATATGAACAAAATGCCGCTAAATGAAACGTTGGGGCATCTGATTGAAAGAATTGCCCGGGAATTCCCGGACAATGAAGCCCTGGTCTATCCAGATCAGAATATCAGACTTACTTATAAGCAGTTCAATGCTGAGGTCGATAGAATTGCCAAATCCCTTCTGGCGTTGAATATAAAAAAAGGCGACCATGTTTCCATCTGGTCAACTAATGTCCCCGAATGGCCCATTCTAATGTTCTCACTCGCTAAAATCGGCGCTGTTCTTGTCACCGTTAATACTAATTATAAAGCTCATGAGCTCGAATATCTATTAAAACAATCTGATACCAAGGCGATTTTTTTGATAGAAAAATTCAAAACCAGTGAATATTTCAACTGGTTAAAACAGGTTCTGGATGATGCAGAATGGCTCGGCAAGGGAAAGCTGGAATCAAAAAAATTACCGGTGCTCAAAAACGTTGTTCTGTTTGATATGCCAACCAGCAAACATGCATTGAGTTACCAGGATTTCAAAGAAATGGGCCAGGACATCTCCGATGCTGAGTTGGAAAGAATCAAGAAAATGTCCGATGAATATGATGTCGTCAATATACAGTATACTTCTGGTACCACCGGTTTCCCAAAGGGGGTTATGCTGACACACCACAACATTGCCAATAATGGTTACCTTATCGGCAGACAGATGAAACTTTCTGAAAAAGACCGGATGTGCATTCCTGTTCCATTCTTCCACTGTTTTGGCTGTGTATTGGGAATTCTGGCTGCAGTTACCCATGGTACTACCATGCTGCCCCTGGTTTCATTTGATGCCGAAGAAGTTCTGAAACTTGTCGATAAGGAAAGATGTACCGTATTACATGGAGTACCGACGATGTTCATTGCCGAACTTGGCGTCGAAAACAGGCAGAAATATAATACAAAATCACTTCGCACCGGCATTATGGCTGGTTCCCCCTGCCCTGTTGAAGTTATGAACCAGGTTATTAAAGACATGCATTGTTCACAGATCACTATTGCCTATGGTTTAACCGAAAATTCTCCCGTTATAACCATGACATCCGTCGATGATGATATTGTGCACCGCACAACCACGGTGGGAAGAGCATTAAACCCCATGCAACTGAAATTGTATAATCCGGCGACCGGGACGGACTGCTCTCCTGGTGAACAGGGCGAAGTCATTATGTCAGGCGAATGCGTGATGAAAGGTTATTACAAGATGGAAGAAGAAACTGCCCTGGCAATAAGAAATGGCTGGCTGCATTCCGGCGATCTTGGAGTGATGGACGCTGACGGATATCTTAAAATTACCGGACGTATCAAGGACATGATTATCCGAGGTGGTGAGAATATCTATCCTCGCGAGATCGAAGAATTCCTCTATACTCATCCAAAAATCAAAGATGTCCAGGTCGTTGGGGTGCCTGATCAAAAATATGGCGAACAGGTTTTAGCAGCAATTATACTAAAAGAGGGAGAAATCGCATCCCCGGAAGAAATTAAAGATTTTTGCGCACGAAACATTGCCCGTCATAACCAGCCTTATTATGTCGTCTTTGTTAAAAATTTCCCGATGACCGCATCGGGAAAAATCCAGAAATACAAGCTTCGTGATGAAATGGCTAAAAAATTCAATCTGGGGAAATTCGCAGCTTTTAATAGCGATAAAGAATAAGCTGATAGCGGTCCTGCCAGCACAGCCCCTGCACCAATGCTGCCGGTGAAGAGAAAGTACAGTGAAAATAGCACTTGCTACCGACCATGACGGACTCGCCCTGAAAGAAAGGGTCAAGGTATTTCTCAGCAATCACCGGGTCGTGGACTTCGGACCTACCAGCACTGACCCCATGGATTACCCTGATACCGGTTTCCGGGCTGCCGGAGCAGTGTCCAGGGGCGACTGCGCACGGGGTATTCTGATCTGTGGCAGCGGTATCGGTATGAGCATAGTGGCTAACAAGGTCAGGGGGATCAGAGCAGCTCTGTGCACTACCGTGCAGGCAGTGCAACTATCCCGCAAACATAATAATGCCAATATCCTGGTGTTGTCCGGTAAGTTTATCACCCCGGAGCTGGCCGGGAATATTATCTATGTCTGGTTGACCAATGAATTCAGCAGGGGCAGGCATGAACCCAGAATCAAGAAAATAAGCAATTATGAAAACAGGAGTAAATAATGCAGTATATCAAGAAATCGGATCCGGAACTTTATCAGGCTATGCTCAGGGAACTGCAAAGACAGACAGGCAACCTAGAATTGATTGCCTCCGAGAATTTCGTCTCCCGGGCTGTTCTGGAAGCTGCCGGTTCCGTTCTTACCAATAAATACGCCGAAGGCTATCCCTATCGTTGGAGTAAAAAGACCGATAAGATAAATTATGACCTTTATGGCAGATATTACGGGGGATGCGAATTCATCGACGAAGCGGAAAAACTGGCTATCGAAAGGGCAAAAACCATCTTCAAATGCGAACATGCCAATGTCCAGCCCCACTCTGGTTCACAGGCCAATATGGCCGCCTACTTCGCCCTGATCAAACCAGGTGACACCATTCTCAGCCTGGAACTGACCCATGGCGGTCATCTCACTCATGGTCATCCTCTCAGTTTCTCCGGTTACCTTTTTAACATCGTACCCTATGGGGTAAACAGGGAAACTGAGAAGTTCGATTACGATGAGATCAGAAGAATAGCTCTGGAAGTGAAACCCCAGATGATCCTCACGGGAGCCAGTGCCTACCCCCGGGCTATTAATTTCGCCAGGTTCCGGGAAATTGCCGATGAGGTGAAAGCCAAACTCGTGGTGGATATGGCACATATTGCAGGATTGATCGCTGCCGGATTGCATCAGTCACCTGTCCCCTATGCTGATATTGTTACCTCTACTACCCATAAAACCCTGCGCGGTCCCCGGGGCGGGCTTATCCTCTGCAAGGAGGAATATGCCAAAGATGTTGACCGCTGGGTTTTCCCCGGCACTCAGGGAGGACCCCTGATGCACATCATCGCAGCTAAGGCCGCTGCTTTCCAGGAAGCACTGCAGCCGGAATTCAAGGAATATCAGAACCAGATCATGATCAATGCCCGTACCCTGGCTAAAGCCTTGCGGGATGAAGGATTCAATCTTGTTTCGGGCGGTACTGATAATCACCTGATGATGATAAACCTAGGAACGGAAGAAGAAGGTGGACCCTCAGGAAAAAAAATGGAAGAATCTCTTGATCTGGCTGGGATTACCGCCAATAAAAATACCGTGCCTTTCGATACCCGTAAACCCTTCGTGGCTTCTGGCATCAGGCTGGGTACACCAGCCATAACTACCCGTGGCATGAAAGAACCGGAAATGATCCGCATCGCCAACTTCATCAAACGCGTATTCAATGATCACGAAAATGATGAAAAACTTGCCAAAATAAAGGAAGAAGTAAGCACTTTCTGCAGCAAATTCCCCTTATACGCAGATCTATTACAGGAAAACAGATAAAGAAAAAGGCTCGATGATCACATCGAGCCTTTTCAGGTTGAGCAGATACGTTTATATCAATGAGACGTTAACAGCACGTGGTCCTTTTTCACTGTTCTCAACTTCAAACTGTACTTCTGCACCTTCTGCAAGTGATTTAAAACCATTACCGGCAATACCGGTATGATGAACAAAATAGTCGTTCCCATCTGAACAAGATATGAAACCAAACCCCTTTTGTTCATTAAACCACTTCACTTTGCCTTGCAACATAATTTTCTCCTGTTTTTTTTGTGACTCAGTTTTTTGCGACTACGAAAATTACCCGACATATTGGTAAATTAATAGTACTGCTCAAAAACCAAAACACTTGGGCGACAACTTCCAGTTCCTGAATTATATGTCAATCATTTTTATTTTTTTATTTTTATTGTAGTTATAAAAGTTCACCTCTTTTCTACTCCCAAAGGAAATACCTGTTAATAAAGATGATTCT
>JAFGRJ010000041.1 GCA_016935235.1 Candidatus Cloacimonadota bacterium
AATAAAACCCTATAAAAATGTATATTCATGAACTAACCTCCCAATATTAATATAATTTACATAAATAAAGCAATTATTATTCCAGCTATAAGGGGGAGATAACGGAGAACAGGGCAGTTGCTGCACAGCATTAATAGTTGATTGCAGCAGTTTTTAAAGGGGTAGGGGTATATTTCATTTTCTACCATTACTCTATGTCTACTGTAATGACAACTGTCCACGAAAATTCAGTTTTTAGATGAATTCCAGTAAGAATCTTCAGGGAAGAGCGCTTTCAATTCCTCTGCCTTTAACTGGTATTCTTCTTCCCTGTTGTTTGCTTTAAGAAGTTCCAGATAGAGGAATTCGATATCACTGTCCTTTATTTCCGGATCAGCCTCCTCGGCGGATAATCCCCTGTACGGGAGACCTGTTTCCAGAGTATGGAGGGCTTCGGCTGGTTTTCCCAGTTCAAGTTGCGTTTCTGCCAGCATCACGTATGCATCGAAATGTTCCTTGCGGGTTGTGATGGCTTGCAGCAGGGATGTCTCCGCTTCTGCCAACTGACCACTCCTGAAAAACGCTTCTCCCTTGTGCCGCCAGGGACATGACCAGTTCGGGATCGTCTCATTCAGGATCTCGTAGATGGCAATGCTGTCTTTATAACGTCCCATACCCAGCATCAAATTTGCCAAGCTGAACTTCTGTCCGTTATCCAGGCTGTCCACCCGGGAGTGCAGCATACTGACTATCTTATCCAGTTCGGTCAGATGCAGGTAACCCAGAATGAGGTCAGATCCTGTCCGATTGCTGCCATTGTCGTGATAGTATTGCCAGGCCTTTAGAAATCCTGCACTGCTGCCACTTTCCAGGTACTCCTGATAAGGCTGGTAAAAATCCTCCTGAGCACCGCAGCAGGCAGAAAGGGTAAGGATAACGATAATAATGAGCATCGACGTTGATTTTCCCATTGATTCTCCTAACTTCATGTATTTATTTCAAAAAAGATTGGACAAAAAATCCGTCAAAATATTTTTACAGATGACAGTGCGCCCGTAGCTCAATTGGATAGAGCATCTGACTTCGGATCAGAGGGCTGAGGGTTCAAGTCCTTCCGGGCGTACCAGGATTTTTTTCTGACAAGCAAGAGCGTAAAAAAATTTATTTGATTTCCCGGATTACAGAAATATACCAACAGTTTTCATTAAATTGATTTCCCTGAAATAAAATCATTCGTTCTTCAGAATATCAACGGGATTGGCATTAGCTCCCCTGATAGCCTGTATACTGATCGTGACCAGGGATACAACAAGGGCAATACTGCCTGCGAATAAGAAGATCCAGATATCCATAGTTATTCTATAGGCATAATTCATCAACCAATTGACCAGAAAATAGTATGCTGCCGGAACAGCAATAACAAAGGCAATGAGCACCCATTTGATAAAATCCAGGGACAGCAGCAGCAGGATTCTCTGTACCGATGAACCGCATGCTTTACGGATCCCTATCTCCCGTAAGCGTCTCTGGACCATGAACAGGGACAGGCCGAATAAGCCCAGGCTGGAGAGCACTATGGCCACGAAAGTGAATATACTGAAGAGAATACCCATCCGGTGTTCGGAACGGTAAAGCTGATCAAAAGCAGCGTCTGCGAACTGATATTCGAACCGGGAGATTGAGGTGAAATCGTTATAGGTCTTCTCGATAAATTTGAGGGTCGCAGGCAGATCCTGTCCATCCACCTTAACTGCAATATAGGCATACCAGTCAGGTTGGAACAGTATGATAAGCGGTTTTATCTCCGAATGCAGGGAATTATAATTGAAATCCTTGATCACTCCAAGAATGGGATAGTCATCAATGGTCCTGGTGCCTACCGGATCCGTTAATCCCATTGCTTGAACAGCTGTTTCATTGAAAACGACACCTATCTCATCTCTTGTTAGATTTTCAGAAAAGAAACGACCCTCCGCCATTTCGATATTGAAAGTTTCCAGAAAATCATAACTGACTGATAAAATATTGACCAGTATCTGTTTATCACCTGTGTTGCCTTCCCACTTGTTCAGATCCAGGCTTCCCAGGGAGCTGATGCCGATTTTATCTGAAGTCAGCGTAACACTGCGGATTTGTGGATTTCGTTGCAGTTCATTCTTGAAACTGCTGTACTGTGAATGCAGATCCTGGCTTAAGGTAATATAAATTACATGCTCCGAGTTGAATCCCAGCTCCTGGTGGGTCAGGTAACCGAGTTGTTTGAAAACAACGATAGAAGAAATAATGAGAAAAATGGATATGAAATACTGGAATGTGATCAGTATCTTTCTTATCAGGGAAGATTCAGGTGCTCTAAACTGGTTGAAAGAAGCGGTGGGTTTAATCATAGTAAGATAAAGAGCAGGATACAACCCCGATATCAGGCAGGTTAGGAGGCAGATCCCGAGTAAAAGGAGAATAAAGCTGCTGGAGAATAAATCAGTACGGGGAAAAACCTGTCCGGTTAGACTTTCAAACAGGGGGAAGATCAGTTCAATTATTCCGAAGCTTAAGAACAGTGAAAATATGATCATGATTGATGATTCTGTAATAACCTGGCTGATCAGGTGTTTCCTGCTTGCTCCCAGGATCTTGCGCATGCTTATCTCTTTGATCCTCACCAGCGCCTGGGCTGTGGCAAGATTGATGAAATTGATACAGGCGATAAGCAGAATGACTGATGCCACGATGGAAAAAATAGTAACATAAAGTATCGGTCCGCCGCCGTTAATGTTATAGAGGTGTATCTTTCCCAGAGGTTGCAGGTATAATTCGGGAATCCATTTATATTCTGCTTTTGTGGTTGCATATCCGGTGATTTTCCTGGAGAAAGCTATTTTATCAGTATTTTCCGGGAGTAATATAAAAGTTTCGCAACTCCATTGGTTCCAGTTATTTTCATAACTATCTCCGGTCAATTTCTCCAGATTATCCAGGGAGGTCAGGATCTCGAAATTCAGGGTGCTCTGGGAAGGAATTTCCTCGAGAACTCCAGCAACTGAAAATTCCTGATCATGACCGATAAGGATATTTTTCCCGACAGGATCAGCATCACCGTATAATTTTTCTGATATATCCGCCGTTAAGAGGATTGTATGTGGATTATCGAAAAGCTGATCAATATTCCCTGCAACAAGCGGAAAGGTAAAAATAGAAAAAAAGTCCCTGTTACAGAAACTGATATCCGCATTGAGTCTGATGTCCATGTATTTAACAGGAATTCTGCTTTCGTCTTTATAGGTAGCGGCATGTTTGATCTCTAGGAAATCATTTAACATATCATTTGCCAGAGGAGGGGGAGTCGAAATATAATTATGGGGATCATTATAGGTTACATCCCTCAGATTCACCCGGAAGATATCAGCATAGTTCTCGTGAAATTTATCGTAATTTATCTCATTCAAGACCCAGATCATGATTAAAATAAATGCAGCCAGAGAAATACTCAAACCGCAGATATTGATCAAGGTGGGTAGGGTTCCTTTTCTTATTCTTCTTAATGCAATAATAAAATGATAAAGCATTACTGCTCCCCGGACCTTTTAACATTTTGTTCAAAGCAATTATGATACCAGAAATATATCTGGTTAGATTGCAGATAATTAACTTTTTTTCTGGAACATCTGCCATGTACGCTTGAGGACGATTCTTATTTTTTCCGCACAGTGTATTTCATCTGAATGGGATCTTGACCAGGACAATCCTGAAGGAAAAGTCACACAGAAGTGCCGGAAAAGTATGCTACAGTATCTTTCAGACCAGCTTCTTAGGCATCATATACTCTGGCATCTGCACCGTTACTACTTTTGCTTCGGCACAGACTTTTCCGTGGGCGGACACTGTTGCATTTACCATAACTTTCCGTCCTTTGATCTCTTTCACTTTCCCGCGGATCTCCAGAGGCACTCCCAGTGGTGTCGGACGTAAATAGTCAACTTGCAGGGACGCTGTTACGAAACGTAATGCGGGTTTTGTATCCATCTCGCGTCCCTCCTGGCGATACGTCGCAGCCGCGGCTGTCCCAGTGGCGTGGCAATCAATCAGCGAGGCAATCAAACCACCGTAGACATATCCAGGGATCGCAGTATGATATGGCTCAGGGTTAAAAATGGCAACCGTCTCCTCACCATCCCAATAACTCTTGAGTTGCAGACCTTGCTCGTTGAGCCGACCGCAACCGTAACAATAACTCAGTTCATCCGGATAGAAATCCTGAAATGCCTTCTGATCCATAGGGCTGTCTCTCCAATAGTTGGTTTAATATAAAATTAAGCGCATCACTTTCAAACTATCTTGCTGCAAATGTTTTAATTATACAGATGATGGCAATATCCTTTCAGTTATTGATCCATCTGGAAGGGTCAATAACTTTTCTTTATTTCAGTTGCAGCAAAATGCTCATCTAATTTTATCCACTCATTTGCCACCATTTCTTCAAAAACTTCTTTACCAAGCCAGAATTGAAATGGTTCTGCTGGATTGATCGATTCAAGCTACTCTTTAAGATAGTCAGAGCAGACAATAATTCCCTCTGCTGCATATTTCAGAATAAAAAACATTGTTTTGTCAATTTCATCCCTGGTAAGATAATATGTTACTCCTTCGCAGAGTAATAATTTTTCCCTATGTATCTAATATGCTGAACTTTTTAAAATCAATGATATTTGGGTCAAGTTAAATGAGTATACTGCCATAAAAATCATAATACGTTAAAATATTATATAGTAAACTCAGCAATGCTGGTGTAAATGTTCAGATTAGTCCGTATATGCTTGCTGGTTATTCATTTTAAGAATCTCAACCGCAATCATCTAATGGAAAGATAATCTCATTTGCATTGACTGTTTTGGAGGAGATAAATTTCTTTTCTCCAGTGGGGGAGGTGTCTTGAGGAGGAAATTAATCAATCCGAATGTGAAACTTGCCTATCTGTTCACCATTCTGCAGTCCTTCGGACATGGTATCTGGATGGGAAATATCCTCAGCCTGTATATCGTGCTGTTTTCGGAACAGGCGAAGGGTATTTTTGGTTTGACCTCCAACGAGCTTCTGGGAATTACATCCGGTATTTCCGGTATCGCCATGATAATGGTCGTTTTCCCTGCAGGCATCCTGACCGACAGATATCCCCGCGATCTCATCCTGCGGCTGGCCACCCTGTTGGGTTTGATCGCCCTGGGTTTTCTGGCTGTTTCCCAGAGCATTTATCTGATCATGTTCTCACTCTTTCTCTGGGGAGCCTTTGAAGGCTTGTCCCGCCCCGCTTTCGAATCGATCGTGGCTGATTCCCTGCCCACCGGGAATCGTTCCCGCACCTATTCCCGCCTTCATCTAGCCCAACAGGCGGCAATGGCCAGCGGTCCCTTTCTGAATGTTTTTCTCTTTCTCTTTCTCGGTGATAAATGGGACATCCTTATTCTGCATAAGGTGCTTCTGATCGGAATAGCTTTTTCCATGATTTCCACTTTCCTGCTGCTGTTTTTCAGGGATCGTCATACAATGGGTGAGGAAAGTGAATCCGTTGCTTTCGGTCCCGATCTGCCCCAGGCTGTTTCCCGAAGATACAGGCGGATTCCCTACCTGCTTATCGCTTCCAACGTGATCATCGGAATGGGAGCAGGGATGACGGTGAAATTCTTTCCCGTTTTCTTTCGCAGTATTTATCAGCTGCAGCCTATCTCTGTACAGTTGATCATGGGAGTGACTCTTTTCCTAACCGGGCTCAGCGGTATTCTGGCCCAGCAGCTATCCCGCCACCGCGGCAGGGTTCAGATGATCTTTTTTTTCCAGCTCTCAGCCATTATCTGCCTGGTGGGGATCTCCTTCTACCCGGCTCTGCTGCTGCTGATCCCACTTTTCATCCTGCGCGGTTCTCTGATGAATGCATCTTACCCCTTGAGCCGTTCTATACTGATGGATACTGTCCCCAAACGCCAGCGCGGAAAATGGAATGCCCTGGATACCTTTGCCTGGGGTCTGTTCTGGAATGCCTCGGCAGCAATCGGGGGATTCCTGATCGGGGAAAATAATTTTCAACGCTGTTTCCTGATCACAGCGGGAATCTATCTTATCGGGACCATCCCCGTAATCATGCTGCTGCCACTGGTTGAGAAAGAGATAAATTAAGAGTCGATAAGTTAGAAACCTATCTTTTGAAAAAAACCAATCGTTACTGTTAATCCGGTTTTACCACCTCATCCGTCCTTCCGATTAGCAGCGGGAGAACACCTTCTCCTGCCAGGAGAAGAGGTAATAATTTTCCCTCTCCTTTGAGGAGAGGGTCAGGGTGAGGTGAAATTAAGATCTATCTCATCTCTTTGATCATTTTAATCCGATTGTATAAACCTTATCTCTCAATTTTAAAAATTCAGTGAACTATAAAATTTTTTTCCAGGAATGACTGTTTAATACTGTACAGCAATTGTCCGATAACGCACAGAAGCAAACACGCTATATAATTCTTAACTGATAATGATTAAGGAAGTTATGTCAGATTTGCTTTGGTATGGTATTTGCATAAGTTTAGTTAAATAGATTTTACCGGAGAGTTATCATGTTAAAAAATTATTTCAGCATTGCTTTCCGCAATCTTTTTGCCTCCCGG
>JAFGRJ010000042.1 GCA_016935235.1 Candidatus Cloacimonadota bacterium
GCAGTGCTCAGAGGCTATTCCTGGTACGACATTGCAGGCTGGGAATATAATGGCTATCTCTGGGGTACGGAACTTTCAGAAATTGGCAGGATCAGAACCCTTCTCCGGGATTTCCTGCTTAATCGTTTCCGTCTGTTTTCCTATGATCCTGCAAGGATAGATCAATTTCTGAAAAAGCTGTCTCGTTCTGTTTACCTGGAAGGGTATTCTTCAATACTTTATCAACTTGCCAGATATCAAAATGAAAATAACATTAAATATCGTTACAACCTGAAAATGATCAAAGCAACAGCCGAGCAGTTGCCTGATTATCAGCAGCACGAGATCACCAGGGCTTTTGGTCGGAAAGCCATTTCTGAATATGGTTCGGCAGAGGCAGGGATTATAGCTTTTGAATGTCCCTGCGGAACTAAACACATCAATATGGAACATGTAATCGTGGAAGAGGAAGATCAGGAAATTTTAGTGACCAATCTTCTTTCCTATGCTTTTCCCATAATCAGATACAGACTGGGTGATATGATCATTCTTGCAGAATCACATGCCTGTCCCTGCGGTATGAAACATTCAGCACTGCAGGAGATTATTGGCAGGAAAGGCGATATCATAATCGGTAAAAACAATACCTATCCTTCTCTGCTTCTTTATCATATATTTAAGAATCTTGCCAGGAAAGAATTGTTATTGGATTATCAGGTTATCCAGAAAGTACCTGCAGAAATTGAAGTGTTCATCTTCTCCGGAATTGACAACAGACAGGAAGCACTGTTGCTGAAAGAACTGGTAAAAAATTTTGGAAATGACATCGATTGCCGTATTCGGAGAGGAAAGACTCCTGTCCTTATCAACGGGAAGCGGGTTGATTTCATCTCTGAAATAGAGCAGAGAAGTACATGACAATTAATGAATTCATCTACAGACTCGGTATCCTGGTTCACAATCCGCATATCTGGAAATATTACCGTTTCCTTAAGACAAGCGCATCCTGGAATCTGAACCAGCTTCAGGATCATCAATTAAGAGAGTGCAAAAAACTGTTGATCTGGGCAGAACAGAATTCTCCCTTTTATAAAAAGTTGTTCCGGAAAGCGGATTTCCATCCCGGGAATTTCAGCTCTTTCGGGGAATTAGCTCGAATACCTCCGGTGACCAAAAAAGACCTGCGGCAAAATTTTCTGGATATCCAGATTAGAAAAGGTTTCTCCAGGATGTATAAGACATTTACCTCAGGAACTACAGGCGAACCGCTGGTTTTTTACCGTGATCAGGTCTGGGACGCTGCTCATCGGGCAGCTTATTTCCGCGGCTTGAGCTGGTTTGGAGTTTTGCCCTGGCATCCAAGTGTTTATGTTGGCGGTTATAATATCAATCCGGAGAAAAGAAGATGGATCAGATTGCTGGATCTGCTCCAGAACAGGCGCAGGCTATATTCCTTCACATCTGCCGAGTTAAAGGACATGATCCCATTTCTCAAAAAATCACTATACCTGGAGGGATATTCCTCGATGATCTTTGGCATCGCAGGTAAACTGCGAGAAATGAGTCTGAACATCCCACTGCAACTTGTAAAGGGAACAGGTGACACCATTTTCCCTCATTATTCTGATCTGTGCCGGGAAATTTTCGATTGTCCGATGGTTAGTGAATATGGTGCAGCCGAGGCAGGGATTATGGCATTCGAGTGCCCTGAAGGGAACCAGCATATAGTCATGGAAAATGTGATCGTGGAAGTAATGGATAATGAAATTATCATAACCAATCTGGTATCCAGATCTTTCCCTATTATCCGCTACCGCATTAATGATACGGTAGAACCAGTTCATACTGGCCAGTGTAAATGTGGCCTGGCCCATCAAGTTATCGGCAGGATCACCGGACGGCTTTTTGAATATCTGTATGGTAAAACTGAGACTTATCATGCCTATCTGCTCTACAATATTATTAATAAAGTCTCTGTACAGGATCATCCCATCAGGCTTTTTCAGGCTGTTCAGAAGAAAAAAGGGCAGGTCACTTTTCTGATCGCGGAGAAAATCCCGAAAGCCACCAAAAAGAACATCCTCGCTGAAGCTGCCAAGTATTTCGGGGAGGATATGGATTGTTTTGTGCTGGACAAAACTTCTCCACTGGGAGAAAAAGGGAAGCTGAATAATTTCATTGGCATCGAGCAGTATAGGACGATGAGCGCAAAAGGATGGGAACTCTAAAACAATGATATACCTGTTCTGGGTTGGGTTACTTTTTCTGATATATCATCTTGTGTTTTATCCACTGCTTCTCATGTTGCTGGCACCCAACCGGGAACAGGGAACGCCAGATCCTGAAGATTATCCTGCAATTGCTATTATCTGCCCGGCTTATAATGAGGAAAGTTCTATCGGGCAGAAAATAGAGTCTTTCCTGAAACTGGATTATCCTGCAGATAAACTGGACCTGTACATAGTATCTGATGGTTCACAGGATGCAACTGTTGATGTAGTCAGGAAATATGAGTTTCATCCCAGCATTCATCTGATCACTCAGCTAACCAGGCAGGGTAAATCCTCTGCCTTTGAAGCAGCGTTCCCCCTTATCAAGACAGATCTGATCCTTGCCACCGATGCTAATGCGGTGTTTCATCCTCAGGCTGTCCGGGAACTGGCAGATATTATAATCTCAGATCCAGTTATAGGGATCGTTGTCGGGAAGCTCGAATATACCCAGAACCCTCAGGATACGGGAGAAATAATTTACTGGAATTATGAGACATGGCTGAAGAACCTGGAGAATAAATTCAATTCGATAATCTGCGCCAATGGATCAATCTATCTGATAAGAAAGAAGTTCTGCGGCAATGTACATCCGGCGGCAGCAGATGATTTCGAACGTACACTCATGGTGCTGGAAAAGCAAGGCAGGGTGGTCTTTAATCCACAGGCAAGAGTGCGGGAACCTGCCTATAGTGATCTGAAACAGCTTATCGCCAGCAAGACCAGAAACATAAACCGGCAATGGTTCGCCATGAAATTGCACCTGCACCTGCTCAATCCCTTCCGTTATCCCCGCATCTCTTTCCAGCTTTTTTCTCACAAGATTTTACGCTGGCTGCTGCCTCTCTTCTCGATATCAATACTGCTGGCGAGTGGGATTGCGAGCGGAAATTACATCTGGAATCTGATCTTTGCTGCTCAGTTAGCTGTATATCTGGCAGGATTGGCAGCGATTCTTATGAGGCAGGACAGGAATATTCCCTTATGGCTGCGGTACTGCGGTTACTGGCTGGCCATGAATATAGCGTCCTTGCAGGCACTGGTGCTATTTATCACTGGTTACCGCTATAAATACTGGGAAACTTTCCGACGGTCTGGAAATAGAGTATGAAGATAGTATCAATTCTTGGAGCTCGTCCTCAGTTCATCAAGGCTTCAGTTGTGAGCAGGGAAATACGTAAAAATAAAAATAATGAAGAGATCATTATCCATACCGGACA
>JAFGRJ010000043.1 GCA_016935235.1 Candidatus Cloacimonadota bacterium
CCCTGGTAAGTAAAATGGTCAAACCGGGCAAGAATGAAAAACCGGGACGCTACGTTCTGAAATATATATCTACCGGTCTGCAGGATACAGGACAGATGAACATCCTGAATGCCAAGAACGAAATCAGCAAAATGGCAGTGGTCACTGAGGATATGTTCAGCACCTTTCTCGATGTTTTCACTCATCCGGATGTCAAGATGGGGATAGAAGTCGACAAGGTAAAACGCATGGAAGAATTGACCGATCAAATGCAGGAAGAAATTTCCCGCTACCTGGTGGAATGCAGCAATGAAGAACTGAGTGAAAAAAGTATCCGTAATGTCAATGCCCTCCTGAGGATTGTCAATGAACTGGAAAATGTTGGCGACAGCTGCTTCAAACTGATAATCCTAACCCAGAAAAAGTACAACCGGAAGTTGCAGCTCCATGAACGTGCGCAGGAAGAGATCAAGGACTTTGCCAAACTGGTCACAGAATTTATGGCTTTCTACAAAGCCAATCTGAACGAAGCCCTTGACAATAAAGGTCTTGACATCGCCTTCAAGATGGAAAATAAGATTAATCATTCACGGGATAACCTGAAAAGAGCTGCCCGGAAAAGACTTCAGGAAGGAGCTGATGTGAATGCGGAACTTCTCTACCTGGACATACTGAAAAATTTCGAGCATATTGGTGATAACGCTCTCAACATCGCCCAGGCACTGCGCAATATCAGCTAATGATCTGGAGAAAGTTGTCATGATCAGTTATCTCGGACTCAGTCATCATGGTTTCAAGTCTCCCAGCAACGAAGATTCCTATCTATTGCCAAATTCCAATCCGGACTTCGATCTGCAACATAAAGGTCTCCTTTTTACCCTCTGTGACGGTATGGGAGGACATAATGCCGGAGAAGTAGCCAGCCACTTCTGTACTGAATGGCTGATGAATGAATATTACCTGAAAAGTAGCGATACCTCAGAAAAAACTGATTTTAATACAATCATCAATACCATTAACAAACGCCTTTATTATCTCGCCTGTGACAACGAGAATTACTACCGGATGGGAACGACTCTGGTCACCCTGCTGCTGTCTCCCGCAAAGAACCTGGCCTGTAATGTCGGGGATAGCCGTCTATATCTCTTCAACGGCGAACAGATGGAGCAAATCACAGAAGACCACTCCGTTGTCTGGGAACTCTATCAGAATAAAGTGATAACCAAGGACGAAATTTTACTCCATCCCTGCAAAAATCTGGTCACCAATGCAGTAGGGCTTGAACCCACCACAGTTGTGAACTGTTATGATATCAAATTACCGGAAAAATATATTTTTCTGCTCTGTTCGGACGGTCTCACCGATGTTGCGATCGATTCCGAGATCGAACAGGTTCTCAAAGAGGCAGCATCGCTGGAAAACACTGCTGCGATGCTTTATCGACTCTCCCAGCTCAACGATTCCCAGGATGATGTGACACTGATTCTGGTCTCCAATTATCTGAACTGAATCAGTAAAAATGCAGCATTCTTTCCCAGCGGATCCTGCCAGCAGGAGCTATTAATCCTCTCTGGCGGTAAAGGAGTTCCGTATAGCTCTTGATGGGTGGTTCTCCATAGGAGAAAAAAATAAAGAGCGGTCTGCCAGTGATATCATAACGGTCCAGAAATCCCCAGTAACGGCTGTCAGCGCTAACATCCCGATTGTCGCCCATCACGAAATATTTTGCATCGGGAACAACTACCGGGCCAAAATTATCCCGGCTTCCCATGAATTCACCATTCCAGTAAAGATTCCCCTTGTCATAGGGAATATTTACCCTGTCTATATGCTGTTCATAGTCCCGGATAAAAGGGACACCATTGATGAAGACCTTCTTGTTAACTATCTGGATGGTATCTCCGGGCATTCCGATCACTCTTTTGACAACGTTTTTCTTCTGATGCCAGATGATTTTCTTATTGTATTTATCCCAGTAGACCGGTTTGATCAGCAGAAGATAATTATCCCTGCTAATGGCTGGTTGAGGATTCTCCACGGTAGGCAAACCCGGTTCAGGGGGATCAGCCGGATACTGAAATATTACTATATCTTCCCGTTGTGGTTCGGAGAAGTAATACTTCAATCTGTCTCCATAAAGGTAATCACCTATGAGCATGGTGCTTTCCATAGAAGAAGAGGGGATCTTGAAATTCTGAAATACATAATTCTTAATAATAAAAGCAACTACAAAAGCAAAAAGGATCGCTTCCACATATTCCTGGATAATATTCTTCTTTCTTTTAATTTTTTTTATTTTTTTCCTGAACATGGCATTCTCCCTAAAAAAGCTCGTATTCTTCCATCCGCTGATAATACCGTTCCAGCAGATAATAGGCAAAAGGCAGACTAACCAGTAATCCGATCACAATCAAAACCAATCCTGCTATATTCGCCAGAAGGGCAAACAGGAGAAGATAAAACTGCTGCCAGCGCGTCTCTTCTCCAGCTTTGTATGCTGTTCTGATTGCCCGTAAAGGATTCATCCCTCTTCTCACGATCAGGAAAGGAACGGGCATGATAACTGCCAACCAGTACAGAACCAGAATCAACCTTACCAGATGCAGAATGGGATCAGTGGCAAGCCCCAGCAAAAAACCAGTACAGATGATCTTGAGCAACAGGAAAAACAGTAGTGAGACCAGTACAAAAAGAAAATATGCCGGATAATACCGTAATCCTCTGATAAACTGCAATATTGTGAATCCCCCTGCGTAACTTTCCTTGCTGAAAGCAAAAGGCACCAAAGCCAGAGGCACAAGCAGAAGCAATATGCCATTGTTCAACCAGTATCTGCCCTGCGTGAAATATACAGCCAGCATAATCGGGATATAAACCAATACCAACATGAAAATAGCTGTTACCATGAATCTGCTTTTTTTACTCCTGTAGTCCCGCCAGGTATCAAGCAGATTTCTCCATGCTGACAGGTCTGTCCTCAAAGCGGGAGTGGGAGTACCGCAGCGTTGGCAGAATATGTCATGCTCTGATAATTTTTCATTGCAGAATCTGCTTACCAACTTTCCCGTGCTGTCCTTCTCTTTTACTGTTCCACTGCATTTCATCTCTGATTCTCCTGCAAATATATTTTTAATTTCCCCTGAATATGATCAATCCGGAAACACCATGTATGATAAAAGCGGCTGAAACGACCAGACCCACCCAATTCAAGCGCAGAAAATTCCCGAAATCAACAAAATGGGAGATCACATAAATATTAACCAGTATCATCATGACAATTCCCAGTGTATAATTGAACGCACGCCGGGTAAGCTGTATCTCCCGTTCATCATAATGATGCCTGCGGATAAGATAAACAAGAAATCCCAGATTGAGAACATACATCCCGACAATGCCAAAGACCAACACAAAAATAATCCCCAGTAATCCCACCATGATAAAAGCAAGATATACCCTGATCATTTTTCTGCCCCTCCCGGTTTTTCTTCTCTCTCTCTGCCATCTTCTACCAGGAAAAATATCTCCCCAACTTGCACTGCAAACACTTCAGCTATCTGAAGAGCCAGTTTTACCGAGGGATTGAACTTTCCCTTCTCAATAGCATGTACAGTCTGCCGGGATACATTTACCCTGCTGGCTAATTCCTGTTGCGTCATCTCACCATTGTTAAAACGGTACTCCCTGAGTCTGTTATGTAAACCGGTCAATATGACTCCCTCAATCCGAGAATTACTTATTTTAAAAATCGTGATCAATGTCAATAATTGTTTACATAGTGTCAAGTATTATTTACAGAGATGGCTAATATGGACAGGCTTCAGCGAAGAAGGATCATTTTCCTTACCTGGGCATAATTCCCGGTTTTCAGACGGTACAGATAGATGCCGGAGCTTACATGGCAGCCTTTCTCGTCTCTGCCGTCCCAGCCGGTGGAATACTCTCCGGCAGATAGAACCTGATCAACCAGTGTCTTTATTTTTTGCCCCTTCAAATTATAGATGATAAGCGTCACATTACTTACTTCCGGATTATGGTATCTTATTGCAGTAGCTGGATTGAACGGGTTCGGATAATTGTAAGATTCGGGAGATGATGTAAAGGGACAGAATCTTTCACTTTCCGCCCAGATCTCAATAAATATAGGAATGATCACATCTTCACCATAGGGGTCGATGGCATTGTGCTCTATATGAATCTCCCCGGAGATAGATTGACCAGCGAAAATATCTGATACAGTAATAGTAATCAGGATAACATCCTGTCCACCAAAGGGCGGGACAACTCCTGCAGGTGGATCAAAGGAAATTACAAAATCGTCAACCGTGACCAATGAAGAACTGGATACCCAGCCCAGCTGACAGGGAGCACCGGGTTCGCTCCATCCCAGATAACCCCAGAACATGGTATTACCGGTGAATATGTCTACCGTTCTTAATTCTCCCTGCATGATGGATTGATTGAAAGCTGCAAGCCAGATGATATCATTTGCCCTGTCCCAGGTCATCCCCTGTCCGAAATTGGCATCAAAACCAAGAGGTCCGATTACAATACCTGTGCCAATCTCCTTATCAAGCCAAACGAATACATCATTTATGATATCGTAGGACCAGCAATTCCCATCACCATCGATACATATATCGATCAGGGCTGGTAATCCTGTTGCACCGATCAAGGTGGCATCCATTCCCACCGGATCGATAAGATAAAGGGAGGAATATATCAAATCGGAAGCAACTCCGAACCAGTTCCCAGATGTAGGATCAACACAGATGCCGGTCCATGTTTCTCCCTCCTGAGGACAAATCGAACCCAGAGCAGTATATTCACCACTGCTTGTATCGTAATAGCCAAAATCATTTGCTTCATTCAATTCGTAAACCCTGTCATTATCATCTGGATCAAAAGTGCCGGCATTGGAAAAAAATTGCGAGGACGCTGGACCGAGATTATTCAAAACTTCAGGGGCACCCTCGTCAAAATAACAGAACATGGTATGATATTCTTCAACACCATAGAAGTTATTTTCCCTGAAAGTCCGGACCGGTCTATCCGAGTATGACCTTGAGAGACGTTTCGTCAACGGAGCCCTGCCTAAATCAGGGGCGTATCTGCCGGGCTGTAGATCCTTAATCTCTTCTTTATATATGAACTCCGCCGGTGGGGTAAAACAGTAGGACATTGAATATTCCAGCTCCCCGCAACCGTCGTTGGTTATTATCATGGCGATGTAAAAGGGTTCATTGGGGATCAGGTTGATCATCATGAATTCAGGATCTATCTCTATTTCCGCCCAGAGCAGTTCAAAATCCACACTGAGACTGGTATAATCAGCTATTCTCAGGTCAGTTATGCCATCAGTAAGAAAGGGCCTGGCATATACAAATAGATCGTATATTCCCGCCTGTATCCCCGAGATCTCGTAGAATCCCGTCTCATCGGTTACAATTAACCCGGCTGCCACAGGATGAGCTACCAGGCTGAGCAGAGCTCCGGCAACCGGATCACCTGTACCGTATGTATAAACAAATCCACTCACCGCCCCCAGACGGTCCCGTCCAATTGCAGTGGCATGTAAAAGGTGAACTGATATGTTCAAAAATATGAAGATAATTAAAAAGAATTGTAAATATTTCATTTTCAAATCCTTTTATAATTAGGTATAGGTATGATAGAGTAGGCAGTTTTTTTGTTATCAATCTAACAGCAAGTGGCTGATTCCAGATCTGTAGCTATACCATAATAAATTCCACCAGTCGGGATTACCGTCAGAACAGCCCACATTTTAAATCAAGAGGAACAATTGATCCAGAATAAATTCACTTTCCTGACCTCAGAGAAAATCAGGCACAGAAATTGACAAAAGGAGGGTGGAATCTAATGTTATATTGTCAATTAAAAAATATTGCCGCCACCCCTTCAGGTTACGGCAAATATGGTAAGCTATATTATTCTATTTAACCAGGACCATCTTCCTGGCTGATTTATGATCATTGGTCTCCAGGGAATATAAATAAACCCCGGAACTGACCTTTCTTCCCGAGTCATCCCTGCCGTTCCAGTTTATCGAATGGCTTCCACTATCCCTCTGA
>JAFGRJ010000044.1 GCA_016935235.1 Candidatus Cloacimonadota bacterium
GCCTGGAAACCATCAAGGAGCAGAAATTCATATAATCTGTTATCCTCATGCAGAGGTACTCCCCATTCCCTGTCGTGGTATCTTATCATAAATTGATCGGAGCCGACCCAATCACATCTGTGCACCATATCATTTCCTTTTGATAATAAAGATGAAATAACCTATGTATAGAATGATAAACAGCACTGCTTCCCATCTGTCCAGTTTTCTCTTTCTCCCCGTGAACATGGTAATGAGGAAGATAAAGGTTATCAATAATAGAAAGTAAAAATCGAAATCAAGGCTGCGGGGATATTCCACCGGGCTGATGAGAACTGTGAGTCCCAGTACCATGAACAGGTTGAAAATATTGGACCCGATAACGTTACCTATAGCAAGATCATACCTTTTCTTGGTGACAGCGATCACGGAAGTAACGAATTCGGGCAGGGAAGTACCCAGAGCTACCATGGTTAGGGCGATCAGTTTTTCACCTACATGGAGCATTTTGGCTATTTTTATGGCATTGTGAACTACCATTTCACCACCAAGGAAGAGTCCCACCACACCGAGAAACATGAACAATCCTGTTTTAAAATCCGAAAATATGATAATATTGTATTCGTCAGGTCCCTGGATTTTGGCAATGCCAATAACATAGAGAAAGAAAAGGAACAGGCTGCTGATCATGATTATACCATCAAGCCTGGAGAGAAGATGTCCATGAAAGCCGAAATTATTAGCAAGGGCAAAAACCAGTATGGTTCCAACCAGCAGGAAGGGTATTTCTTTCTTAACCGTATTTTTCTTAACCGAAATAGGATAAATCAGTCCAGCTATGCCCAGGACGACCAGAATATTGAAGATATTGCTGCCCAGGACATTACCGAAACATAGTTCATGCGAGTTTCTGATACTGGCCAGGATATTGACCACCAGTTCCGGTGATGATGTACCGAAAGCCACCACGGTGAGACCAATGGCAATTTCCGATACTGCGAGCTTCTTGGCCAGGGATGTCGCGCCATCAAGAAGGAAATCAGCTCCCTTCACCAGGATAATGAATCCCAGGATTAAAAGAAACAAGATCATGATCATATTACTTGCTCGCTTCAGACATCTATCAGTGCAGTCGGTTCATACTGGGACGAAATTACCAAATTCAATTCGTGCCTGATATTATTGAGAAAACTTGCCATGCTGGTTCTGGCTAACTGGGGTGTGTTATTAACTTCGCTGAGATGCGCCAGGAGAAGGTTACGGATGCCGGGATGAATCACCTGCGAAATCACTCCGATTGCCTGTTCATTGGACAGATGCCCCTGATTGCCCTTGATGCGTTGCTTCAAATACCAGGGATAAGGTCCTGCCAGTAACATCTGCAGATCATGATTACTTTCCAGGATGATGGTTGTTGAATTTTTTATTTTATCCAGCAGTAATTTAGTGCCGAAACCGAGATCAGTTGCTACAGCCAGTTTACGGGATTGGTCGTCTTTTTTCTGAAAAACGAAATTACAGGCGTCTGCAACATCATGGGAGGAAGAGAAGGGAGTGATCTCGAGATCACCTATGGAAAAACTTCTGCCTGGTTCAAAATGAACAATTCCGTTTTTCAGGTTACCCAGACGGGCTCTGCTGCAAAAATAAGTTGTAGCCGTCATGTATACGGGTATGTGCAATTTTCTGCTGATAACCCCTGCTCCCCTGATATGGTCAATATGTTCATGGCTGATCAGGAGTGCCCCGATACCGGATGGACAAACATTGATCTTTTCCAGGGCGGAGAAAATAGCAGTCCCTGCTAGACCTGCATCGAGCAGAACAGCAGTGGCAGAAGTTCTGACGAAGATAGAATTACCCTTGCTTCCGCTGGCCAGTATTGATGTCTGAAACATATTACTTTATATAATAGAATCTGTTATTGAGTTTATCGTATTCTGACCATTCAGAATCCTGAATCTGGGGAGAATTTATCAGCTGGGCTACTCCTGTAACCTGAGCATCGAGATTGTCGGCATGATGAAGCATCATTGCTTCAATTGTCTGAGGCAGACGGGCGGAGGCTTTTTCATATTCGCCATGGTGAGAAAGGATGAGGTGTCGTAATTTCATAAGCAGGGCAGGTGGAAAATTATTGATCCCGGCAGCTCTTTTACAGACTATTTCATCACCCAGGGATATGTGCCCGAGCAATCTGCCCTCGGGAGTGAAATCAATGGCAGAAACTAGATTATATTCGATGATCTTACCTATATCATGCAGGATGGCTCCGGTAATCAGTAATTCACGATCCACCGGATAATAATGTGCCAGTAGATCACAGATGCGGGTAACTGCGACTGTATGTTCCAGCAAGCCGCCCATGTAATTATGATGCCATGTTTTGGCTGCAGGAGCACGGCAGAATCTATCCAGCATCTCCTTATCTTCGAATACACTGCGCAGAAGGGCATTCAGATATTTATTGCCAACCTGTTCAATGTACTGGAAGAGTTTATCATTCAATTTGGTAATATCCTTGCTGGTGGTTTCGATATAATCCTGGAGATCGTACTCCTCGCTGTCCAGGACCTGTATCTTATTAATGGTGATCTGCAACTGAGATCGGTAACTTATCACCATTCCCTTTATCCTGACAACATCACCTTCCTTGAATTTTTCGGCTACCGCTCGGGCATTGTTCCATACATTACCCATTACTGAACCATTTTTGTCCGATAATCTCAACCGCAGATAAAAATCCTTGGTACCTTCTCTCAATTCCTTCTGGGTAACCAGATATTCGGAGATGATTTCCTGGTTGAGATAATGCCCCAGGTCAGATGTTAATATTTTAGCTTCCATGATTCACCTCAGATAATATAAAAATTATTAGTATAGATCCAGGCTCTTCCCCACTTGAATATTTCCAGCCGGTAATTGCCCGGTTTCTTGATCAGGAAAAAACCCTTATCATCAATTTTTGCTGAAATCTTCCTGCCATTTCTGATTAAATTTATCCGGCAATAACAAGGCAATCGGTAAAAAATTTTGAGATTTTCCTTCCACGACAGCTCTTCCCCGAAGATTATGGATTTATCATCTCCGGAGCTCATTCCGGCGAAGAAATTGTAGGGATTACCCATTTTATGATTTACAATGTAGCTGTTTCCCTTCCTGAGAGCAGCCAATATGGTTTTATCCGTTATTTCCGTGGCGGAAGGCAGCAGCACATTGGTCCTGATGGAATTGAACAGGGATTTATGAGTCAGGAATTTAAAGAGAATGCCGAATTTCTTAACTTTTTCTTCATGGCTGTCCACGCTTCCGATCGCTGATTTTCTTTTGCCACTGGAGTTGAGACGATCCCAGTAGATAATTACTTCCGGGAGAGGTTTCACCACAAAAAGGGAGGGAAAAAGGATGAACCACAGTCCATTGAAGCTGGGTTTGAGTTTTCCGATCCACTCTGATACGAAATTCCAGATTTCCATGCCATCAAAGCCATCATTATCAAGATCGGTCCAGATATATTTTCGAAAACGCTTACTGGCCCTTCTTTCCAGGGGGTGAGCGGCAAAACCTATGGCACCAGTCTGGCGATAGAATTCGACATATTCACGGGCACTTTTACCTTTCAGGACTTTATCAGTATTGAATACAAGATAGTGATTGTTGTTGTCGGGATCGTTGATTTCAACACCGCAGATGATGATGAGTTCTTTTTCCATGACAACCGCCGGATCATGAGCCGCCTCCAGGTTCCGATGATCGTTGATAGTGATGAAATCCAGTTCAGCTTTCTTGGCAACGTTTATAATACGGCTCAGGGGTACCCTGGAATCATAGGAATATTCAGTATGATTATGAATACAACCGGTAAGTTCGATATAGGAGCGTCCGAGGATATTTTTAATCTTCATCTGTTATTGATCAGAACCAACTTGGTGTAATTATCCAGGATTCGCTGTTCCGACCTGAGCTGTGTATTCAACAGGTAGATTCCACTGCTTATATCGCGGAAAGAAGAGGTTTCCCAGTTTATGCCCGTTCTGGCATTTTCTCCTTCCACATTCAATTCAGCGATCAACTGACCCCTTATGTTATACATCCTGTATACTGCGTTCTCAAATGTCAACCTGGTGTTGAGCATGATATTGAGGGGTAATCCAATCTGGAGAGGATTGGGACAGACAATGACCTCCCATTCTTCCTGAGAGATAAGGTGTTCCTCACCTGACACTGACTGAAAATCGATATCGGGCAGATACGGAGTGAGATAATGAAAATATACTTTCTTATCTGTTTCATTCTGCACCCAGAAAAGGAAACGACAGTTTTCAATGGCCTGGATGGGCTGAATATCGTTTTCCAGAGAGAATAATACCGGGAAAGACTGGATTGTCTCATATTCCAGATCCTGACAGGTATATTCAGCGAGGATGTTCAGTAAAACAGAGCCATGGACATCTTCCCTCTGGGTCTGTAGGCTGTCCTCGATCAGGGTGGCAAATAATGTGCAGCTGTTCAGAAAAGAGGAAAAGACCAGGCTGCTGCTGTTGGCTAACAATAAGTCGATCGTGTAATTACCGCTGCTGTCATCGCAGGTGTATTCAATACTGCTCATTTCGAGGAAGGTTCTTTCCTGAATGAGAAAGGAATCGATGCAGGTTTCCAGCCGTTCCTCATAAAAATCATCCAGGTAACCGAGCAATTTATGTTTACCTCCGACCAGCGTTGCTGGATAGGTGTTCAGGTCATAGTAATAGAATCTAAGCAGAGCATCCTGGCAATAGAATGGTTCATCCAGATAATCAGGAAAGCAGTTAAGCACATGTGCCGTTGCCGGGTCAACTATCTGAGCTTGAGCCGACCAGACAGCATAGCTGTTTTGTTCCAGAGCGACCATATTTTCAATGAGCAGACTGGAATAAGGTATATTGAAGGTATTGAATTCGATAATTTCTTCATTATCCACATTATAATTGTCCTCGTCGCAGATAAGGTTAGCTTTGAAGCGATACTGGCTGGGATAAGCAAGCAGATTCTGGGCATAGGATGATTGACCGCTGGTGTCGATAATATAGAGTTCATCCGGAAGCAACTGATTGATAAAAAGTGTGTCTGTCTGAATCGATCCGGGGATAGAGCTCTGGATAAGGATGGTGATACTGTCCGCTGTCACTGCAGCATGATTCCAGATCGTGCAGACAGGATACAGCACGTCGGATAAATCCAGTGGTGGACCATTTTCATCGAAAAGGGTGAATTCCACAAGTTCTATATTATCATCAGGATAGATGAAGGAACCCGTAAGGGTGAAGAGGAATTCCGCCAGGTAACCATTGGCATACATATTACGGTAAAAACCGCCCTCGAAATAATAACTGTGAGTTCCATCACCAGCGGAAGACGCCAGGAAATTTTCTTCATCGTCTGTCTCATAATCTACCAGAACCCAGAAATCATTGACTGTAACTGCCGGCAGGGGGAGGAAATTCCAGCCCATGACAGCATTGACAGTTACCTCAGGGAAAAGATCGGCTCCTGGTTGATTGACCTCATTAACCGCCAGCTTAACCTTCAACTCCGCACCAGGTGTGAGAGTATAAAGATATATATACAATCCCTGGGTGACAAATTGCAGAGAATCTCTACCAGGGTCGTATGCATTGAGATCAAACCTTACTGCCCAGATATATTCAGCTTCCTCGTTGCTGTACCAGAAAAGATCGACGCTATTATTATGGTAAAAAAGAAGAGAATCTCGACTGGCTGGTGCAGTGATACAACCGGGTCCTTCCACCCAGTGCACTACCCCCCCAAGAAAAACCGTGGCAACAAGCAGCAGCAAAGTACTAACACATCTCATGATTTCTCCTCTGGCAAAAGTTCTGAACAGGGATATAATGTAAAGTTTTTTCATGATTGAATTCAGGCAGCCAAATTGATATCGCGCTCACTGCTAGTCCACTTTCTTTTTCAATCCACGCCACCTGCGGTGAACCCAGAACCACTGCTCAGGATAATTGTAAACGTATTTCTCAATATTGCTGGATATTACCTGCAACAGTTTTTTCACATCTTCCTGGCTGTCGCTGTATGCCTGAGGATATATAGGCTTTTCCAGCATGATCAGATGTTTGTTATCACTGGTTCTCACTGCTACTCCCACTACTACGGGAGCTCCTGTTCTGATGGCAAGTTTTGCTGCACCCACATAGGTCGAAGCAGGGAATCCCATGAAATCCACTTTAATGCCTTTTTTCCCGGCATATTGATCAATCAGAATTGTTACTACAAAGTTTTCCCGCAAGCATTTCACCGTCTGCAATAGGGCTTTTTTCTTGTTGATGGGTGTTACGTTGTATCTCTTTCTGATATCATAAGTGAATCTGTCAAAAAATTGGTTATGCAGACGTTTATAGATTGCAGCCACCTGGAAATGTTGTGCCAGGAAACGCCCGGCCAGTTCCCAGTTCCCCAAGTGAGCTGTAGCCAGGATAACTCCACGCTGCTGCGCAAGTGCTTCCCACATGTTGTAATCTCCCCTGAACTCAAACTTCTGCATCAGCTTTTCGTTATCGGCAAAGAAAAGTTCAGCTGTCATCTTGCCAAAATGACGATACATTTTCCTCAGAATCGTTACAACCTCAGACCTGGTGATTTCAGGATAGATAAGCCGCAGATTGCTTTCCGCCACCTTGCGTCGGATACCCAGACCGTAACCAACTGAGAGGAATAAATGCTCCAATAGGCTCTCCACCAGATTATAGGGCAGTCTGGACATGATAAAATAACAGACCTGAAAGAGCGATTTTTCCAGACTGTAGCGTACTGTGATTTTCATGTTTTCTCCTGTATCTTTTACCAGCCAAACATTAAAGGAAAATCAGGCAACAGAAATTTATTTTTTCTTCTTTTTCTTGACTCTATCAATTGAGTTTTTCTTTCTACAGGCAAATGATCGAGGTGATAAGCACATGAACATCATGGCATTGGATACATCCTCCCGTTGTGGCAGTATAGCATTATACAGTAATGATCGCATCACATTCATCAGTTATCTCGATATCCAGCTAACCCATTCCGAAAGACTATTACCACAGATAGATTTCGGGCTGCAGCAGAGCAGTCTTATCCCCGTTGATCTTGATTTGATTTGCCTGAGTAATGGACCAGGCTCTTTCACGGGTACGAGAATTGGGCTGGCAACTGCCAAAGGTATCTGCATGGGAAATGAAATACCACTCCAACCTTACAATACTCTCGCTGTACTGGCTCATAATGTTTTCCTGCCGGCACTGCCAGTACTGGTGATGATGGATGCCAGAATGAACGAAGTGTATGCCGCACTCTATGCACAGGATTACAAGGAATTGATACCTCCCGGGAACTATAATCCTGAAGATATTCTCAGCCTGGTAAAGGAGACATGTTTGATCATTGGTGATGGATACCGCAGATTTACAACTGAAATATCACGAAGCGGGATTAAATACATCCCTGTCCCGGAAAACCTTAATGTACCACTCGCTGCCACCATGATAGGGATGTTTCTTCAATCCGATGAAAAACCTGACTATGATTTCAATTTTATTTCACAGCTTGAACCTTACTATTTCAGGAAATCTCAGGCGGAATTGGTAAAGGAAAGGAGATCATAATGCAGGAAAGACCCAGCTGGCATGAATATTTCATGAGAATGGCATTTCTGGCGTCAACCCGTTCCACCTGTCTCCGGCGCAAGGTAGGAGCAGTAGTGGTAAAGGACAACCAGGTCATTTCCACTGGTTATAACGGTTCCCCCAAACTGATCAGGCATTGTTCTGAATCCGGTTGCCTGCGGGAGAATCTGCAAATCCCTTCGGGAGAACGACATGAGTTGTGCCGCGGTATTCACGCCGAGCAGAACGCCATTATTCAGTCAGCTATTAATGGTACTTCCATCAAAGGAGCATCGCTCTATTGCACCAACCAGCCCTGTCTGATCTGTTCCAAGATGCTGATCAATGCAGAGATCCGCAACATCTATATCGCTGAAACATACCCGGACCAACTGGCTCAGGAAATGCTCGAAGAAGCGGGTGTAAATGTCTATTTCTATGATATGGAACTAAAGACGATTAAAAAAGTAATATAAAAAGAGGGAGCAGTAAAGCTCCCTCTTATATTGTAGTTTTATTACGCCTGGAAATCTGCTGCACTCTTGCGGAAATTATTCACCATATGTTCAAATACGACATACAGGTATTCACTTTCCTCGTTTCTCATTACCACGAACTTGTCTTCCTGATAAGCGGCAAACCTGATCCTGATGGGGTCATTATCGAAACGCTCCACCACTACTTCGAGCA
>JAFGRJ010000045.1 GCA_016935235.1 Candidatus Cloacimonadota bacterium
ACCTGGTAACCTTCCTTGCTGAGCTGGGCTGCATAATCCATGGTCTTGGAAACATAGGGGCAGGTCGCATTAATTATTTCCGCTCCATTGGTTTTCATTTTCTCCAGTATGTCACGTTCGATGCCATGTGACCTTATTATTGCTGGTTTATTTTTTACTTCCTTATAATCACTGACACTCTTAATACCCTTTTCCGCCAGTTTTGCCACCATCTGGGGATTATGGATAAGTGGACCGAGCGTTACAATCTCATTATTACGCTCTGCTGCTTCCAGGGCTATTTTCAGTGCCCTTTTCACTCCAAAGCAGAAACCCGAATTTTTAGCTATCCTGACATTCATTATCAAGCTCGTAGATCTTGTTGAGAACATATTCGGCAATTAAGCGATAATTTTCCTTATTGCTGGCCTGCAGAGGAAGACTGCTGGTTTTTATTCTTTCACCAATCACTATACAAAGCCTTTTTTTCCCCAGCAGGCAGTCCCAGAAACGATTGGAATTCTTCACATATATTGGTAAAATATCTTTCCCGGTTTCGAGGGCGATTTTCCCTACACCTGCCTTGGCCTGGCTGGATTTACGGGTACCCTCGATAAAAATCAACACTGGCTTGTCATGCCGGAGGAGATTCATAACCCTTTCCAACGCTTTTCTATCAACTCGTCCCCTTTTTACGGGAATCGCGTTGAGGTAACTGATAAATCTGGCGAAGAGAGGATTCCGGAAAAGTTCGATCTTGGCAAGAATATAAATTTCCTCTGGCATGATCGCTCCAATCATGGGTGGGTCATAAGCGGAAATATGATTGGCTGCCAGAATCAGATCTAATTGCTGAGGTATTCTTTCGCCATGTATCAGACGATATCGATAAAATAATCTCATCGTTATTTTCAGTAAAAAAATGAGCAGGCGGTAAGAACTACGCATTTTTCTTTTCCCTATATAATTCATAATGAAATCAACCTGTTCAGCAATGGTCATGCTGGAGGTATCTATCTCAACAGCATCACTTGCTTTCCGCAGGGGAGCTATTTCCCGGGTAGAATCGTTTCTATCCCGCCAGATAAGTTCATCTTCGATTTCTTCCAAAGAAAGCCTCTCTCCCTTATCCCTGGCTTCCAGCCATCGCCTTCTAGCCCTTATACCTACACTGGCGATCATGAAGAATTTGAAATCAGCATCCGGGAAAACAACCGTCCCGATATCTCTGCCGTCCATAATTACCCCGCCTTCCCTGCCGATTTTCCGCTGCAATTCAACCATTTTCTTCCTGACAATGCCAATCACGGCAATCTCAGATGACAGTTTGGTAATGTCTGCTTCCCTTATTCTTGCGGTCACATCCTTGCCGTTGAGAAAGATCCGGTTACCTGCATCTGAATATTCTATTCTGATCTCGATCCTTTCCAGAAGCTCGGCAAGGGAAGGGATATCCTCCAGGCTAACCCGGTTCTCCTCAGCGAATAAAGCACAGGCACGATACATCGCGCCAGTATCTATGTAAATATATCTCAATTTTTCTGCCAGTAATTTCGCTGTAGTACTCTTGCCTGAGGCAGCTGGACCATCAATGGCAATAACATACTTTTTCATACCCGACCTTCCGGATCAGAATTCCCAGCTTAACAGAAGCGCATTATCCTGAAACTTCAGCTTTAATTCCTGCCTTTTCTTCTCAAAATTATACAGATGTGCATCCACAAAGGCATCAATCGTGGAAAAAAATATCACCACCCCCGTCCACCAGAGATCATTCTGTCTTTTATAGTAGTAATCCAGATACCTGTCATAATCACGGTCGCTCCCTGACTGCAGATACCTGTCATAGTAATCTTCCGCCCGGACATGATGATAAACGGTCAAACCAATCATGGTACTTTCCAGGGCACATACAATACCGAATTTAAGATAGGATTCGTTATAAATCTGACCTGCTCCGGGAATGAAGAAAGACAGAGCAGCAGCCTGGAATGGTTTCTTGCCGGTATCGAAAGCAGCAAGCTGCAGGCAGCTAACCAGAATGGGAATCAAAATAATCACCTGAAGAAATTTCATTGCCCGTCTTCCTGAGCAGATAATTTGTCCAGCATACGCTGGTGGAATTCAGCAAATCGGTCTTCAGCAATCGCCTGGCGCAGGTTTTTCATCAGTTCATGATAGAAGTGCAGGCTGTGCAGGCTGGCAAGGCTCATGGCCAGGATCTCATCGACACTGAAGAGGTGCCTGATATAAGCACGGCTGAAATTGCGGCAGGTATAGCAATCGCATTCCGGATCCAGGGGAGACTCGTCTTCTATATACCGAACTGATTTTATGACCATTTTTCCCTGGCTGGTGAAGATCGTGCCTTTCCTGGCGTTTCTGGTCGGCATCACACAATCGAACATGTCTATACCGTTGGCAACGTTATCCAGCAGGTCCTGCGGCGTGCCCACACCCATGAGATAACGTGGTTTTTTTTCGGGAAGAATGCCATCCAGAAATGAGGTTATCCTGAGCAGTTCTTCCTTGCTTTCCCCCACAGCCAGACCGCCGATGGCATACCCGGGAAATTCCATTTCCATCAAGACCCGGGCACTTTCCTCCCGCAGATCCTCATGGATGCCCCCCTGGACAATGCCAAAAAGAGCCTGTTTCTCAGGACAGCGATGGGCTATTTTGCCTCTGCTCGCCCAATCGAGAGTAGTTCTAAGCGATTCTGCCAGGTATTCACGGGAAGAAGGATAAGGGGGGCATTCGTCAAAGGACATGATTATATCAGCCCCGATATCATTCTGGATTGCCATTACTTTTTCCGGGGTAAAGAAGTGATAGCTGCCATCAATATGGGATTGAAAATGAACACCTTCAGCTGTAATCTTGCGCAAGCCCTGCAGACTCATTACCTGAAATCCTCCGCTATCGGTAAGTACCGGTCGCTCCCAGTTCATAAACCTGTGAATCCCTCCCAGCCTGCGGATCAGTTCAGCTCCAGGTCTCAAATAAAGATGATAGGTATTACAGAGAATGATCTGCGAACCTGCTTCCGCGAGTTGAGCGGGTGAAAGGGTTTTTACCGTAGCCCGGGTGCCTACCGGCATAAAAACTGGCGTCCTGACCTCGCCATGGGGTGTTTCCAGAACTCCCGCCCTGGCTCTGCCGCTATGGCAGAGAATTTTAAAATCAAATATCGTTCACCTCTCCAAAATCATCAGGGTGTTAACAGGTTCTCCGAATTCTGGTTCTGCTGCTGCAGGGATATCTTTCTTTTAAAGAGCCGGTCAAAATCATTCCAGAAAGCAAAAACCATTAGTGCCAGCAATATGATGAAACCAATATTCTGCAGTGCAACCTGTATTTTTTCCGAAAAAGGCTTCTGAAAGATCCCTTCCACCAGACAGAAAAATATATGACCACCATCCAGAACGGGAACTGGCAGCAGGTTCATGACCATCAGAATTATGCTTATCGCGGCAAAAAAAACCAGAATGGTATCCCATCCCTTCTTAACCGTCTGCTGTGACATGGTAAAGATCATTACAGGACCGCCCAGGTTGCTTTTTATACTGGAAGGCTTTGATAAAAGACGAAACAGCAGAACATAATTCACAGCAACGAAGGAAACAGTGGTCAAGGTCCCATATTCAACAGCTTCCAGGGCATTGAATTTTTCTTCGATCCTAACCGGCAGCTTTTGAGTTATACCGACAATCCGGTTGCTGTCGATTATATTCTCTTCCAGGGGAATAGCCTTTTCAAACTGCCTGCCGGCACGTTCTATGAGAAAGACCACCTGGTCCCCGGCAGTACCAAGTACAATTTCCCTCATTTCATACCAGTCATTTACTTTCACACCGTTAACTTCCAGTATTCTGTCATCATTCATGATACCGGCGTTATATGCCGGTAAGCCCGGAGCCACCTCTCCCACGATAGGGGGCGCATAAGGCAGAAAATCCTCCACCCATGTTGCCGGCGTAATGTTATCAGAACTGATCTGCAACAGCTTTCCTTCTCTCTCTATCTCAAAACTGTTATAACCGCCCTCTCTTGTATTCTGGATCAGTTGATTCCAACCATGGATTTCTTCTCCGTTAATACTGATAATGCGGTCCTTCAGGTGAAATTCACCTACCCGTTCCGTGTTTATCTTCCCGATAATGGGCAAGCTGTCTTCATAGTATCTGCCCACAAGAAAACTGAATATGAAGACAATCAAAGCCAGCAGCAGATTGGCAAGAGGACCGGCAAAGGCGACCAGTGCCCGTTGCCACCAGCTTTTAGTCTTGAATGATGTTTTCGGATCGGTTATCTCTTCACCTGGATTTTCTCCTTTCATCTTCAGATATCCCCCCAGAGGTATCAGAGATATTCTGAACTCCGTCTTCTTTCTCCGGAAAGAAATTAACCTGGGACCAAAACCGATGGAGAATTTTTCAATCTCAATACCGAATATTGTCGCCGCAACGGCATGTCCCGCTTCATGGACTGTTATCAGAATACCCAGAGCAATCAAGGCTCCCAGAATGTTCAGCATTTTATTACCTATGACTTCCTAAATTTCTGTAACTAATTCAAAAACAGCGACCTTGCGGTCAAGTTTTTTACTTATGATTCGCCTAACAAACCCAAAATTGACAATCTGTTTTATTTCGGTTGACAATTTTCCCTTATTATAAAAAGGAAAGGACAATAATTATGATAAGAAAACAGCCTTATGGAATTATAATAGTCTTGATTGCAATGGTTCTTCTTTCCTGCAGCGGTAAACAGGAATTTGCAGAGGAAGCTGTTGATCCTTTCATTTACCGGTCAGGCAGCCTAGAAAAGGGGCAGACCCTGGCTCAGGCCCTGATGGCACAGGATATCAGCAGTCCGGCAGTTTACCGTGTAGTTAACAAGCTTAATGAAATATACAATCTGCGCCGCTGTCATCCTGCTGACAGTTTCTATGTAAAGATCGACAGCCTCGGTATCATCCACGAACTCCGCTATATGCCTGATCACGAACTGCGCTACCTGGTGATAAAGGATACCACAGATAATTATTTCACTAAAATAGATACCCTGATGCTGGTTTATGAAATCAAAAAATGCCGTGGCACTATCACCAGTTCCCTCTATCAGGCCATGATCGATCAGGGAGAGGGCAGTGCCTTACCGGTGATGTTCACCCAGATCTTCCAGTGGGATATCGATTTCTTCATCGATCCCCAGAGAGATGACGAATTCAACCTGCTCTACGAACAATACACCCTTAATGGCAGATTTATCAAATACGGGAATATCCTGGCTGCTTCCTATAAAAGCAGAAATTATGAGAAAATCGCCTACCGTTACACTGACCGGAAAAACATCACAAAATACTATGATTATAAGGGACAGTGTTTTCAGAAGACTTTCCTGAAATCACCCCTGAACTATAAAAGGATCACTTCCTATTTCGGTTACCGTACCCATCCCATCACCAAGAAAAGCCTGATGCATAATGGCGTGGATTACGCTGCTGCCTATGGGACTCCCGTTGAGGCTTCCGCAGATGGGACTGTTATCCACCGGGGCTGGAAAGGAGGACATCCCACAGTGAATGGAAAAACCGGAGGTTATGGAAACACGATAATGATCCGCCATGCCAATGGTTACAAAACACTTTACGGGCATCTGAGCCGCTACGGGAATTTCAAGGTCGGAGACCGGGTCAAGCAGCATGATATCATAGGATATGTTGGTTCCACAGGTCTTTCCACCGGCAACCATCTTCATTACACCATTTATCAGCACGATAAACCTGTTGATCCACTTAAACTCAAGAACGTGTCCGGTCCACCGGTATCCAGGAATGAGATGGAGAATTTCCAGGCTCTTGCAGACAGCCTGAACCTGCAACTGCAGATTGACAGCCTGAACATTCAGGCTGATGCCGTAATTGAGGAATTCGATGCAGGCAGTGCAGAAGAAGATAAAAGCGGCAAATCCTATCTGCGTCTTATCCTGATGTGCCTGCTGATTCTTCTGATAATATTAATTCTGGTCAGGATATTTCTCCTGCTGAAAAAAAGAAGAAGGTATTTTTACTGAAGGTCCTGATCATAAGCAATACCTTTTTAAGACAGTGAGTTCTGGAATCGTTTTACACAGTTTCAATAATAAAACAGCTTCTCCCTTTCCTGGTAATTTTCCCTGTAAATGCGGGAAAGAATAGCATTTTCCGTTGAAGCCATTTCCGGATCTTTCTCAATTATCTGGAAAGCTTGCCAGCGTGCCTGGTGCAGAATATCCCTATCGCGAACGATGTTGGCGTGACGGAAGGCGGGAAGCCCCGATTGTTCAGTCCCGAAAAACTCTCCCGGACCCCTCAGCTCCAGATCCTTCTCCGCAATAAGAAAGCCATCATTGGTCATGACCATTGTCTGCAGTCTTTCTCTGGCTTCTCTGCTGAGAGGTGGATGGGAAATCAGATAACATACGGATTCCGCTGCACCCCTGCCGATACGCCCCCTCAGTTGATGTAACTGGCTCAGACCGAATCTCTCGGCATGTTCGATAACCATTATGGTGGCATTGGGAACATCAATTCCCACCTCGATCACCGTGGTGGAGACAAGGATGGCAATATTCCCTCTTTTAAAATCGTGCATCACTTCATCTTTGGCTGCTGTATTCATCCTGCCATGAAGTAGCGCCACCCTGTATTCAGAAAATATTCTGCTGATCTCCTCAAAAGTAGTTTCAGCATCCCGCAGATTTATTTTGGCTGATTCCTCGATCAGGGGACAGACGATGTAAACCTGTCTGCCTTTTTTGATTTGATCTCTGATATCATCATGAAGTTCTTCCAGCTGATCCGAATTTTTCCAGACAGTCATTATGGGTTTGCGTCCAGGTGGCAGTTCATCCAAGATGCTGATATCGAGGTCCCCATAGACCGTTAATGCTAGGGAACGGGGTATGGGAGTGGCAGAGAGATAGAGAAGGTCCGGATTATCGTTCTTGCGGGACAGAAAGGCGCGCTGTTCAACTCCGAATCGGTGTTGTTCATCGATACAGGCAAAACCCACCTTGCTGAATGCAACGTCCTTCTGCAGCAGAGCATGGGTACCGATGACAATCTTCATTTCACCGCTGGCAATCATTTGTTTATCTGCTTTCTTACCTCTGTAATTACCACCTTTCAAAAGGGTGATCCTGATTTCAGGCTGATTCCCCAGTAATTTCTTGAAATTGCGGTAATGCTGTTCGGCGAGGATCTCCGTAGGAGCCATCAGAACGCCCTGGTAACCATTTTCAACCGCAATAAGCATGGCAAAAAGGGTTATTATGGTCTTCCCGGAACCCACATCACCCTGGAGTAGACGATTCATCTGGCGATGAGATGTCATGTCTTCAACGATCTCTCTGATAACCCGTTTCTGTGCTCCGGTAAGTGTGAAAGGCAGAGATTGCTTCAACCTGGTGGTATGGGTCTTTTCCAGTCTGAACCTGATACCGCGCTCCTGCCGGTGATAATATTTCTGGCAACGGGCCAGCATGAGCTGATGATAGAATAATTC
>JAFGRJ010000210.1 GCA_016935235.1 Candidatus Cloacimonadota bacterium
ACATAGACCTTTCTGAGCAGAATTTACGTACAGGTCATGGTTTCTGGCCCTATATGGGTGTTTCTTCGGGTGTGCTGGTATTAAGAGAGGGTTATTCCAATTATTTTACCAGAGGTACCGGTCCGATCTCCGAGGATGACGATCCTTATAATCACGAGCCCAATGCTGAATACCAATCTGGTTTCACTCCCATTTTCTATGCAGATGGCGCAGCATTTCTTCCTTACGATCAGGTACAGATAAAGGATTATCTGGTTCAGTACGGGGCTCTTCATGTCAGGTTTTATTTCGACAGCATTTTTTACGACAATGTAACATATATCTACTGCTGCAATGACGAGCAGTATGAAGGCTGGACCAATCATGCTGTGCTTATTGTGGGTTGGGATGACAGTATTGTTACCCCTGCCGGGGATGGTGCCTGGATCGCGAAAAACAGCTGGGGACCAAATTGGGGAGATGACGGTTACTTCTACATTTCCTATGATGATGTTACCTTCGGATCAGAAATTTTTGGATTCACATCGGTAAAAGAAAGAGCCGGATACGAAACTCAGTATTGCCATGATTTTCAGGGGCGCATTTTTAAGTTCGGTCCTGCTGGTAATCAGGAAACATCCTACGGTCTGGTGAAATATGTCGTCGAGAGCAGTTACTTCACAATAAAGCAAATCGGGACCTGGACCAATGGTGAAAATGCGCTTCTGGATATCGAGATCTATGATGAGAAAGAGGGTGATCTGCTCACCGGATTGCTTTATTCCCAGACAGATATTCAGTTGGGATATGAAGGATATTATACTTTTGAGGTTGAAGAACTGACTCTGCAGGAAGGAGAGGATTTTTATATATCAGTAAAATATACGGTTCCGGATTTTGAGTATCCACTGCCTGTGGAAGGGTTCCGGCAATGGGGTAATGAAATATACGCCGATCCGGTAATCGAAGAAAATGCCTGCTGGTTCTCGAATGATCCTGCAGATGGCTGGGAAGCCATGGGGTTGAATACTTCACATAATTATGATCTCTGTATTCGTGCCATAGGTTATACTGTGGATGATATGGTGAATTTCAGTGCTGACATTACCTCTGGTGATATTCCTCTTACCGTCAATTTCACCGATGAATCAAGGGGTGAACCTGTAAGCTGGCAATGGGATTTCAATGGAGATGATGTTGTAGATTCCTTTGATGAGAATCCCCAATGGACTTATTATCAGGATGGACTGTATACCGTTTCCCTGAATGTTACCTACGATTACTGGGGAGATGGCACGGAAGAGAAAATCGATTATATAAATTTACTGCCCCTGATTGAACAGACACCCGCCCTGGTTTATGACGGTGTGGATGACTATAGCATTGTCTGCGACTTTCCCTATCCCCTGGAAGACCTTACACTGGAAGCCTGGATCAAACCCTATCAGTATGATGATATTCACGAGATTATATTCGGGAAAAGCTCGACTGACAATTCAACCATTCAGTTCAGGATAAATGCAGGCGGAGAACTGCTGTATGGTGAAAGCCCCGATTGGGTCTATGTGGTATCACCTTCCGGAGCAATAACCCTGAACCAGTGGAATCATGTGGCGGTTACCAGGGAAGATGGATTATGTACACTTTATATCAATGGGATGCCGGTTGCCCAGGATACGGTCGATGCTGATTTAGCTCCGGATATAATATCCCTGGGCTGCCGGGAATATAATATGGACCGTTTTTTTGAAGGTATCATTATTGATGTAAGAATCTGGAATGCAGCCAGGACCCAGGCACAGATCCAGGAAAATATGTATACCTACCTGGCAGGAAACGAAATGGACCTGCAGGCATACTGGCGAACAAACGAGGGTGAAGGTCAGATTGTCACAGATCTCACCCCAAATAATTTCGATCTGCAACTCGGTAATTCTACAGGTCCCGACACTAGTGATCCCTCCTGGCAGGGAGCTGTTTGGCCCTTTAATACCAGCATCCAGGTTGGCACGATTACCGGAACTGTGAGTCTGGAAGGTGGTGAAGGCATTTTCGAGGATGTAGTGATTACTGCAGGCGGTATAATGGTTTCACCTGATGCCAGTGGTTATTACGAATTGACCCTGGATGCCGGGATTTATGATGTTTCAGCAAACCTGGAGGGTTATGAGGATGATGTTTATCCTGATGTCGCGGTGGATGTCGGATCCACAATCGAGAATATTGATCTGGTGCTGGTCTGGATACCGGTTCTGTATCCACCTCAGAATCTGAATATTGATCCGTCAACAGGTCTTTTTACCTGGGAAGCGCCATCTACTCTCACTGTTAATGTACAGAACGATCAATTTGCTGATGAAAAGGCTCATCGTAAGAAATACACTGTGATTGATTATTCCCCCGGTTTACTGTCTCATGGGGAAAAACGTGATCTTCAGGGATACAATGTATTTCTTGATGATAATTTGGTGGGTAATACCAATGAAACGGAATGGCTGTTCGAGGGATTACTTTATGAACAGAATTATTTGGCGGGTGTTCAGGCTGTCTACGATGAAGGATTATCAGATATTATCGAGATCTGGTTTGTTTATTATGGCGTAGGTACCGGTAATGATCTTCTCCCGGTTACGGATTTGATCGGGAATTACCCCAATCCCTTCAATCCCGCAACAACAATATCATTTTCCACAGACAGTAACACAAAATTGATTGAGTTATCCATTTATAATATCCAGGGTCACAAAGTTAAAACTCTTATAGATGAGATTCTGCCGGCTGGCAGGCATACTGTTGTCTGGAATGGCAGGGATGATCACGATAAATCTCTCCCAAGCGGTGTGTATCTGTACAGGTTGACCGCTGCAGGAATTCAGAAAACAGGAAAAATGATACTGCTGAAATGATTTTCTTTAAGGAGTAGTGTTTTTTTATATAATGTTTGTATTCGATTCGAAATGCAGGTCGAGTCGGATACATACTGGCAGATTCTCTTCCAGAGCCTGATTTAAAGTTCTATGCAAATGCCAGAGCTTTTTAATTATCAAAAAAAACAGAGAAATTCCTGATTCTCCAGGATCTTTATTTCCCTGCATGCGGACAGGCACTTTTCTTATGTCGGGCTTTTGAAAAAATCTTCTGTATTCGCTATATAGAGGTTACCATGCTTTCTGATTCTAAAATGTAAACACAGTGGAAATCCTCCATGATGGGTCTGCCGGGTCGGAATTCCCGCACCTAAATCACAATTTAGGTGCGGGACTAAGAATGGTGGGCTCAAGTGGATATTATTAGATTTTTTTTTGTTAATCACCCTAATGAGATAAACCATGTGATAAGAGCTAGTAACTATATCGATTAAATATATTTTACACAATTACTCTGGATCGGTTTGCGGGGAGAAGGTCACACATAGCTTCAACTTGACAAGAGGAAGGATAAAAATACTCTAGTTTTCGAAAATTTGAAATAAACGGGGAGAAAACATGATTAAAAAAACAATATTATTTTTTGTGCTTGCTTCTTCAATTCATTTAATTGCAGATCCGCCACCGACTTTTGATCTGCGAGATGTAAATGGAGAGAATTTTGTAACATCGGTGAAAAGTCAGCAGGGTGGAACCTGTTGGACACATGGTGCCATGGCTCCAATGGAAAGCAACATGCTGATGACAGGAGCCTGGGCTGAAGCCGGAGAAGAAGGTGAACCAAATCTGGCAGAATATCATCTCGATTGGTGGAATGGGTTTAATCAGCACAATAATGATGATATAGATCCACCGTCAGGAAGCGGACTCGAAGTTCATGAGGGTGGAGATTACCGCGTTACTTCTGCCTATCTTTCCCGCGGGGAAGGTGCTGTTCGTGATATTGACGGGCAATCATTTGATACACCTCCGCTCAGATACAGTCCGGATTACCATTACTTCTATGCACGTGAGATCAACTGGTTTGTTGCTGAACCGGATCTCAGTAAAATAGATTCAATAAAAACTGTTATCATGGATCATGGAGCTATTGGTACCTGTATGTGTTATAGCAATTCTTTTATCAACAGTCAATACAACCATTATCAGCCACCCTCAAGTACATTAGATCCCAATCATGCGGTTACCATTATCGGTTGGGATGACAACAGGGTCACGCAAGCCCCTGAACCTGGAGCATGGCTTGTAAAGAACAGCTGGGGAGCAGACTGGGGTTACGACGGTTATTTCTGGATATCGTACTACGATAAACATAGCTGTCAGCATGTAGAGATGGGAGCAATATCATTTCAGGAAGTAGGACCATTTGAATACGATAACTTCTACTATCATGATTATCATGGTTGGCGTGATACGTTTTCAGATTGTTCAGCTGTTTTCAATAAATTTAGCAGTGAAAGTGATGAGCTTCTGAAAGCGGTTAATTTCTTCACTGCAGCAGATAATGTAGATTACACTGTGATCATCTACGATGATTTCATCGATGGGAACCTGCAGAATGAGTTAACATCACAAACTGGTTCAATAGTACATTATGGACTGCATACTGTAGATTTTGATGTGCCTGTTATGCTGGAAAATGGAGATGATTTCTATGTTTATCTTGATCTTTCGCATGGTGGGTATCCCTATGATCGAACTTCAGATGTCCCAGTTCTACTCGGTGCATCATATCGCACGATCGTTGAGTCATCTGCTAACGAAGATGAAAGTTATTACAAAGTAGGGGATGAATGGCTCGATTTTTACGAGTATGAATTCTCTAATTCACTCTGGGATGAAACCGGCAATTTCTGCGTAAAAGCTTTAACCGGTATTACAGGTTTAAGTGTGAATCCTGAAGGAAATTTCAATCCGCAGGGCCCGGTTGGTGGACCATTTGTTCCCCAGAACATAACATATCAATTTGAGAATAAGGGTATAATTCCTTTCGATTATGAGATCTCAAACGATCCTGTCGTGAACTGGATCACGTTATCAGGAGATATTTCCGGAGTTTTACAGCCCGATGAAGTTGCTGAAGTGTTAGTAGAGATCAATGACAATGCCAACACACTGGATCCAGGTGCTCATATTGCAACAATTCAGTTTATCAATCTAACAGATCATGTTGGAGATACTTATAGAGAAGTGATCCTGGCGATCGGGGAAGAAAATCTAATTTATGAATGGAATTTCGAGGCAGATCCAGGTTGGACGACCGAAGCTGCCTGGGCTTTTGGAGTTCCAGCCGGCAATGGTGGAGAACACGGATATCCCGATCCTACAAGTGGTTATACAGGAGATAATGTTTACGGTTATAACCTCAATGGTGATTATCCAAACAACCTTACGGAAAAACATCTTACAACGGAATTGATAGACTGCTCAAATCTGTACAATATCAGTCTAAAATTCTGGAGATGGCTGGGTGTTGAACAGCCGCAATATGATCATGCTTATATCAGAGTCAGTAATGATGGGGAAAACTGGTCTACTATTTGGGAAAACGAAGAAGAAATAACTGATAATAACTGGGCACAATACGAGTTCGATATTTCTGAGATTGCTAACGACCAGGCTGCTGTATTTATTCGCTGGACAATGGGAGATACTGACGGTGGTTGGAGATACTGCGGTTGGAACATAGATGATGTGCAGTTGTATGCCTTAGAGGGCGAAATAACTGAAGCTGAAGACAATGTGCTAATTCTACCTGAATTATTCAATAATTATCCCAATCCATTCAATCCGTATACAACGATAGCGTTTTCGACCGTTGAGAGTAATGAGAATACGGAAATTAGTATCTTTAATTTAAAAGGTCAAAAGGTCAAAACCCTGATAAATGAAATTCTCCCGGCAGGAAACCATTCAGTTGTCTGGAGCGGAAAAGATAAAAGCGGAAATGATGTAAGTTCGGGAATTTACCTTTATAAAATTAAATCGGGAGGATATACTTCAACAAAAAAAATGATACTCTTGCGTTAAAATTACAGAGGATAAATCCCCAATCGCTGACTTTTTCATACTGGAGTTCACAGAATTCTGTCCTGTC
>JAFGRJ010000211.1 GCA_016935235.1 Candidatus Cloacimonadota bacterium
GCCCAATTTCACCATTTCGCTTGCCTGGTATAATATTCCGAAAGTTGCACCGTAACCCATACCGGTCGATTCCTCGGAATACTGGAAAGAGGTAAATCCGCCCTGTCCATTGGGAATCGTGGCAGCAAAACGTTTAAGATCGAACATGGCATAATAGATATTTGCAGCTACACCAAAGGATAATTTGTCAGTCAGTTGATAAGCAACTGCCGGAGAAAAGTTCACTACCCCGATTTTGGACATGTATTGCATATCAGGATCACCAGCATAGGCACCCGGAATAGCTGAGAAAATCTGCAGATCAGCACCGTCATACTCAGTTCCCAGACCGGCAGGTACATAAAGACCAAACCCAAAGGCAAATTTGTTCATGGTATAATTGAAAAAGATATTGGGATTGAAATAATGATTTACTTCTGTGTCAGCATCAATGCCGAAATCCTCATTGCTATAATTGCCTATGGGAATGATATCGGTTAATATTGCCTTAATGCCATTATCCTGTCCGCATAGTCCAGCAGGATTCCAGTAGATGGCAGAACCATCACTGGCAACAGCAATAAAAGCTCCTCCCATGGCCAGTGCTCTCGGACCAGGACTGTTTAGACTCAGACCATTTGCAAAAATACTGGCGCTTAATAACAATAATGAAAATAATAATAAGAATTTTCTCATAACTTCACCTCTCTTCTTAGTGGTTTGATATCAAAACAGCAAAAATATGAATTATCTTATACAGGTGTCAAACTATTTTTTTCCGCTCAAAATTGTCTAATCTTAATTGCAATGTATTACAGGTATTGCTCCAGTAATATTGATTATCCAGTTTTAAGGTATTCCTTAAATTACAGTTACAAACTTATCACAAAATAAGAAACAGGAGAGACTGGCTCTCCTGTAGATCAGTAATACATCTTGTCTGGAATTATTTCATCAGGATCATTTTCCTGGTGGACTGATATATTCCGCTTCGCAGCCTGTACAGGTAAATACCTGAGGAAACTCTGTTACCTGAATCATCACTGCCATTCCAGTCGATGGAATATTCACCGGCTGTAAGGGTATCATATAGTAGTGATTTCACCTTTTGCCCCCTGATATTGTAGATATCGATTTCGGTCACAGCTGTTTCCGGTATGCTGAAGGAGATAACTGTTACAGGATTGAAAGGATTAGGATAATTTTGAAAAAGATTATAGGTCTGAGGCACGATAGTCTCGTTATTGTTACCAGTATAACTTCCTATCACAATATCATCTATGTACCAGCCTTCCCCGGTAACATAAGCATCAGAACCGAAGATGAATCTCAACCTGACATATCCGCTGTATGCTGATAAATCCAATTCAACTTCTTCCCAGATTATACTGCCCGAATAAACAGGAGTTCCCCCGGGGAAAGGAGAATCAGGATTATTCACAATTGTATAAGGATAACCTCCTACCGGAGTAACTGGTTCAAATTCCCCGCCATTGATAGAGATCTCGATCGTACCACCATCCCAGGCAGTGCTTTCATCTTCTGCCTCGGCATCCATCCAGTGATGAAATTTTATGTATGAGTCTTCTGCGATGTTAATAAGAGGGGATTCCAGGGCTGCGTGGACAGAATTGGAATAGTTTCCGGCTCCAGCACCGCCGCACTTCATACTGTATGAACCACCTGTTGTATGATTGCGATATGAATTGTGATGCCACTCGTCCAGAAAACCCATACTGAGAGCATAATGTAACCACTCCGAATCACCATTCTCGAAATTATACCCGGAAAATCCGATCGGAAGGGTGAATGCTTCCAGTATTCCGCTGCCAACATCATCTATAGCCAGAAATTGCAGTTCCAGATATAATTCCGGAGGGCAATCCTGAGACACAGTGACTGTAAAAGGGAGCAGGGTAGTGGCTTCAGCTCCGGGATCAATCTGGGGTATGACATCATATCCGGTTACAGTCACATCAGGATTGTAACAGAAGATAGTTGTAGCTAGATTATAAGAAAATCCGCTGCCCTGGTTTAAATAGGATAGATAAAGCTCAGCTGTTTCTCCAGGGTCAAGCTCTTGATCACTTCCGGACGTCACCTCAAGAATATAGTCTGAGAATACCAGGTCCGGGCCCTGGACGACAAGAAAAATCATGCTGGTCCAGCTATTCTCTCCGGTAGATATTTCCACATTGAATTCAATTATCACACCATCAGGCAAACCAGGCAGCAGCTTAAACTGAAATGCATTTTCCAGTGTAACACTCTGCATGGATTCAAGTATATTTGTCTCTACAAAATCATCGATTATATCAACAAGATTATTGTCTGTGGTCAGTAGCGCTGTGATCGCCGTACCGGTAGCGCCCAATCCGATATTTTCGAGTGTGATCCCGCAATTGACTATATCCAGGGATTGGATAGAACCATCGAGATAATCTCCTGTCTCACTGTAGCTTACATCATTGCAGACAACATAGGGACCATTAGCCGGGATAATTGTGATTGTTCCGGTAAAACTGCTGAAATTGTGTTTAAGCACATTTATGGTCAATTCCGTCAGTTCCATTACAGGATTATTGAAGTAGACAGTAGTTTCACCATTGAAGCCTGTATTGGCAACTCCCAGAACATCATTCCCGTGCAGAATCACTACATCAGCTCCCGGTTCGGAGCAGGATACGAAACAATGATCCGCACCGGTATATAATTCAGCAGGATACTCCACGGTGAGATCTTCCGGTATCGCGGTCCAGAGCGAGAGGGCAGGATCTCCGATCAGATTTAACTCGTAACAGGCCCAGTACATTACTGAATTCATGAAAGGTATGGCGTCAATTTTGGCATCGTTCAAAGCAAAACCTATTGTAAAGATATCTTCCCCAAAAAAGGCATCAACAAATTCCCGGTTGTAAAACTGGGAAGCACCGTTGGTGTCATTGTAGGATCCCCAGCCGTAACGGGAATTGGCAATCATGGCTACGGTTCCGTTAGCAATGGAAGTGAATTTCTCGGTAATGCAGTCCGATGTATAATTACCACCGCCGGTGCGGTTATCGAAAGCCCCACCATAGCAACCCTGGGTAAAGATAATGGAGAAATTATGATTCTCACCGTTGTTGGTGATGTTATTATCATTTACATCGCTGTTGAAAAGTTTCATGGTATAGGTGGTGCTGGAATGACCAAGATGGTTTATAAGATTAGGACCGGCATTTAACTGGGTAAACAGATCATTCTGGTTCCAGTAGTAATTACGATCATACAGGGTGGTGATATTCCAGTCCAGAGGCACACCAACTGTCTCATGTCCATGGTTGGTCGAACCTCCTATCATCTCGTCCATATAATCTCCACCCCAGACATTCCAACCCAGATCCTCTCCCACAAACAGGGCAGATACCAGTTCATCTTCTACCGGAGTATGAAGATACTTGGCGACCTTGTTGATAAAATTGTCAATTTCTGCAGCATTGTTAAAACAGAATCGACCGATGGCGAATTCCGGGGCAAGGTCAGCCTCCAGCGGCTCACCCCATTTGGAATTGCTGTTATTATTCCAGTCAGGACCATCCCCCAATCCCGGACCTCTATCAAGACAGGAATAATACATATCGGCAGGAATATCGTAATCAATGGTAGGTTCAGGGCTGTTTTCGTTGACAATACCATATAAACCACGATGAGGGATAAGATCAGTATCACCGGCCAGAAGAACAAAACGTATATAGTTGTCTTCATATTTATTTTTGAGAAAATTTCTTATTTTTTCCGCTAAATCAATGCCGCTGTAACTACTTTCTATATACTCAACGGTGACGATTTCCGTTGTAAACCCTCGCTGATTGTATAAAAAAGCAAAATTCTGCCAGTTTTCCGTATAGTCATCCCCCGTTATGATTAAATAATCTATGGTTTCATCTCTTTCAGATGCTAAATCATAGTAATGCAGTATTTCATTGTTGAGTACGTTCCTGGCAACAAAGTTGACAATAAATTCGGAATTATGTAAATAACGGGAAGCATTTTCGGATAGACCTTGCTTCCTGGTGTGAATTGCCAGATTGATATTCTGGTAATAGATTACATGACCATTAACCGGATTATAAGATACCGGGGTAACAGCCAGAAAACCCAGGGAAAAACCGGACAGAAAATA
>JAFGRJ010000212.1 GCA_016935235.1 Candidatus Cloacimonadota bacterium
AAGTTCAGCGCTCCTGATTATACCAGCGTTAAAAAAATGATATTGATGAAATAAAGTGAGGAAACGATGAAAAAAATCTTTATACTTGCATTGATTATATCAACTGCCCTGCTGGCGGCAAGCGGAGCCGGATATTATCGCTTCGCCGATAACTGGGGAAATACGGGTTTTAACCTTGAGAGCAGTTCGACCCTGGGTGCTGAGATAATATATTCTGTTATGGAATTTTCCATTGAGAATGTAACCATCAATGGTGAAGAAATGCAGATGATCCATCTACCGGGACATTTTCTGCCCAATGAAGAGGGAGCACCTAATCTGCCAGGCAGTGGACGTTATATCGCCATTCCGCAGTATGCGGTCCCGGAGCTGGAGATGATCAGCTATAGGACTGAAATCTTTACCGGCATCGACCTTGCTCCCGCACCGCGTATTCCCCTGGAAACAGAAAGAGGACCCCTGGAATATAAACAGGACCAGTCTATCTATTCCCGAAATGCTTATTATCCCGAACAACCGGTAACTATTTCCCAGCCTACACAAATTCGTGGCCTGGACGTTGTCATGGCAGGAGTAACACCATTTCAGTATAATCCTGTCACCCGAGAATTGATTGTCTATAATGACATCAGATTCAGGATAAATTTCAAGTTCGGTAACGGTCACTTTGGCAGGGACCGGTTACGCAGCCGCTGGTGGGACCCAATTTACCAGCAGATCATTCTCAACAGCGGATCTCTACCCGATATCGATTATAACCGTTATCGCTCCGGGAGACCCGACGGTTGTGAATATTTGATCATCACACCTGACAATATCGAGTTCCTGGCCTGGGCTGATTCCATCAAATACTGGCGCACCAGACAGGGTATTCTTACCGAGATTGTTACCATCAGCGAAGTTGGGGGCAACACTACCGGGCAGATCGAAGCATATATCAACAATGCCTATAATAACTGGGATCCTGCCCCGGTAGCAGTACTGCTGCTGGCGGATTACGGTACCACAGGAAACACCATCATCTCTCCCACCTGGTATGGCGGATATAATCCCTGCATCTCTGATAACATTTATGCTGATATAAACGGCAATAACCTGCCTGATCTCACTTTCGCCAGAATGACAGCTCAGAACGGTGATCATCTGGAAACCATGATCAATAAATTCATAGACTATGAAAAAACACCTCCCCTTAATCAGGTTTTCTACGATAATCCCCTCATGGCAGGTGGATGGCAGACGGAAAGATGGTTCATCCTCTGCACCGAAATCGTCTATGGTTACCTTGCCAATATCCAGGGGAAGGAACCTGTCAGGGAATATGCCATTTATGACGGCACTCCCGGTGCTCTCTGGTCAACCGCCAGTAATACCAACCAGGTGGTTAACTATTTTGGCCCGGATGGACTCGGCTATATCCCTGCTACTCCTCAATATCTGAACGACTGGGGTGGAAATGCCTATGGAATAAATACTGCTATCAATAACGGTACCTTCCTGATCCTGCATCGTGATCATGGAGAGGAAGATGGCTGGGGAGAACCGGCTTATTCTAACTCTGATCTTTACAATCTGAACAACCAGGACCTGCCCTTTGTATTCTCCATCAACTGCCTTACCGGAAAATATAACATGAATGGTGAGTGTTTTGCTGAAGCCTTTCACAGGCATGAGGAGGGTGCGGTTGGCATCATCGCCGCCTCCGAGGTTTCCTATTCTTTCGTGAACGATGTCTATGTCTGGGGTATGTTCGATCACATGTGGAACGATTTTGATCCGTATCAGGGCGAGGATGGAGACGGGTTCATCCTGCCGGCGTTTGCCAGCGTTTCAGGAAAATATTACCTGCAGAGCTCAGGCTGGCCTTATAATACTGGCGACAAAGCAACCGTCTATCACCTTTTCCATCATCACGGTGATGCCTTCTTCAATATGTACTCTACAATGCCGGAACAACTTACTGTCGTCCATGATCCGGTATTGCTGAGCGGGATCGACTTCTTTGATGTCTCTGCTGATGAAGGCTCTCTCATCGCGCTGACCATGGATGAAATAATCCTTGGCACTGCCACCGGGACAGGCTATCCTGTCTCCATAAACATCGAACCCCAACTCCCCGGCGGCTTCATTACCGTTACTGTCACCAAACAGAACCATTTCCGCTATAGCCAGGACCTGCAGATCATTCCGCCCGAAGGACCCTACGTGGTTTACGAATCCTACGAAATAAACGATCAGGATGGTAATGGCAATGGATTTGCCGATTACGGAGAAAATATCCAGCTATCACTGACGATTCAGAATGTCGGTCTGGAACCGGGTGAGAATATCAACGTGTCTATCAGCAGCACCGATTCATATATAACTCTCACTGATTCTACTGAATTCTACGGCGATATCGCTGCCGGCGGTTTCTTAACCCAGAATGACGGTTTTGCCATTTCTATTCATGATAATATCCCCGATGAGCATATTGTCCTTTTCAACCTGACTGCTGATAATGGTGAAACCAACTGGAACAGCAACTTCACGATCGAAGCCTATGCCCCCTTACTGGCACTGGATGATTATACCATTGACGACAGTGAAGGTGATGATGACGGTATTCTTGACCCGGGTGAATCTGCCTGCATAATTATCCCGGTCTATAACAACGGTCGTTCCCTCTCACCCGGAGCTCAATCCTATATCGACTGCTCTAACGATCAGATCCTCTTTACTTACTATGAATACGAACTGGGACAGATCGCCCCTGCCAGTTACAATGACGCTTTGTTCTATGTTACCGCTCCCGCTGAGATCACCATCGGCACACCTTTCAACCTCATGTGCGATGTAATTGCAGGTGAATATACCACCAGCAAGGAATTCACCATTACGGTAGGACTCTGCCTGGAAGATTTCGAGAGTGGTGACTTCTCCTCTTTCCCCTGGGAATTCGCTGGCAACAGTAACTGGATTGTAACCACGAATGCTTATGAAGGAACTTATTGTGCACGTTCCGGTACTATCAGCCACGGTCAGGAGACCTCTCTGAAAATTCAGATGTACGTTCTCAACAGTGATGAGATCAGCTTCTGGAAAAAAGTATCCTCCGAAAATACCTATGATTTCCTGCGTTTTTACATAGATAACAACGAAATGGGAGCCTGGTCGGGAGAACAGGGCTGGAGCGGAGAAAGTTACCCGGTTGACACTGGCGAGCATACCTTTAAATGGGTCTATGAGAAAGATGGCTCTGTCAGCAGTGGTTCGGACTGCGGCTGGATCGATTACATAATCTTCCCGCCCAATGCCATCGGTGCCACCGGCTTCCTCAGCGGCATGATCACCACCAATCCCCCGGCTGACTACACCCAGGCACTGGTCACCACCGGCGAATATTCCACC
>JAFGRJ010000046.1 GCA_016935235.1 Candidatus Cloacimonadota bacterium
CTCCGGATCTTGGACTCTGGTCGAAATTTGTTGCTTCTCACGCTCAGGGTAACATCTTTCAGACTCCTTTTTTCTTCAGAGTTTATCAGGAAAGCAATCATTACCGACCTGGTGTGATTGCGGTTATCGATGAAGACAACAGGATAAGAGGTTTGTTATCCTACCAGATGCAGCAGGAGGGTTCCGGTTGGATGGGAATATTATCCACCCGCTCCGTGATCATGGGAGGACCCCTGATAACAGATGATGATTCTCATGTTGCAGAATTGCTCCTGCAGGCTTACGAGAAAGAGATATCATCCCGCGTTATCTATTCGCAGTTCAGGAATCTGTTCGATATGGAGGCATGGAAACCTCTCTTTTTAAGGAACAAATACAGATGCGAGGATCATCTGAACATCATAATAGATCTTACTCAATCAGAACAGGAACTGTGGAAACAGGTCTATCCTAAAAGAAGAAATGAAATACGTCGGGCTGTGAAGGAGGGAACATCTGTCAGGTTGCTGGAAGGAAATGACGAAATCCAGGAAGCTCTGAAAATACTGGAGAATGTGTACGGCAGGGTCAAGCTGCCCCTCGCTGCAGCGACCGTTTTCCAGGCTGCCTCCAGAATCCTGGCACCATTGGGCATGATTAGGTTCTTCGGTGCTGTCAACTCTGGCAGGATTATCGGGACCATTGTTGTACTCTGCTATAAAAATGTAATTTATGACTGGTATGCAGGCAGTTACCGGGAACACTATGATAAGTATCCCAATGATATTTTACCCTGGGAAGTATTTCTCTGGGGCAGGGAAACAGGTTATGAGATATTTGACTTCGGCGGTGCCGGCAAACCGGGTATTCCCTATGGCGTAAGAGATTATAAGAAAAAATATGGTGGTTCTTTAGTCAATTACAGCAGATTCATCAGGATTCATAAACCGCTCCTGTATCAGATAGCGAGGACAGGATTCAGTATCTGGCAGAAATTGCAATGAAAAATCTGAACAGCAAAAACATCTGCCTTATCATGCCCACTTATTTCCACGCTAATCCTCGTTCCATAAGGATTGCCCGTGCTCTTGTCCAGGAAGGTTATCATCTGGACATTATCTGCTTCAATGACAGCAGTTTTGCCAGGGAAAATCAGACTCAACTGCAAGGAGTAAATGTCCATACCCTGGCTATAGAAAGACGCAAAACAGGGAAGGCGAGATATCTTGTGGAATACCTGATTTTCAGCATTCTTGCCTTTATAAAGATGAGTCAGTTATTTCACTACCGCCGGTTCTCACTGGTTCATGTAAATAATCCACCTGATTCTCTGGTATTTATCACGGTCTGTCATAAATGGATTTATGGTTGTCGTGTCCTGCTCGATATTTCCGAACCTCTATCCAAGAGTTATGCGAAAAAGTTCAGTGAAAGCAGGGGTTTCTTTTTACAGTTTCTGGATTGGATTCAACTTGCAGCTTGTCGCTATGCCGATCGGGTGATTACTGTGAGCAGGGCTTTCCAGCAGGAACTGGTCCGCATCGGTGTTGCAAAGACACAAATCAGCATTCTGGCTAATTCTCCCGATAAGACCTTCTTTGATCCTGATGTTATTAAAAACAGGAAAAGGGATTTCGGTTACGAGCAGAAATTTGTGATCCTCTATCAGGGTGCTGTTACTCCGGAACGTGGCATTGACATTCTTGTTGATACCGTAGACAATCTGAAGGCGGATATTCCCCACATATTGGGGATCATTGTCGGAGCAGGCAGCCTTTTACCCTATCTCCAGGATCTGGTTATAAAAAAAGGACTGGAAAACTATATTACTATAACCGGATTCTTGCCTCCCCGGGAAGTACCTGCTTATGTGGCAATGGCAGATATCTGTCTGCTGATGGCGAAAAAGATACCAGTATATGAGCTTTATTCTCCGGATAAATTATTTGAGTATATGACATTCAGAAAAATGATTATTGCTCCCCGCCTGCAGGGTATTATTGATATCACCGGGGATGACGGGGTCCTTTTATATGAACCGGGAGATGCTGCTGATCTTACCGATAAGATACTATATTGCTATCATAATCCAGATCTGGTAAAGGAATATATAGGTAAGGCAGAGCTGATTTTTCAGCCCTATCGCTGGGAAAATACCCGCAGGGAACTGTATCATTGCTATGATCTATTGTTAAACAATAAAAGGTGATTTATGAAATTGATATCAGTAGTTTCAACCCGTCCCGATTATATCAAGGAAACGCTTCGCCATCATTATCTGAAAGAAATGGGGATAGAAGAGATTCTGGTTAATACAGGACAGCATTACGATCATAATATGTCCCAGATTTTCTTTGATGAGCTGAAAATCCCCATTCCGGACTATTCCCTTAATGTTTCCACCGGACTGGTAGGAAGGCAAACAGGAGAGATCATTACCCAGATGGAAGAGATATTATTGAAGGAGCATCCTGATCTTACTCTTGTTTACGGGGATGTCACATCGTCACTGGCAGCAGCTTTAGCCTCGGTAAAACTCAGGATCCCGGTGGTCCATATCGAAGGCGGTATCCGAACAGATTCCCGCTTTAATCCTGAGGATATCAACCGCAAGATCTGTGATCATCTTTCAGATACCATATTCGTGCCCACCGAGCTGTCATTGCAGAATCTGCTCAAGGAAAATTTTCCCTCAGACAGAATCTTCTTCTATGGTGATGTTACCAAGGATATCCTGCTGTATACCCTGAACAGGCACGATATAAAAATTGAACGCAAAGACTATATTTTGATAACCCTGCACCGGGAAGAAAATGTCGACAATTCCCAGCGATTGACGAATATTATCAGGGCACTCAATGAATCGGGGGAAAAAATTGTGTTTCCGGTGCATCCCCGAACCAGAAAGCAACTGGAAAGATTCGGACTTCAGGATAAAATTGGTGATAATATCCAGTTACTCGAACCGCAGGGCTATATTAATTTCATCAGACTTCTGGCAGGTGCCCGAAAAGTGCTCACAGATTCAGGAACTGTGAGAAGAGAAGCATATATCATGTATAAACCGGTTATTACTCTTATTGAGATAATCTGGTGGCCCGAAATCGTCAAGTGTGGCTGGAACCTCATCGTGGGTGCGGATAAGAATAAGATCGTCGATGCCATCAGACAATTCTCTCCCCCGGCGGAACATCCGGAATTTTTCGGTGATGGAAACGCGGAACGAAAGATACTGAATAAAATACTATCTCTGTACGGTTGATAATGATGCCAGATATCGTTGTTGTGAGCCAGGATGATCCTGTCCCGGACACCAATGCCTGTGGCAGCAAGGTCTATGTTACAAACCTTTTGCATTACCTCGCAGAAGAAAAACAGGATCCTCTTTTTATTGGAGTTAGTCCCCGGGATTACAGGGCTTTTGACTTACCCTACAGATTCATGGGGATGAAATTATTCAGAAACACCACCATACATTTCCTGATGGCACTGCTAATAAGAGTAAAACAACGGCAGATCACCCCCTCATCGTTGATACATGCCCAGAAACCGCTGGAATTAATCCCATTCCTGATCAGGTTTCCTGAAAACCCCAAGATACTCACCCTGCATGGACAGGAACTGGGAAGAATCAGATTCAAAAAAAGCAGGCTGGCTGTATACATATATGAAAAGCTGGAAACATGGATCCTGAAAAATATTGATGCGGTAATTGCCGTAGATGAAGTTACAAGCTCCTATTACATTAAAGAATACCCCTTTCTGAAGGACAGGATCCACATTATACCGACAGGGGTGGATGTCCCGAAATTGAAAAAAGTCTCCTCTAATAATAAATTCCCAACGATGGCTTCGAAGAAGAGAATAATATTCGTAGGTCGTCTTGAACCTGAAAAAAATCTGGAATTGCTTCTTGATGCTTTTCAGATTGCCCGAGGGAATTCAGATGGACTTGAACTGGTCATAGCAGGGGATGGTTCCAGGAAAACTGTGCTGCAGGACTATGTCCGTGACCAGAAGATCTCGGGAGTTACATTCCTGGGCTCTGTAAATAATGATGAAATACCTTCTTTATTGAACTCTGCCTCGGCTTTTATCCTTACTTCCCATTATGAAGGCAGTCCGATCGTTGTTAAGGAAGCTCTGGCTGTAAATCTGCCTGTTGTTTCCGTTGACGTGGGAGATGTTAAAACATTGATAGGCGAACTTCCGGGTTGTTATATTACCAGAAAAGATAAATATGATATAAGTGACAAAATACTGGAAGTTCTACAAGATCCTAGAGAATATGATTATTCTGATTTCATCATGGATTTTAACTATGACAGGATAGGAGCCATGACTCTGGCTCTTTACAGGAAAATTGCCAGAGCAGGATAATATGCAGGAAATCCAGGACTGGTTCGTATCAATAAATACCGAGCATACCAGGAAGGAAATAACCGGGAAAGAGATCCCGGCTCTTTTAACGTATCTGAAAACAAATAAGATAAGCTTTATTGATCTTTATAAAAGACAGAATATGGCGGATTCTGCTCTGTTAAAGGAAAAGAGCTTCTTGCACTGTCTGGAACATGAGAGGGAAAAACTCAGACAATGGTACGATGAGTTTGTTCCTTTGCGGGAAGCCTGGGAGAGTGCCGGGATCGAATATATATTTCATAAATCCCTGGGTGAATTCCCACATCTCAGCGATAATCTTGATGTGCTGGTGCAAACCGGAAGCTTCAGGAAAGCTGGGGAGATACTGCTCAGAAATGGATATATCAATCTGCGTAATATCCAGGAACCGCACAAGGAATTCTACCGTAAATTCGAAGGTGACCATGCACTCGTCCCGATTCACCTCCATGAAAGAGTATGCTGGATAGTACCCTACGAAGACAAAGACCATATCTGGCAGAATTTCCGTATTTCAGGTAAGGATCCACTCATCAGATTTCCCTCCGGAGAAGATTCACTGCTGGTATTAACAGCCCATTTTTTTCTGGAAGATCATTTGATCAGAATGAAAGATATTCTGGAATTACGTTATCTCACCAAGAACAACAGCTTGAACTGGGATAAGGTAATGGAAATGGCTGAAAAATCTTCCTGGATGATAAGCCTGGCTACAGCATTGGTGATTACGGATACAATTCATGAAAGAATTTTCAGGGAAAGACTTATCCCTGCCCATGTGAAGCAAAAATGCAAGCAGGTGATTGAAAAACACCCCTGGATTATAAAAGTGCTGCACGGGGGACTGCTTCACAAAAAAATTATTCTGCCCCTTAACCTGCCACATTTTTGGGTGCGCAGGCATTCTTCTTTGAGAATTCTTCACGACCACCACCTGGGTAATACATGGCAGCGCTGGCAAATAGTACTCAGTAACTCTCTGGACGGGATTATTCATAACAAAATGAAAATAAGATCTCAACCTCCTTTTTTCCTCGCTGTATCGGGAGTTGATGGCAGCGGGAAGACAATTCACCTGCAGACTCTACAGAATATAATGACAAATTGTGGTTTAAAAAGTACACTTTTATGGAGCAGAGCAGGTTCTTTCCCCATGGTCAATTTTATCCTGCGTATGAAGAAAAGGAAGGATAACAGGGGAAAAGATAAGGAACAAGATCAAGCAGGAGTGAATTATTCTTCAGGATTTTTACTATCGCTGTTTCGCTGGGGAAACATCCTGGAAGGAATATTATACTACTTCTTTAAAATAACCCTTTTGTTATGGAAAGGCAGATTGGTAATGTCGGATCGGTTCGTGGCAGACGCCATTGTCGATTTAGAGTTTCTGGGGAAAAAAAGTAACCTCAACCGGAAACTATACAGGTTTTTTTCATTTCTGACTCCCTGCCCGGATCAACGGATCATCATCACAACCGCAATTGATAATATTTTGCAGAGGAAGCCGGAGGAGAGAGCGGATGAATTGAAATCCAGGATGATATTATACGACAGATTGAAGGAAATTGATACTTTTGTAGTGGTTGATAATAACCGGGATTTCGCTACCGTAAATAAGGAATTGACCGAGATGGTACTGCAGAAATATTATGCTCGATATCCAGAAAAATACAGAAATTATCGGGTGATATCGTTCCGCTATGCCTGAGACGGAGTTATTATGAAGATACCTTTTATAGATCTTACCTGCCAGCATGAGAAGATCAGGGATGAGATTTTTTCCAGATGGCAGGAACTATATGATAGAACTGAATTTGTTTATCACCGTACCTGCAAGGATTTCGAACAGCAATTCGCCAGCTGGAACGCTGCTCGTTTTGCCTGTGCTTTTGATTCTGGCACTTCAGCGGTGGAAATTGCTCTGAGAGCTGCCGGGATCGGGCAGGGAGATGAAGTAATCACAGTTGCCAACACCTTTATAGCTACAGTCGCCGCTATTGCCTTCACCGGGGCTCAGCCGGTTCTGACAGAGATCGATGATAAAACCTGGAACATGGATCCGGAGCGGGTGGAAGAAAAGATAACCAGGAAGACCAGGGCAATAATTCCGGTTCACCTTTACGGACAACCGGCAGATATGATCTCCTTAAGACAGATAGCCAGAAAACATAAATTACTGATCATCGCTGATTCCGCGCAAGCTGTCGGTTCAGCCTTATATGAACAGGGCAGGTGGAATAATCCCGCTTCCTATGCGGATATAACGACCTACAGTTTTTATCCGACCAAAAATCTGGGTGCCTGCGGTGAGGGTGGTGCTGCAGTAACCAATGATCCTAAATTCGCTGAATTCATGTCCATGTTCCGTGACCATGGTTCCCGGGAAAAATATATTCATGAGTTTATTGGTAGAAACAACAGAATGGATGCCCTCCAGGCTGCTGCCTTGCTGATTAAAATGAAATACCTGGAGAAGTGGAATGAACAGCGGCGTCAGGTCGCTAGCTGGTACCTGCAGGATCTGAAAATGGTAGAAGAAATTCAATTACCCTTTGTACCGGATTTCATTTTACCGGTCTATCACCTTTTTGTCATCCTGGTACCCGAAAGAGAGGCTTTTCAACAATACCTTGCCCGGTATGGCATAGGAAGCGCCCTGCACTACAAACTGCCGGTCCATCTCCAGCAGGCGTTCCGCCATCTGAATTACAGGCAGGGAGATCTCCCTATCACCGAAGCAGTGGTCAAACGAAATATATCGCTGCCGATGTTTCCCGAATTAACCAGAAAAAAGGTTAAATATATAACCGATACAATAAAGATGTTTTTTACGGAGAAAAATAATTAGGATGAAAAATATAATTGATGTCAAACTGGGCCGGAACGTGATAATATATGATTTTGTGAATATTTATGGTTGCAGCATCGGGGATAACACCAGGATAGGCACCTTCGTCGAGATTCAGAAAGGGGCCAGTATCGGTAGAAACTGCAAAATATCTTCTCATACCTTCATCTGTGAAGGTGTAAACATTGAGGATAATTGCTTTATCGGTCATGGCGTGATGTTTATTAATGATAAAAATCCCCGTGCTGTAAACGATAAAGGTGACCTGCAGGATAAGGACGATTGGGTCTGTATTCCCACTCATGTTCGCGCCGGAGCTGCCATCGGTTCTAATGCGACAATTCTCTGTGGCATCACAATCGGTTCCCGGGCAATGATAGGAGCCGGTGCAGTGGTAACCCGGGATGTGCCGGATAATGCGGTCGTAGCAGGGAATCCAGCCCGAATATTGAAAATCAAAAAGGAAACATGAATGCGCAAATATAATTTTTCCCTGATCGGATGCGGTAGAATCTCTTATAAACACGTTGAATCGCTCAAAAATATAGAAAAAGCGAATCTGGTAGCCGTCTGTGATGTAATTCCCGAAAGAGCGATGAAATACGCCCAGGACCTGAGAATAAATTCTTATACCGATTACCACGCAATGCTCAGGCAAGAGAAGGTAGATATAGTCAATATACTCACTCCCTCGGGTACTCATGCTGATATTGCTGTCGAAGTAATGAATACGGGCAGACATGTGGTAATTGAAAAGCCGATGGCTTTGACCCTTTCCCAGGCTGACAGGCTGATTGAAACTGCTGACCGGAACAAGGTAAGGCTTTTCGTTGTGAAACAGAACCGTTTTAACAGTGCCGTGATTAAAACCCGGGAAGCCTTTGAAAAGGGCAGGTTCGGGAAGTTGGTTCTGGGGACGGTGCGGGTGCGTTGGTCTCGTGATCAGTCTTATTATGATCAGGACGACTGGCGAGGGACCTGGGCACAGGATGGAGGTGTGCTGACCAATCAGGCCAGCCATCATATCGACCTTTTACAATGGTTCCTGGGTGATGTGGAGAGTGTGATGGCAATCACGGAGACCATGCTGGTCAATATCGAGACTGAAGATACCGGGATGGCTTTGCTGAAATTCTGTAATGGTGCTCTTGGGCTGGTTGAAGCAACCACTGCCACCAGACCCAGAGACCTGGAAGGATCATTGTCCATTCTGGGTGAGAAGGGATCGGTTGAAATTGTCGGATTTGCGGTAAATAAGATCAAAACCTGGAATTTCGTTGATGAATTACCTGAAGATAAAGATGTGTTGGCAGTTTACGGGGAAAATCCTCCCAATGTCTATGGTTTCGGCCATGAAGCTTACCTGCGGGATGTGATTGAAGCCATAGAGAATAATCGTTCTGCTCTGGTAGGCGGTTTCGAAGGCAGGAAATCTGTGGAAATCATCAATGCTATCTATGAGTCTGCCTTCACTGGTAAAAAGGTTTATATTCATAATCAATTTAAGAATAGTCCCCTGGGAAAATAAGGAGAAACAATGATCACTGTTGCCGTTGTAGGTTATGGTTATTGGGGTCCCAATCTGGTACGGGTATGGAATAATAACAACCGGGCTAATTTGAAATATGTCTGCGATATCCAGCAGGACAGAGTTGATCTTGCCAAGAAGAACTATCGTTACGTGGAAACTACTTTGGATTACCATGATGTACTTAGGGATCCGGAAGTTGACGCGCTAAATATAGTAACACCCATATTCACTCATTTCGAAATTGCTGAAGCTGCCTTGCAAAGTGGGAAACATATCCTGGTAGAGAAACCTCTTACTGCCTCCTCGGAAGAAATGAAAAAACTGATCGCGATTGCCCGGAAACAGCAGAGAGTAATGATGGTAGGCCATACTTTTCTCTACAGCCCCCCTGTGTTGAAAGTAAAGGAACTAATCAGGGCGGGTGAACTGGGACAGTTGGATTTCATCCAACTCACCCGCATTAATCTCGGCAAGGTTAAACATGATTTTAATGTGATCTGGGATCTGGCCCCGCATGATTTCTCCATTCTTGAATTCTGGCTGGAAGAATTGCCGCTCAGTATTCAGGTTGTCGGGAAAGCTTCAACTTTTAAACAGGTTTGTGATGTGGCATATATCAACCTGAAATACGACCATGATATCCTGGCAAATATCCACCTCAGCTGGATATCTCCAGTGAAAATTCGCCAGTCCTACATCGTCGGCAAGAAAAAAATGATCGTATATGATGATGTCAATACTACTGAAAAAATAAAGCTTTATGACATGGGAATCGATAAGATTAACGACCCCGAGACTTTTGGAGAATTCCAGTTATTCTATCGTACCGGTGATATCAGTGTCCCCCGTCTGAATAATATCGAACCCCTGAATGCTGAGTGTAATCATTTCATCGACTGTATCGAGAACAACACTGTTCCCCGTACCGATGCGGAACATGCTCTGCGCATCATCAGGATGATCGAGGCAGCTCAGGAGAGCCTGCGGCAGGAAGGTGCCAGCATAAAAATATGACCAGCCTTTTTTTAAATAGAAACTGCTGTGCGAATATTCTTTTTCCATGAGGATCTGATCTACCCCTTTGATGAGGGTATAAAGAAGACCGCAGAGCAGTTCAGGAAACACTTCTCTCAGAAGCATGATGTTCTCACATTCACTCGTTTCGCTCCTGCCGGCATTCCCGGAGATGTCCAGCCAATAAGAACCAATAAACTGCTTATCAGCAGAAAGCTGGCTGCTGCAGTCGGTAAATTCAGACCTGATGTCATGGTATATCTGCCATCTGCTTCAGGTACCCCGGCAAGTTTTTTGCGGATGAAAATAATGCATGGATATTATCCTTCAGCCAGAAGGGTGATGATACTGCTGCAACCCAAGCGGATTCCCGGGATTTTTCAATTCCTGGTCAGCTCCTCTCGACCCGATCTGATCCTGTCACCTTCTTTCGCTGTTGCAGAAGAACTTGAATTCATGCCAGTGAAATTCAGGCTGATGCCATTATTTACTGATCAAAGTATCTTTAAAGCGGCAACTGACAACACGGCTAGAAAGAAGATCAGAAAACAGAATGATCTACCCCTGGGGAAATTCATCATCCTGCATACTGGACACCTGAACTGGGGTAGAAATCTGGAAGCCTTAATCCCGTTACAGACTGATGATCAGCAGGTGCTTATCATCAGCAGCACTTCCACTCCCGGTGATGCTCCCGCGGAAAAGAAACTGCGCCAGCGATTAATTAATAGCGGGATAATCATCAGGGACAGCTATCAGGAAAAAATCGCTGCAATATATCAGGCTTGTGACCTGTATGTTTTCCCGGTTACTTTTCCCGGTGGTTCCATCGGTCTGCCCCTCTCCATCCTGGAAGCACGCGCCTGCGGATTGCCAGTGGTAACAACAAGGTTCGGCAGCCTGGAACATTTCCTGGGTAAAAGTGATAAAGGTGTGTTCTTCTCCAGCCCGGATAATTTTCCCGCAACAGTTGCAACTATCAGAGGCAGTAACCAGAACTGGACGGATAACAGCATCGATTCATTGAATAGAGAATATCATGAGGTTCTGGATAACATGATGGCCAGGCTGGATTGATGAAAGATTTCACCTTGTCCGTATACGCTGAGTTGCTGTCCTGCCTGATAAACAGGGGTTTCAGGTTACTACCAGTGAGAGAATTCCTGAAGTCGGATCTTCCTGATACTGTAGGTGTCCGCCATGATGTTGATCGTAATCCCGGATCGGCCTGGCGGATGGCAAAGCTGGAAAAGGAAGCCGGTTTGACATCAACTTACTATTTCAAAGCTGGAAAAAGAGTCTTCCAACCAGGGATAATTTCTGCTGTAGCCAGACTGGGGCATGAGATCGGGTATCATTATGAAGATTTAAGTATAACGAAAGGAGATTTCGAGAAGGCTATTGCACTGTTCCAGGTCAATCTGGATAAATTCCGGAGAATATATCCTGTGAAGACCATCTCTGCTCATGGCAGCCCTCTGTCTAAATGGGATAACAGAAAAATATGGGAATATTACAGCCTGAACGATTTTAGTCTGGAAATGGATGTCTCCGCTATTAAAGACAACCTGACCTTTTACATAACAGATGCGGGGAGAAGCTGGAATGATAAGGGAGTTAATCTGAGAGACAAAGTTGACAGGATTTCTGGACCGGAGATACCTTGCACAGGGAAGATTATTGATATGATCAATAAAAAAGAAATTTCTGGCAGAATATTGTTCAACATACATCCCGAGCATTGGGCGGATGGTATGCTGGCATGGTATCGGATAAGTATCTGGAGGGGATTGAAGAATCCTGTGAAAAGGCTTTTCTTGAAGACAATATGAAACTGGGTAAATTTAAATACTTCGCAATTGATATATTTATCGTTGGTTTCTCCTTTCTCTTTATGGCCTGGCTGAAACCTGCCACCAAGAGAGTGGTGCTGCCTGTTTATTATAAGCCTTTCTTGGCTTTCCTGTTTATCTGGTTGAGTATATCCCTTATCGGGGATAAATTCAATTTCTACAAAAAGGGGAAACTCAGCGATATCATCCTGCAGATCATCCGGAGTGATTTTACTATTCTGGCAATCATCATGATATTGATGTATGCTCTCAACCTGTTCCGGTATTCACGGTTGATAGTGTTTGGTACCATTCTGTTTTCTTCAGCTCTGGAAATTCTGTTAAGTTACATTTTTTATTTTCACAGTCGTATCACCAATGATGATTATCCTTCTTCACTGGAACTTGGGGCCAGATTCATCGAACCGGAAATTATGGTGCCCCGCCAGGAATATCTGGTAGGATCTGACGATATTGCGGAAGATGAATCAATTCTTTATGACCTCAAGGGAAAATACCTGTTCGAGCAACCCTTCCTGTTTGATTTTCTGCATCAGCATCTGCCCCTGCACAAGATAAAGCGCTCGCAAGCCCTGATCCTGAATACTCACAATATGTTCAATATTCAGAACATCGAACCACTGTCACAGGAATTTTTCCTTAATCTTCATAAGATCAACGATGTCAGAAGGATCAACAAGTACTTCATCCAGGTTAATAAGAACCTGGCAACAGGCGGTATTTTCAGCGGGTGCAGTGATACTATAGAAGTTCACGTAAAAAAGATATTTCGCAGTTATCCGCAGCCAATTTCCCTGATTGTATACATTATGGATTTCGTTTTTCGCAGAATTTTTCCCAAACTGCCCCTGTTCAAGGAACTTTATTTTGCCATTTCAGGAGGAGTGAACCGGGCCCTGTCCAAAGCGGAAGTTCTGGGGAGACTTTGTTTTTGTGGTTTCAAGGTTATAGCCATCCAGGAGCTTGATGATTCCATATTCTTTATTGCTCAGAAAATAACTGAACCGAGGGAAGATGTCAACCCATCCTATGGTCCTTTCATAAAGATGAAGAGAATCGGACGAAACAGGGAATATGTTTATATTTACAAGCTGCGCACGATGCATCCCTATTCGGAATATCTGCAGGAATATATACACGACCGGTATAATCTGGACGATTCGGGCAAGTTCAAGAATGATTTCAGAATAACCGGTTGGGGTAAAGTATTCAGGAAACTCTGGCTGGATGAGTTACCCCAGTTGCTTAATCTTTTCCGGGGTGAGGTCAGCCTGGTCGGCACCAGAGCATTGAGTGAACATTATTTCAGGCTCTATCCTAAAGAAATGCAGGATATGCGCTGCAGGGTAAAACCCGGTCTGGTACCCCCTTATTATGCTGACATGCCAGAATCCTTTGATGATATCATTGCTTCAGAGAGAAATTACCTGCTCAAAAGACAGAAAAACAGGTTCACAACTGATTTTCGTTATTTCTTCCGGGCATTGTATAACATCATGTTTAAGAATGCCCGTAGCAGGTGAAGGATTTAGTGTTTAGGGGTTAGGATTTAGAGGTTAGGATCTAGAGATGAATTGTGAAAATCTGAATTTGTTTAAAAAGTCCCATCAATTAGTTCTTAATATATATGAATTAACAAAATTTTTCCCTGAAGAAGAGAAATTCAGATTAATAAATCAAATTATTAGATGTGCTTATTCAATACCAGCAAATATATGTGAAGGAAATTCAAGAAATACAACCAAGGAATACATTAATTTCCTTTATATCTCAAGAGGTAGCTTAAACGAACTTAAATATTTTTTATTATTAGCAAGGGATCTTAAATATATAAATGAAATTCAATTTCAAAATGTTAATAAACAGTGTAATGAAACAGGAAAAATGCTAAATGGTTTAATAAACTCCCTCAAAACTAAAACCCTAAATCCTAAATCCTAAATCCCAATTCCTCAATTTATTAATTCTTAACATTTAGTAAGTAAAATAATTTGAAAAATAGATAAAAAAAAGAGGTTACTTTATGAATTTAGCAGTTGTTGGTACGGGCTATGTCGGTTTGGTAACAGGCGCCTGTTTTGCTGAAATGGGCAATGAAGTTATCTGCGTGGACAATGATGTGAAGAAG
>JAFGRJ010000213.1 GCA_016935235.1 Candidatus Cloacimonadota bacterium
ATCCAGTTATTGAAAGCACGTTGTTTAACCGGTCTCAACCAGATCGAGGAATCAATCGCTCTCTTCGAAACAGTAATCACAGCCAACCAGAACACGGCCATATCGGCAGAAGCTTCTTATTATCTTGCTGAATTGTATTTTATCACTCTCCAGGATTACGAAAAGGCCATTGAGTATTATAATAATGTGAAAAAGGAATATAACAGGTCAGAATTCGTGGAAGATTCTGTCTCGCGCAGCTCAGTCGCCAGTCAGATCCTGCAATATAATAATCCTGATTATACCATACCAGTAGAGGACCTGGTAAACCAGCAGTTCAAACTGGCTGAATTTTACATCGAAGTGCTGGATAATCCTGATTCAGCCCTGGCAGTGTATAACAATATAATCCTCCAGGAACACCTTCTGAAGGATCGACTTGATTCCCTCCGTTATGTACTGGCAAATTTCAGTGAACCGGATTATCCTGTTTATATAGAAGATATTCAACCGGACAGCCTTACCATATTTATTGATTCTCTTGACACCGTTGCTGACACTGTGAAGACACTGTCCCGTGAGGATATAACCAATCAGATCAGCAGGCTTGAGAATAGCATCATCCAATACAAGAATGATTTCATTCCCATGGCTCATTTCATCAAAATATGGCTTTATGTGAACAGCTACCAGGATACAACATCTGCCTACCAGGAATTCACCGTCCTGAAAAGTGAATCACCTCAAAGCAGATATACCTTTGCTTCGGATAGACTTCTCCAGGGAGAGCAGGCTGAGCTGATCACTTACACTCAGAAGAAAAACAGGGAAGAATACGAAAATGCCATATCCTGGTTGGAAAGAGATCCCATAATAGCCTTGAGTAAACTTGATTCCATAATCACTCAATCCCAGCATGAATATTTTAATAAAGCTTTATACACAGCGGGTTATATATCTTATTTCCTTCTTGCAGACACAACACGCGCCCGGGATTACCTAGACAATCTTCTCGCCAATCGACCTGAGCAGGAAATGGTGCAGGCAGTGAATAAATTCTATAATGATGGCGATTTTATTGCACTGAGCAGGGTGGAATTACTGTCTGATGAAAAAACCGTGCCGGAAATCCCCGATACCACAAAGGATCAAAAACCAGAAGAAAAAGTACTCCCCGTACCAGAAACCAAGGAAGAGTTAGCTGAACCGGAGAAAGAGCTACTCCTGGAGGCTGACGAACCAGTAGAAATCCTGAAGCGGGAAAAGATGATAATACCTGATTTCTTCAAAAGGGATTTCGAGGTTATAGACATTGAGCTTGCCGTGGATAAAGAAGGAAAACTGAACGCACTCAGCATTATTAATCCTGCTGCTGCAGATTCCACGCTGTTAAGACGCATCCTGCAGAATAATATCCAGAAATGGCAGTTCAAGCCTGCCCAGAAAGACGGGGAGCCTGTCGATGCCAAATTGTTGCTACCCCTTGATCTGAGCAATGAGTAAAGGTCAAATCCTAAACCTGTCCACCCAGAATATCCTGCTGAAATTCGTTTTTCTTATTTTCAGCCTGATAATGATGTTTTTCCTTAAGACTTGCGATCTCCTGCTGTTCCTTTTAACCGCCCTGCTGTTCTTCAGCTTTTTCTTTCCCATCATAACAGGATGGTTACGGACTACTGCGAAATTAAGCTTTTTTTTTTCCTCGCTTCTGTTACTGGGTTTGATATTCAAGATCGAATTTCCCCATCAGATTGATCTTATCATGAAAATATTATATTTCTTATTGATATCATCCTATTTCCTAAACACCGTGCCCACCTATAAAACTCAAGAATATGTTAAGGATAATTTCATCTCCAGCTCTGCCTTTTATCTGCAGGCAGTATTATACTTTCTACCTTTTCTGGCTCAGAAGATCAGCAGGGAATTCAAATCTCCGGGAAATGTTCCTGACAAGATAAATAATATCCTTATGCTGAGTTATCAGGAATTCATTCAGCAGAACCGACTGGACCTGCAGCCTTATAGAATTGACCTGCATTTACATAAGAACGACATCTATCTGGTTCTTCTGATGTTAGTACAGCTTTCCATTTTTCTGATAAGAACAAGATCGTGAAAAAATTTGCTTTAAAGATCCAATATGACGGTTCTGCTTTCAATGGCTGGCAGATACAGAAAAATGCCCGGACAGTTCAGGACCAGATCGAACAGGCACTTGCCAGAATAATCAAACACAGAGTTGGGATCATCGGTTCCGGCAGAACCGATGCCGGAGTACACGCCCTATCGCAGTATGCGCACTTTGAATACAACGGAAGAATGAATTGTGATCAGATCACCAGGGCTCTGAACTCAAAACTCCCACGAGATATCAATATCCTGGAAACATCACTTGTGAATAAGGAATTTCATGCCCGTTACAGTGCTTTGGGTAGATCATACCGCTATGTTATTACTCGCACTTATTCACCATTTACCAGAAATTATAAAACTTTCCTGCCCCTTTACGATCCTGATCCGAAAAAATTGAATGACCTTGCCCACAGTTTGATCGGTCAACATGATTTCACCAGTTTTGCCAGATTCAATCCTGATAATGTATCAACCCTCTGTGATATCAGAATATGCAGTTTTGACCAGAATAATAATGCAGACGTGATTTTTCAGATCAAAGCCGATCATTTTCTGCACAATATGGTCCGCAGGCTGGTTGGAACCATGCTCACTCTCTGCCGGGAAGATCTGGATTTGTCTTTTTTCAGAAAAATGCTCGATTTAAAAGATCCTCGCCAGAAATATATCTATACTGCACCACCGCAGGGTTTGTACCTGGTAGAGGTCGAATATCCCCGGCACCTGTTTATAGAATAAAAAAAAGCGGTCAGTTTTCACTGACCGCCTGAATTCAGACTGAATTTTTTATTTCAGCAGAACCATTTTTCTTGTTTCTGTGTCACCTTTGGCACTCATCTTGTAGAAATAAATTCCACTGTCAACTGCCCTGTTGTTATCATCGGTACCGTTCCAGACAACCTGATGATCGCCTGAATTGCGGTATTCGTTGATCAGAGTCTTGACTTTCTGGCCTTTAACGTTGAATATTTCGATACTAACGTTACCTGCTTCCCGCAGACTGAAGCTGATATTGGTAATTGGATTGAAGGGATTGGGATAATTCTGGCGCAGAGTGAGTTGAGGAACGAATTCATTGCCATCGGTACCTACTCCCGGGAATTCAACTTCCAGAACTGCATAAGTAACAGTGCCGCCATTATTCTGACCCTGGCTCTGAACGAAGGAGCCATAGCTGTTATCATTCAGGAATGTGATCGGAATACGGCCATGAGTTGCATCAACATATTCTATTTTGTCAGCCGGATAAAGGTAGCAGGGAATCATGCCCTCAAGTTCAGGATG
>JAFGRJ010000009.1 GCA_016935235.1 Candidatus Cloacimonadota bacterium
ATCGCGATGGAAAAGGGTCTGCGCTACGCTATCCGGGAAGGTGGTCATACCATCGGCGCCGGTGTCGTAAGCGATATCATGGAATGATCTGGAGGTAAGGGTGCCTAAAAAGAATTCCGAAAACAGGATTCGCATCAGACTAAAGGCATATGATTTCAGGCTGCTTGATAAATCTGTTGCTGAAATAGTAAAAAATACGAGGAATACCGGTGCCAAGATAGTTGGACCCATTCCGCTTCCTACAGAAAGAACTTTATACACGGTGTTGAGGTCCCCGCATGTGGATAAGAAATCTCAGGACCAGTTTGAAATGCTTGTTCATAAAAGACTGCTTGATATAGTGAATCCAACACCGCAGACAACCAAGGCACTGAAGAAGTTGAGTCTTCCGGCTGGTATTCACGTTGAGATTAAGACTTAAGGGAGTGTGCCATGATCGGGTTGATAGGTAAAAAAATAGGGATGACACAGATTTTTAATCAGAACGGTGAGATGATACCAGTTACTGTGATCAAAGCAGGACCCTGCCAGGTTATATATCGCAAGACGAAAGAGAAGCACGGTTATGATGCCGTTCAACTTGGTTTTGAAGAATATCCGGAGAAGAAATTGAACAAACCCGGTAACGGACATTTCAAGAGAAATAACAGCAAATCATTCCGTTATCTCCGCGAATTCCGTCTGAATATCTATAAGGACATTCAGGAAGGAGAGGAATTTGATGTAAGCATGTTCACAGAGCATGAGATTTTAATGATCACGGGTACTTCCAAGGGAAAAGGTTTTTCGGGAGTGGTGCGCAGGCACAATTTTGCCGGTTTTGAGACATCTCATGGTGTTCACGAATCATTCCGTGGTCCGGGTTCGATCGGACAATGTGCCACTCCTTCCAGGGTATTCAAGGGTAAAAGACTACCAGGCAGGGAAGGATTCAAAAGGGTTACAGAGAAAAATATGCAGGTTATAAAAATCGATGTGGAAAATAACCTGGTAATGGTAAAGGGGGCTGTGCCTGGTCATAGGAACAGTCTGGTTCTTCTAAGAAAAGAACTTTAATCAGGAGTAATTGATGTTGAAGGTAAATAAATATTCTTTAGAGGGTGAAGAGGTTGGGAAGATCAGTCTGCCTGATTCTCTGTTCAATGTAGAGACCAAGAATCCCGATGTTCTCCTCTATGAAGTGATAAACATGTATCTGGCTAATCAACGGCAGGGAACAAGTTGTGTAAAAAACCGCGGCGACGTTAAGGGCAGCAGTAGAAAATTGTTCCGCCAGAAAGGAACGGGAAATGCCAGAGCAGGTAATCTCCGCACTCCACTGAGAGTGGGAGGTGGTGTTGCCTTTGGACCTCATAATCAGGACTGGTATCGCAAGATACCGCAGAAGAAGAAACGTCTGGCTTTGAAACTGGCTCTTACTCAGAGAGCTAAGGAGAATCAGGTGGCCGTGATCGCAGATTTCACACTGGAAAAACCTGATACAAAATTCGCCAGGGGATTGCTGGGAAAAGTCGCTCCGGAAAGATCCAGGACTTTAATCCTGGTAAACGGCAGCAATCAAGCAGTTGTAAAATCTTTCAGTAATCTTCCTTTTGTTTCCATGGACAGGGCAGACTGTGCATTTGCATACGAAGTGCTGAACTGTAATTTTCTTCTTATTACCGAAGATGCCCTAAAAACTATGAAGGAGGTCTTCGGAAAATGAGACAGCTGCGAGAGATAATAATATCGCCTTTAATTACCGAGAAAAGCACTGTTCAAAAAAATCGTTCCAACAGTTATTATTTTAGAGTCAGCCTCAATGCTAATAAGATAGAAATCAGAAAGGCCATAGAAAAGCAATTCAATGTTAGTGTCATCAGTATCAACACCATCAGGCAGAGGGGAAAGGTCAAGAGAATGGGACGATACTCCGGGAAACGAACTGACTGGAAGAAAGCGGTTGTCAGGCTCAAACCCGGTGAGACCATAGCTGATTTTGAATCCTAAAAAAAGGTAGAATCATGGGGATTAAGAAATATAAACCTATTACAGCAACCATGCGTTTTCGTACCGGTTATACCTTTGAAGAGGTAACCAAGAAAAAACCGGAAAAATCCTTGGTTGTCCATTTACATCAGAAAGCTGGCAGGAACAATCAGGGTAGAATTACCTGCAGACATCGGGGTGGCGGACAGAAGCGCCATTACCGGATTATAGACTTCAAGCGTAACAAGTATGATGTACCAGCCAAGGTTGCGTCTATTGAATATGATCCTAACCGCAGTGCCAGAATTGCATTGCTTCATTACCTGGATGGTGAGAAGAGGTATATTCTAGCGCCGGTCGAACTGAAGGTAGGAGATCTGGTGAAATCAGGACCGAAGGCTGAGATCAAGGTGGGCAATGCCTTACCGCTGGAGAAAATACCTCTTGGTTCAATAATTCACAACATTGAGTTCAAACCGGGAAGGGGAGGTCAGTTAGCCAGAAGTGCCGGCACCTATGGTCAGCTTGTTGCCAAGGAAGGGGACTATGTTCATGTCAGGATGCCTTCCAACGATGTTCATATACTCAGGAAGGAATGTTATGCCACGCTGGGGCAGATCGGTAATCTGGAGCATAGTACCATCATGCTGGGAAAAGCTGGCAGGAAGCGCTGGCTGGGAGTTCGGCCTACCGTCCGTGGTGTGGCCATGAATCCTATCGATCATCCCATGGGTGGAGGTGAAGCTAAAACTTCCGGTGGTGGTCATCCGGTATCGCCGTGGGGAGTTCTGGCCAAAGGTGGAAAGACCAGGAAGAAACGTAAATATTCCGACCGGTATATAATTAAATCCAAGAAGAACTGAGGATTGGTAAAGATATGGCTCGTTCAATAAAAAAAGGACCCTTTGTTGATAAGCATTTGGAAGACAAAGTCGAAGAACTGAACCAGGCAAACAAAAAGCAGGTCATTAAAACTTGGTCCAGAAGGTCAACCATCCTGCCTAAATTTGTTGAGCATACCTTCGCTGTGCATAATGGCAGGAAATTTGTTCCTGTCTATATCACGGAAAATATGGTAGGTCATAAACTGGGGGAATTTTCACCGACCAGGACCTTCCGTGGTCACAAGGATAAGACCAAGAAGAAATAGTGAAAATGGGAGCTGAACTAATGCAAGCTATAGCTAGAGTACGAAATTTAAGAGGCTCAGCCCGAAAAGCTCGTCTGGTTTTAAATCTGATCCGGGGAAAATCAGTGCCAGAGGCTCAGCGCATATTGAATTTTTCCAAGAAGAGAGTAGCACATAACGTGGCCAAGGTACTCAATTCAGCCATTGCCAATGCTACAGTCAAAGAAGGTAAGACAGACATCGATAACATGGTTGTGAGCAGTGTTTATGCCGATGACGGTCCCATCATGAAAAGATACCGTCCCCGGGCTCATGGTCGTGCCACCATTGTACGCCGGCGCACCTGTCATATAACCCTGGAGATCGGGGATAAAGAAAACAACGGAAAAGGTAAAGCTTAGGAGGAATCTTGGGTCAGAAGACTAATCCCATTGGTTACAGAATCGGAATCAACCAGGAATGCGATTCCGTGTGGTTTGCTACTGGAAGCGAGTTTCTGGAAAATCTCCATGAAGATCTGAAGATAAAGAAATATATTCACACGCGTATGACCGAAGCTATGGTCTCGAAAGTTACGATTGTCAGAAAGACAAAATCAGTGACCATAGATGTTCATACAGCCAGACCGGGTCAGGTCATTGGTAGAAAGGGTGCGGAAATAGAGAAACTGCGCAGTGAATTGACCGTACTGGTAAATAAGAACCGGGATTCCGAGGTAAGTGTTTTCGTTAATGTTCAGGAAATAAAGAATCCCTGGTTGGATGCAAGCCTGGTTGGACAGGAGATTGGTCGCCAGTTGAAACGAAGAGTATCTTTCCGGCGAGCCATGAAATTTGCCATAAAAAATGCCATACGCAATGGAGCCAATGGGATCAAGGTACAGTGTTCCGGACGCCTGGGTGGTGCTGAAATGGCCAGAACCGAGCGGTATCAGGAGGGAAGAACACCACTGCATACCCTTAGAGCGGATATCGATTATGCTCTTACCGAGGTTGTAACCACTTACGGCACTATCGGGATCAAGGTCTGGGTATATAAGGGCGATATTTTGAATTAAGGAGAATCGGATGTTAGCTCCCAAGAAAGTGAAATTCCGAAAACGACAGAAAGGGCGTCGGCGAGGTTTGGCTTCCCGAGGCAATGAACTGAATTTTGGTGATTTTGGCTTAGTAGCAGTTAGCCCGGGCTGGATAACCAGCCGTCAGATAGAAGCAGCGCGTATTGCTTTTACGCGTAAGATGAAAAGGTCGGGGAAATTGTGGATAAGGATATTTCCGGATAAACCGATCACCAAGAAACCGGCCGAGACCCGTATGGGTAAGGGTAAGGGTGCACCCGAGTACTGGGTGGCAGTGGTAAAACCCGGCAGGATAATGTTTGAGTTCGAAGGTGTTGATATAAATCTTGCTAAAGAAGCTTCCCGGCTTGCCAGCAATAAACTGCCGATAAAGACTAAAATGATTATCAGAGAAGGTATTGAACAATGAAAATGAAAGATCTCAGAGAACTGAGCAATGAGGAGCTTAATGATAAGTTGCTGGAAAGCAGGGAAGAACTGTTCAACCTGAGATTTCAGAAAAGCATGAACAAACTGGAGAATCCTGGAAAGTTAAGGGAAGTGAAGAAGTTCATTGCGAGGTTAAATACTCTTTTGACAGAAAGACAAAAAGCAGTTACGGTCAAATAAACTACAGAGGTTGTAATGGCTATTGGAAGAAAATTAACGAAAACAGGGGTGGTTGTAAGTGATAAAATGGAAAAGACCGTTGTGGTCAAAGTACAGCGTCAATTCAAGCATCCATTGTATAAGAAAATAGTACGCAAGCATAAGAACTTCAAAGCCCATGATGAAAAGAATGAATGCAAGATTGGTGATATTGTTGAGATCCAGGAAAGCAGACCTCTGAGCAGAAACAAGCGTTGGATTCTTAATAGAATCGTAGAAAAGAGCAAGTAAGGAGTCCGGAATGATCCAACCACAGACTATGTTGAATGTCGCAGATAATTCGGGTGCCCGTAAAGCAATGTGCATAAAGGTTCCCGGTGGATCTGGTAAAAGATATGCCTCCCTGGGCGATGTCGTTGTTATCTCGATAAAATCGGCAATACCTAATAGCAAGATCAAGAAAGGTTCCGTGGAGAAAGCGGTTATTGTAAGGACTCATAAGGAAGTGAAAAGAAAGGACGGGACTTATGTGCGTTTCGAGGATAATGCCGCTGTAATCATTGATGAAAGGGGAGAACCTATCGCAACCCGTATCTTCGGTCCTGTAGCTCGAGAACTCAGAGAAAAACATTATATGAAAATCATATCACTGGCACCGGAAGTTCTATAGGAGAAATTATGGCTGATAATAATAATAAGAAAGAAAAACCCGCAAAAATGCGCATAAAAAAGGGCGATACGGTTATAGTAATTTCCGGGAAATATAGGGGAGTAAAGGGGAAAGTCTTGAAATCCTTTCCCAGAACACAGCGGGTTATCGTGGAGAAAGTAAATTTCATCAAGAAACATACCAGACCCACTCAGCAGAATCCACAGGGTGGTATTGTGGAGAAAGAATCCCCCATCCATGTTTCCAATGTTATACTGTTCAATGAGAAGTTGGGAGAAGTAACCCGGGCTGTTTTCAGAAAGACGGGTGACAGCCGGATCAGGGTCTGCAAGAAAACTGGTGATGAGATCTAGAGGAGAGGAAGATGAACCGCTTGAAGGATAAATACATAAAACAATCTATCCCTGCCCTGATGAAGAAATTTGACTATAAGAATATCCATCAGGTTCCCAAACTGGAGAAAATCACCCTCAATATGGGAGTAGGTGTAGCAACGCAGAACAAGGCGATTCTGGATAATGCGGTCAAGGACATGACCATCATCACCGGTAGAAAACCAGTGGTCACCAAGGCTAAGAAATCCATTTCAAATTTCAAATTACGCAAGAATATGCCCATTGGCTGCATGGTCACTCTGCGGGGAGAAATCATGTACGAGTTCCTGGATCGTCTTATCAGCATTGTTATTCCACGAATCAGGGATTTCCGGGGATTGCCCAGGAAGTCCTTTGATGGGCGGGGGAATTTTTCCATGGGTATCAAGGAACAGACGGTATTTCCTGAGATTGAGTATGATAAAATTGATGCCATCAGAGGTTTGAGCGTTACCATAGGGACAACGGCCAGAACTGATGAAGAGGGCAGAGAATTACTCGTCAATCTTGGAATGCCCTTCAAAAAAAATTAAGAGATAAGGAGTCACCTTGGCTAAGAAATCTTTGATAGTAAAAAATAAAAGAACCCCCAAGTTCTCTTCGAGAGCATACACCCGCTGCAAGCTTTGTGGCAGGTCAAGGGGTTATATACGTGATTTCGGAATGTGCCGGATCTGTTTCCGCAAACTTGCTTCCGAGGGTCAAATACCCGGGATCAAGAAGGCAAGCTGGTAAAAGGAGAAAACATGAGTATAACGGATCCAATTGCTGATGCCATTACCAAGATAAGAAATGCCTATCGGGCGAAGCATAAAACAGTTACGGTATATCACAGCAATATAAATGAAGCGATAGTGAAGATATTGGCAGATGAAAATTACATAAACAACTATGAAATGGTGGAAAGAGATCAGGAAAAAAATATCCTGAGAAAGCAGATATTAATTAATCTGCGTTATACCAATACCGGTGAACCTGTTCTCAAGGGTATTGAAAGAGTAAGCAAACCAGGGTTGCGGATATATGTGAGTTCCAAGAATATTCCCTCTGTTTACAACAGAACCGGCTGTGCCATACTTTCCACCAGTTCCGGTCTGTTGACCGACAGAGAAGCCCGTATCCAGAACATCGGTGGGGAATACATCTGTAAGGTTTGGTAGGAGGATTTAATGTCGAGAATAGGCAATATACCTGTAGCTGTTCCCGGTAGCGTTAAAATCGAGATGAAGGGAAAGAAGATCAAAGTCACTGGACCCAAGGGAGCCCTGGAACATGTTGTTAATGATGGCATCACTGTAACAGAGGACAAAGGCCGCCTGGTCTTCAAAAGAAGTGGAGATTCCAGGAAACTTCGTGCTTTGCATGGTTTGACGAGAGCTCTTCTGAATAACATGATAGTGGGAGTTACCAGGGGTTTTGAAAGGGAACTACAGGTCATAGGAACCGGATATACCGCCGAGATTCTGGGTCCCTGGCTGAAACTCAGTGTAGGTTATTCCCATGATATTCTGCTGCAGATACCCGAGGGGATTGCAGTGGAGGCAGAAGCTGTACCTCGAAGAGAACAGGGTGCCCTGGGAGTACAGGCTGTAATCAAGGTAAGCGGGATCGACAAGGAAGATGTGGGTAAATTTGCTGCCGAGATCAGACGTTGCAGACCACCAGCTCCCAACCTCAAAGGTAAGGGAATTCGCTGGAAGGATGAACATGTAAGAATTGTTTCCAAAGCCGGGGCAGCCTAATTTCAGGGAGTAAGGGATGAAAAGAGAATCAAAGACTTTTAAGAAATACGTCGCGCGGAAAAGACGGGTCAAGGCTATCCGCAAAAAGATCAATGGTGTTGCCGATAAGCCAAGGCTGGTGGTATTCCGCAGTGCAAAACATATCTATGCACAGATTATCAATGATGAGATCAGCAGAACTCTGATAGCTTTTTCCAGTCTCTCCAGAGATTTTGTCCTGGATAAGAATGATAAGAAGACCGAGCAGAGTTTCAAGGTTGGCGAGAAACTGGGACAGCTTGCTCTGGAAAAGGGTATTAAACAGATTTGTTTTGACCGTAATGGATATTTATACCATGGACGAATCAAAGCATTGGCAGATGGCGTCCGTAAAGCTGGATTAAAATTTTAAGGGAGGATGATTTGTCATTTCAAGAAGATTCCCGCACCAATGAACCTGAATTTGCGATAGAGAAGATTGTAGACACAAATCGGGTTGCCAAAGTTGTCAAAGGTGGTCGCAATTTCAGTTTCAACGCCACGGTTGTTGTGGGTAACAAGGAAGGTCAGATTGGTGTAGGCACCGGCAAGGCAAATGAGATCGTGGATGCTATCAGAAAAGCAAAGGAGAAAGCCAGTAAGAGTATGTTCCCGGTTCCCATCGTCAAGGGCACGATCCCCCATGAGATAGTGGGTAGGTTTGGTGCCAGCAAGATCATGCTGAGACCGGCTTCCCCTGGAACCGGCATCATTGCCGGAGGACCTGCGCGAGCCATCCTGGAAGCTGCCGGTATCGAGAATATCCTTACCAAGTCACTTGGTTCCAATACTGCCGCTAATGTGGTTAAAGCCACTGTGAACGGATTGAAGCAGCTTCGTACTATCGCCCAGGTCGCCAGACTTCGCAACAAGACTATCGAGGAAATTGCCGGTCGCAAGGAGAAAAAGGATGAAGCTTAAAGTCACACAGATCAGGAGTATAATAGGACATAGAAAGAACCAGAGAGATACAATTAAAGCTCTGGGACTGGGTAAAATTAACAGAAGCAGAATCCATGATGACAATCCTGTGATCCGCGGCATGATAAATAATGTGTTTCACCTGGTTAAATTTGAATTGATTAAAGAAGAAATAAGACCCCTGCTTGAGAAGAAGCCTAAAGCTGAAGCAAAACCAGTACTGGAAACAGGTATCAAAAAAGATGTCAAGCAAGTGGATGCAGAAACTACTGGGCAGGGAAAGACTATAACTCCCAGAACCCCGAAATCCCAGGCTAAATCCGTAAAACCGGCTACTGCCTCGAAGAAGGCAGCAGAAAAACCTCAGACCACAGCCAGGAAAACGACTACTGCCGCAACAAAAAAGAAGGAAACCGTCAAAACGGGCACAGCCGGGAAATCCAGTGACAAAAAAAAGAAAATACCTGTTAAAACCGGGACGAAATCTGTAACCGTGGAGAAAAAAGTCACCCGGACTGCAAGGAAAGTAACCAAGGATAATGCAGAACCGACTCAAGGAGAAGAAAATGCAACTTCATAAGATGAGCAGACCTAATGTGAAGAAAAATAAGAAACGCCTTGGTAAGGGAATTGGATCTGGTTATGGAGGAACCTCGGGTAAGGGTCATAAGGGTCAGAAGTCACGTGCAGGAGGCAATATCCCCGCCTGGTTCGAAGGCGGTCAGATGCCACTGCAGAGAAGAGTTCCCAAAAGAGGCTTCACCAATATCTTCAAAGTTCATTATCGTGTTCTCAATCTTGATAAATTGATTGATCTGAAGGAAACGGAGTATGATCTGGCAGTAATGGAAAAGTTGAATCTGATAAGCAAGAAGAAGAAGAGCGAAAAGACTCCTGTCAAGGTGCTGGCTAAGGGCGCTGATAAATTCAACCGCAAGGTTACTATAAAGGCGCAGGCTTTCTCAAAGGCAGCAAAAGAGATTATTGAAAAGAATGGCGGTGTTGCGGAGGTTGTGTAAGTGTTACAGAGTATCAGTAATATTTTTAAAATTCCGGATCTGAAGAAAAAAATCTTTTTTACAGGGCTCATGCTGATTATTTACAGATTAGGCAGTTTCGTGCCCATACCAGGTATAAACGCCAGTGCCCTCAGGGATTTCATAGGTGGTGCCAGCGATTCTGGGGGAAACATATTTGGCATGTTTGATCTTTTTGTTGGCGGCAATCTGGGCAGGGCATCGGTATTTGCCCTTGGTATAATGCCCTACATTACCACCTCGATCGTGATCCAGTTGCTGGGAGGGGTTCTGCCTTTTTTCGAAAAACTCAAAAAGGAAGGAGCCGAAGGTCAGAAGAAGATAAACCAGTACACCAGGTACGGCACGGTTTTGATTGCTTCCTTCAATGCCATCGGTATCAGTATGTTTCTGCAGAGAGTTGTTGAAGGTGCCGTACCCAACCCCGGATTGTTCTTCACGTTTACCAGTGTGGTCACGATGGTAACGGGAGTAATGTTCATCATGTGGCTGGGCGAGCAAATAACCGAACATGGTATCGGGAACGGTATTTCATTGATAATTTTTGCCGGAATCATTGCCCGTTATCCCCAGGGTTTCTGGAATATGTTCCAGATGGTTCAGGCAGGTGCCATGTCACTATTCCTGGCGATTGCAGTTCTGATCATCATGGTTATAGTGACGGCTGCCGTAGTCCTTATCACCGAAGCAACCCGCAAGATACCGGTGCAGTATGCCAAGAGGATTATCGGACGCAAGGTTTATGGCGGGCAAAGTACCCACATTCCCCTTAAAGTCAATACAGCCGGTGTTATTCCCATAATATTTGCCCAATCAATTATCATGTTTCCCAGAACTATAGCCACCTTCTTCAAAGACAGTGATTTTATGAATGCGATAATAAGTGTTCTTTCACCAGGAGCTTTTCTGTATACATTATTATATGTTGGTCTGATAATCTTCTTTGCCTATTTCTACACGGCCATGGTGTTAAATCCGGTGGAGATGGCAGAGAATATGAAAAAATATGGTGGTTTCATTCCTGGTAGAAAACCGGGCAAGAAAACTGCTGAATTTATAAATAATGTTCTGGTTAGAATTACACTTCCCGGAGCGATATTTTTCGCTTTTGTGGCTGTGCTTCCGGAATTCATGTCCATGTGGGCTAATCTACCCTTCTATTTTGGAGGGACAGGACTAATCATTATTGTCGGTGTTGCCCTGGATACTCTGCAGCAGATCGAATCGCATCTGGTCATGAGACATTATGAAGGTTTCATGAAAAAAGGAAAACTGCGCGGACGCAGAGGGTAGTTCTTTATAATTTCCATAAGAGTGGGTTCAGGAGCAGAATGATTCTTATAAAAAATGAACGTGAGATTGCCAAAATGAAGGAAAGCAATCACATAGTTGCGGTACTGCTCCGGGATTTAAAAGGTCTGATAAAGCCTGGTGTAAGTACTCAGGAGTTGGATGAGTTTGCTGATGATTTTATCCGGAGCAGGGGGGCGAAAGCAGCATTCAAGGGTTATCAGATAAAGGGTCTTCCCCCTTTTCCCAGCGCTATATGTGCCTCTGTAAATTCCTGTATCGTCCATGGAATACCAGGACGTGCCATCATACTCCAGGAGGGCGATATTATCGGCATCGATGTAGGAGTTAACAAGGATGGTTATTATGGTGATGCTGCTATGACCTACGGGGTGGGCAACATCAGTCGGGAAGCATCTGAACTACTCCAGATTACCGAAACTGCCCTGGCCAGGGGAATCGCTCAAGCTCGTGAAGGTGCCCGGATAGGTGATATATCTCATGCGATTGGTAACTATGTGGAGAGGAAAGGATATTATGTGGCTGACAGCCTTACCGGACACGGGATTGGCAGGAGTTTGCACGAGGAGCCCATGGTGCCTAATAAAGGCGTTCCGGAACGCGGTCCCCGCTTGCATAAAGGCATGACATTGGCTATTGAACCCATGGTGAATATTGGTACTAACAGGGTGAAAGAGAGCGGTTGGGAATTTTATGTTGCCGATGGTTCTCTTTCCGCCCATTTTGAGCATACGATATTGGTTACCGAAAAGGAACCGCAAATTTTAACCAAAGTCTGAAGGAAGAGAGAATGACAAAAGACGGCGTCATTGAGGTTGAGGGTATTGTCAAGGAAGCTTTACCCAACACCACCTTCCGGGTGGAGCTGGAAAACGGTCATGAGATTCTGGCTCACAGTTCAGGTAAAATGCGTATGCACTATATCAGGATTCTTCCCGGGGATAAAGTTAAGGTGGAACTTTCACCTTACGACCTGAACCGAGGCAGGATCACTTATCGTTATAAATAGGAGTTTGATATGAAAGTGAGAGCATCAGTAAAAAGGATATGCAAGGATTGTAAAATAATAAAACGCAATGGTGTTATCAGAATCATTTGCTCTGCTAATCCCAAACATAAACAGAGACAGGGTTAAAATATTTAAGGAGGAGTTGAATTGGCTCATATTGCTGGTATCGAATTGCCCAAAGATAAAAGGATCCTGATCGGTCTGACCTATATCTATGGGATAGGTAAATCAAGATCAAAGGAAATATTGGGGAAAGCAAATATTGACGAGAATAAAAAGGTAAAAGACCTGACTACGGAAGAGGAAAAAATCCTGAGAGACATTATTATCGGGCATTATATGGTCGAGGGTGAGCTCAGAACCCAGATTGCCATGGATATTAAGCGTCTGATGGAAATAGGCTGTTACAGAGGTTTGAGGCACAAGAGAGGAATGCCTGTGCGTGGTCAGAGAACACATACAAATGCTCGCACCAGACGTGGACGCCGCAAGGGATCCATGCTTGTTAAAAAGAAATAGGAGGAGTGAAAGGTGGCAAAAAAAGCAACAACCCGCAGAACCAAGAAAAAAAGAGTTCGTCTTGCCTTTGATGAAGGCATTGCCAATATTCACTCCAGCTTTAATAATACTATTGTTTCTATTTCCGACAAGGCTGGTAACGTTATAACCTGGTCCAGCGGAGGTAAGATAGGCTACAAGGGTTCCAAGAAAAGTACTCCTTTTGCCGCCCAGCTTGCTGCTGAAGAAGTGGCAAAATCAGCTCTGGAAATGGGTATAAGCAAGGTCAGGGTTATTGTCAAGGGACCTGGAGGAGGCAGGGAAGCCGCCATCAGGGCTCTTGATGCCAATGGCCTGCAAATACTTATGATAAAGGATGCTACACCAATACCTCATAATGGTTGCCGACCCCGAAAGGTCAGAAGAATATAAGGATATAAGAAATGGCTAGATATATTGGTCCAGTATGTAAACAGTGCCGCAGAGAAGGTGTGAAGCTGTATCTGAAAGGTTCACGCTGTGTAACCGACAAATGCTCTTTTGACAGAAGACCCTATGTTCCCGGAGAACAGGGAAACGCTAAAGGTTTTCGCAAGAGATTGAGTGATTATGGAGTTCACTTGCGAGAAAAACAGAAGGTCCGCAGGATATATGGTATACTGGAAAGGCAGTTCCGGAGATATTTTCAACTGGCTGCCCGCAAGAGTGGTATTACCGGTGAAAACCTGTTACAGATACTTGAATCGAGGCTTGACAACGTGATTTACCGTATGGGTTTTACCCTCTCCCGTAAGACAGCAAGACAGATCATCAGGCATAATCATATCCTGATAAATGAGCGAAAGGTTAACATCCCCTCATATCTGGTTAATCCGGGCGATGTAATCGAGATCAAGGAAGGAAGTCGCCAGATGATCCTGATCCAGGAAGCAATGGAAGCATCAACCGACGTCGCTCAGCATGAATGGTTTGAAGTTGATAAAGATAGTTTCAAGGGCACTATCAAGAGTTTGCCCAGCAGAGAACAGATTCCTCTTGATGTTGATGAACGTTTAATCGTTGAGTATTATTCCAAATAGTAAAGAGGAGATTTTATGAAATTCCTAGAACCTTTACAGTTACCTGATAAGGTTGAGATCGATGAAAAGTCCTATACTCCCATTTACGGTAAATTTGAAATTGGACCAATGGAACCAGGTTTTGCCACCACCATCGGTAATACTCTGCGGCGTGTTCTACTTTCATCGATACAGGGAGCAGCAGTAAGGTATGTGAAAATCGAAGGTTTACATCATGAATTCACACCCATACCAGGAACCAAATCGGATTTTGTGGACCTTATTCTCCGTCTGAAACAGCTTATTATACAAATGGATAACGTGAACGAGGAAAAACTGATTCTTGAACATAAGGGTAAGGGTATTGTTACTGCAGCTGAGATTAAGGAAAAAGCCGATATTAAAATCATTAACAAGGATCTTGTACTGCTGGAGATAACAGAGGATACCGATTTCAGAATGGAACTCTGGGTTGGCATAGGCCGAGGTTATGTGCCAGCAGATGATCAGGATATGGAAGAAAAACCAGTTGGAGTCATTCCCATTGACTCCATATATTCTCCTGTTACCAAGGTTAATTTCACTGCTGCCAATCAGCGGGTGGGTGAAAGAATTGACTACGATAAACTGATCATCGAAATCCATACCGATGGCAGTATCGAACCTAAAAATGCCCTTTATCTATCTGCCAAGATTTTGAGGGACCTTTACAGCCATATGGTCCTGTTTGAAAAGGAACCCGAATACATCAAAGAAGTCGAGATGGATCCAGAACTGGAACGTCTGGAAAAGATCCTGGATACTTACGTTAATGAGCTGGAATTATCGGTCCGCTGCAGTAATTGCCTGGCTGCTGCCAAGATCGAGACTATAGGCGAACTGGTTGAGAAAACCGAGAATGAGATGCTGAAATATCGTAATTTCGGGAAAAAATCACTCGAGGAAATCAACGCTCTTCTGGAAAAGTATGACCTGTCTCTGGGAATGAATGTGCAGAATATTCGGAAGAGAATCGAAGAAGCTAAAAATAAAGTTACCATAAAGTAAAAGGGTTTATCATGAGACATAAAGTCAGAGGAAGAAAATTAAGTAGGGAAAGGGATCAACGCCGGTTGATGTTCAGGAACCTGTTGATATCTCTGGTGGAACACGAACGTATCGCTACAACGCTGATCAAGGCAAAGGAACTCAGATCTATTGCCGAACGGGTGATCACCTATGGAAAAAAAGGTGAAGTCCATCACCGCCGCCTGACTTATGGTATCCTGCAGGACAGGACCATGGTGAAGAAGGTGTTCGATGAGCTTGCTCCCCGTTATAATGAAGTGAATGGCGGATATACC
>JAFGRJ010000214.1 GCA_016935235.1 Candidatus Cloacimonadota bacterium
ATTATAACCACTATCGTCTATCTGGCGGTATATCGCAAATCCTTCTTCTCCTTCAGCCTGACAGTTCCATTCTATAGTGAAAGTATGTACATCATCCTGGGCTATTACAAGTTCTGTCGGTGGTGGAAATGTAATATCTATTATATTTGAAACAATATAATCAGATTCATTATAATCAGAATGTGATTTAATCCTATATTCGTATTCTGCATTGGGTGTAAGACTAGCATCTGTATAATTTAAAGTATTAGGATCTAATTCCGCGATGATCTGGTAATCATCACGTTGCTCAATTCTATTTTTGTTAATATTTTCTGTATTTGATTTTCTTTTTATTATAGTTTTTTTAGTATCAGAATCATTATTGTGTTTTAATGATATTAGATCAGCTTCAATTATTCTTCTTTCCAGTATATATCCACTTTCATAATCGCAATTATGTTGCCAGGTGAGATATGAAGTAGTTAAATTCTGCTGTACAGCCTGAAAATTGGTTATGGGAGCAAAGACAGTTTGGATGGAATTAGAGATGGGATCTGTCTCGTTTTCACCATTTACACCAGAAACACTGTAATAATATGTATTTGTAGTTAATAATTCAGTGTCGATATATTGATATGTATTTGCGGATACGTTGGCAATGACATCATAATTTCCGGAATTAATTTTTCTCTCGATGAGGTAGTTTCCAACAATGTCATTGTTCTGTTGCCATTGCAGTCTCACCTGGCTGTCGGTCAATTGAGTCAATTGCAGTTGTCCTGCCATAGGGTTCAAATTTGTGCCAGGATCGAAAAGATTGTTGAATTCAGGCTGTTCCGAGCAGGATATAAGCAAAATAGCCATAATTATAATAAAATGGAATTTTCTTTTCATACTTTCTCCTGATTCTTCTTCTCCCCTCTCCGCTTGTGGAGAGGGCTGGGGGTGAGGCAGTTACTTCATTTCTGACCTTTTTACCTCATCCGATCCGGCAGACGCCGGATCACCTTCTCCAATGGAGAAGGAAGTATTCTCATCTCTCCGCTTGTGGAGAGGGGTTGGGGGTGAGGTATTTACTCAATCTAACTTACCTCAAGTTCAAAAAACCCGTGGTGTGTTAACATCTTTTACTGAGATAATTGGTTTCATTCTCTCTTTTCATATTTTTGCCTTATATTCGATTTTTTAAAATATCAGAGCTGAAGTTGTCAGGAGCCAGGTGATAGAAAATCTGAAATATGTCTATTTTAATCAAAGCACTCTCCAACCAAAATGTCGATCAGACTTTTCCATTGATATTATTTTCTTCTCAGGTTAAAAAAATCCGATATTTTTCACTTCTGATAACAATATTACCGGTATAAACTTATATCCTGTCATTTAAAAAAGATTAATAATTTATAAAATCCTGTATTTTAAATACCTCATCATCAGAGCGCTTTTCAGGTTGCCAGGTGCGTACGTAGATACGGGGATTTTCATCATCGGAGAGGTCCATCATCAGGTACAAATATCCCTTATCCGCATAGTTGGAGGAATAATAATTCTGGGCTATCTGGATGCTGTAGATTTTAGTATCTTTGTTTTCATCGTTACCCAGCAATTTCTTCACTTCGTTATCCTCAAAATGAATATTTACATACTGGTTAGAGGAGAACACTGTTTTTAACCTTTCTATGTAATTTCTTTTATCGAGCCTGATATATTCAATCCTGTCCCCCAGGTTTTTATACATATTCTCGATCGGTCTGTCTTCTTTAAGTACAACACCAACAATAATCAGGGCATTATCAGCGAAAACTTTTTCGATGAAATCTATGTCTTTAAGGCAATATGCTGTCTTGTAGTATTCCATGAACTGAATGATCTGGTATTTGTTTTCCAGAGTGCCCCAACGCTCGCTGTGATCAAGAATGTCATTAATAGCGTTTTCACTTAAAGTAAATGTCACGGCATCGATCTTGCCTTCTTTATCAAAAATAAAGGCAAGTTTTTCAATGAATTGGCGATCATTATCAGGAAAACTGAACAGCATGGGCAGTGGTCTGATGATGGTTTTATCCCTGAAGTTAGTTGAATATAATCTAACCTCCTCATTAATCAGAGAAGCATTGCCATAAGCTATGATCTTCTGGAAGTTATCATATCCTTTTACGGTGAATTTATCCGCTAAATCATCATAGTCCTTTTGAGAAATAGCCCTGATAACATCCTGCAGGATATCATCATATTTCGATTCAGCATAACTTTCATCGGTAGGCTGGATATCAATTTCGGGTGTGGTAATATTGTTGTAAGTTCTTTCGATTTGATTGTCTGTATAAACTTTAATCCTTGATGTTGGAAATACGGGTCGATATGTATCTTCCATTACCGTTCGTAATTCGGCATCGAAATTGCGCTGGTTGTAATACTGGTATTCTATTTTCAGATCAAGGTCTTTTGATTCTGTGGCATAATCATCAAAAAACTCCATAACGCCAATGCCGTCTTTAACGGTGATATTACGGGACCAGGTATCACCTGTATAATAAGAAAAATCAAGATTCTGCACTTTTTTGCTTTTATAAAATAAAGTAAGGTAGATCAGCCTTCTCCGTTCATCTTCATAATAATACTCTTTTTCTCTCTTGAATTTTAATGTAGAAAATATACTCCCCATTCTGTCCGGTAAAGCAGTAATCAAAGTCTGCTGATTGTGCTTATCAAAGCAGTAAGACAGGGAATTGTTTTCAGGATGGGAACGCAGGAGCATAAAAGCTGCATAGTAATATCTCAGAGCATCACCAATCCTGAGATCATCCTCTGCCTTAATCGCGTTTGAAGTATAATCCAGTATCTTCTTCTTCCTTTCCTGAAAAATCATTTCGAGATCTTCTTTCTGAATATATCTGAGGACAATTATTTTCCCTGCTTTACTGGTTTCATCCACTTTACTCTTGGCATTTTGGAGCATGATATTAGAATAGGTATTAACCTGCCTACGCGAAAACTCTTCCAGGCTGCCATCTGTTTCAACATAGATATCGGTGAAATCAGCTTTAACATTAGTACTTATTTGGGATATCAGGTTCAGCAATGCTTTCTGATCGGCTTCTTCAAAAGTTTCAGCTTCGCCATAACCGGAAATGTAATTTTCGGATTGTCTGATCTCGGTAATATCGAAAGCAATAAGTAAAGAAAACAATAAAAAAAAGAAGGTAAAAATATAAAAAATTTTCATAGTATTTCTTTCTAATTTTTTTTATTAAAAAAATGAAATTTTATTCAATCAGTCAAGTATTTAATCTTTATTAATCTTTTGTAAGAAAATTGGAAAAAATTAATATATTGATTCATTCTCAACATACAATTAATGATAATACGAGTAAAAATGATCCTATAAATAAAACCCTAAATTGAACAAAAAAAAAGGAAATTATTATATCTTTGTGGTATATTATAGGGGGATATTATAAACTATTTTATAAGTTATTTGTTTTTGTGTTTTCCTATACATATTCCGGATAATTTAGAGTAAGCCATTCAATTACTTCTTTTTTCAGTAAGTTAACGAAATTGGATAAATCATCCACCTCTTGTTTTGATACAGCGCCAGCATAATCATAATCAAGTGTATTCCTTTTGGAACGGCATGTATTTAAATATTCAGCATCATTTCTTTTCGAATCCCCCATAATCATTGGAAGAGTTTGAATAGTACGGAAATGATGTTGGTCTCGAGAAGCTTTATAACCCTTAGCATATAATATAATAGTACAAAGTGTTAGAGCTGCATTATACGCTATAACAAATTTACTATCGTAAGAGATATCTGATTTGATATCATTTAAATTACGATCTACAATTCCCATAAGACCTGAGATTTCACATTTACTTGTACTGTGTACGGTCAGCCAGGCATTATTCAAATAATCTTCTAAATTCATCTTCTTTCCCAATTATAAATAATAACTTTGAATTAATAACATGTGTTAAGAAGTGGTCTTTTAATCTTATCTTATCCTTAAATTCCATTAGGCTCCATACATGAGGATTGATTTCTCTGCCAGTCTTTTCCGGTATTCCTGATAATACAGAAACTACTTGCCGCAATCCAATATCACCAATCACCATTAAATCAATATCACTATGAGAGTTCTCTTTGTTTGAAGCGATTGAACCAAAAATAAAAGCATATTTGATTTGAGTAATATTAGATAAAGCTTGTTTAATGATAGTAGCGAGACCAACCGTTTTCTGGACAATACTTACAATATCATTATATAAAGGATGTTCCATATTTGCTCTATAATAAATACGGTTGCCATCTTTCATTTTTTTAATGAGATCAAGTTTGAGAAGTTTACTTAATTCTCTTTGTACTGTTCCAATTGAAAATCCTGATTTTCTTTCTATATCACGCATATGTAATACAACATTATCATTATCCCAAAGAAGTCTGAAAATCTCTGCCCTGATTTTTGAAGATAGAATTTCAGCAAGCATAATGTATCCTTTTTGCATACATTTGTATGCTTATTTCATACAACAGGATGAATATTTCATACTTTTTTTACTGTCAAATATTTATTTCCTGTTGCTTTACGAATAAGAGAATCAGTAATATAAATATCATTTCTAGTATTATTCATTTTTCAAATTGATTTTAATATTCCCAATTGACTTTCAAATTCAAAGAAATTTAAGGTTTCAGCCAGATTATTTTATTTGTTTCATGTAAATTTTAAGAAATTAAAGCAAAAAACATATATTTTCGATTAACCTCTGGGAATATTTCTATTTATTTCCTATAAGATAACTTCTGCTTTCTTCCTTGTAATTCTGCATTGATGAGAAGTTCTAATTTACTTAATTCAATGAAATTAGCTATTATTTGGTGGAGCTCTGAGTTTGACATAAAATTTTCAGGTGTACCATAGTTTACAGGGCAGGTGAGAGTCCGCCCTGTTCTTGCTCTCAGCAAGTAAACTGACAGGATTTGTCACCATCACACTTGATGTCTTAATTTTAACGAATTATGAAAATCTCATACTTTCGTAATCCAGGAACCAGTATTTCAAAGCAATAATTGCAGTACAGGTATATCAAGGTGCCTATAAATAGCAGCCCTCATCCTGTTCTTTTCTCCCACACAACAAAATCCCCGACTGGCAGTTCCGGGATAATTCTGGCAGTATCTCCGGTGAAAAGTGGTTTAGACAGTTCCAGGTAAGCTCACCCATTGTAACAGGTCCTGTAAATTGAAATATAAAGAAAATAAAATTATTAATTTATAATTAAAAAGTATTTGACTCAGCATAATTAATACTCTTTCAGTGACCCGGTTTGTTTATTTATCCGGATTAAAATAAACAAGTTAAGGTTAACCAGTGATCTTTATTAATGAGATATTGAACATACATGTATTTATTAAGGAGCGTGATAAAGATTTTATCTGTTTAATGTAATAATCGCCTGCAATAAATGATTTCGTAAGTAAGATAAAAACGCTCTGGTAGGAGAAGAAACTTTTACGTGGATATCCGTATATGATGAAGCCTGTACTCATAGTGACAAAGAGACTGATCCTCAGAACAGTGACTATGGAAGATACAGACACTGTTGCTTCGAGCTGGAAGCTGGATGAAGGGCCCATCCCGCTGCAGGAGGCAAAAAAGAAGATAACTTGGATGCTTGCCAATCATGAACAAAACGTTTCGGGAAGATTGGTCCACCTGTGCCTTGCAATCATCCACAAACATACTCGCGAGTTCATTGGATGGTGTGGTCTTGATCACCTGGATCAGAGAAAGGTCAATCCGGTTCTTTTCTATTTAATTAAGATGCGCTATTGGGGTAAGGGGCTGGCGACTGAGGCAGCTAAGGCAGTGGTCGATTATGCTTTCAACAAGTTGGACCTGGCTGGTATTGATGGTGCTGCATCATACGAGAATATAGCCTCAAAACGGGTTATGGAAAAGATTGGTATGAGATATCAGGGATTGGATGATGAGGGTGGACATTTCTTCACTTTGAACAAAGATGAATATGACTTCTAGGGAAAAACAGGCTGACTGATGCATGCAGTCCGATGCCACTGTACATACCGTTATCAGACCTGAATTGGATTGTGTGCTGTGTTTTGCATTGAAACACAATTCAAAATTCATGATACTGCTGACGGGCAATGTGTTATAACCTTTTTAAGAGGTAATTCATGAAACACTTTATTACCTTTCGAGATTTCTCATCTGAAGAGATTATCGATCTTCTGGATTCTGCTTATTTTTTGCAGAAGGATTTTCACGAAAATAAAATGGATTTGAAGCTAAAGGGTAAGAATTTTGCTCTTATCTGGGATGCAGAAGGATTCCGGAATAGAGTCGCTTTCGAAATGGGCATTCAGATAATGGGTGGAACCTTCGTTCAAGTACCGGGAAAGCTGGATGCCAAAGAATCGATTGAGGATGTAAGCAAATATCTCTCCAATTGGTTTGATTGCATAATAGCCAGAACTCATCCTCACGAGCATATGATCAGATTAACCAGACAGAACAGGATACCTGTTATCAATGCACGAACAGACTTTAATCACCCCTGCGAGATTTTAGGAGATTTATTGTACATCAGGAATAAACGAGGATTCTTAGAAAACCTGAAAGTTGTATTCGTCGGAGAAGCAACGAACTTATGTATATCCTGGTTCGAAGCAGCTACCTGTCTACCCATACAAGTCACTCAGGTTTGTCCAGAAAACTATGAAATAATCAGTAGGGTTTTTAAGGAATTAAATAGCAATCCTGCTGGCAAACTATCCATAAGCAATGATTTAATCGAAAACCTCAAAGGTGCGGATGTCATCTATACAGACTGCTGGCCAAAGCATAATGATGAAGAAGTTCGAAAAGCTTTTCTTAAATATCAAATCAGATCAGAACATATAAAAAGGTACTGCCCTGATGTTATATTCCTGCCATGTCCTCCCGTAACAAGAGGGGAAGAAGTATCTTCTGAAGTAATGGAGGAGTACGGAACTCATGTTTTTGAAGCTAAAGAAAATCTATTACATGTTCAGAATGCAGTGATGATTCATTTAGTAAATCATTGATAAAAGAAGCTTCTCACGTGCAGTTGAACTTAACTTCCTGGATTTGTGCAGCTCGAATTGCCCGCAAATGTAAAAGCCAATTGCTCTTAGCTCAGAGTTAGTGGCTTTATTTTACAGATGTTTTAAACCCTCAATAATCTGGTTGGTTTTATATTCGATGGCTCTGTTTCTGTACAGGATATGTTTGTCCTGTTTACATACTCCATCTGTCTTACGATGTATTAAATCAATTTAATTAGGAAAATCGCATTATCACGCACGGGGTGTATTACTGGGTGCTGATGTTCATGTTGTTAACCTGGAAGGCATTAGCGGCGGTCTAATTCATTTGATTATTGCCACATTTTTATACATTCATTGGTATCGAGAACGTAAAAAATAAAAAATATCTCACAGTATAATCAGGCAGGATAACAAATTCAAAGACTTGACGAAAATGAACATATAATTCAAAGATAGTATGGAGATTTTATTCCGTGAGGATATTAGTTTAGTCAGGTTCGTTTCCCTGACTCATGCGATCTCAATGCTCCAAGAGCGAGGAAGATGAATGCACTATCTTGACGAATCGCATATACTCCTGTTTCTTCTGCAGTTATTCGTCCTTATGGGATGTGCGCGTGGATTCGGTGAGTTGCTTCGCCACTGGAAGCAACCGGCACTGACTGCTGAAATCCTGGTGGGCATTATCCTTGGTCCCACGATCATGGGTCGATTCCTTCCTGTTGTACATTCGTTTCTCTTCCCTGCAGATGCCATTCAGCAAGCCATGCTGGACACGATAGCGTGGCTTGGTGTGTTGCTTCTGCTTCTGGATACAGGATTGGAAATCGACTTCTCGGTCGCCTGGCGACAGCGTGGCAACGCTTTCTTGATCGCTATTTCCGACATCATAATTCCAATGGTCGTCGCCTTTGCGGCAGTATTCTTCCTGCCGGGACGCTATATGGTTAACCCCGACCAGAGACTCGTGTTCTCTTTGTTCATGGCAACAGTGATGACTATAAGTGCATTGCCTGTCGCTGCCAGGGTTTTTCACGACATCGGTCTCCTCAAAGCCGACCTCGGATTCCTGGTGATGTCAGCGTTGACCGTGAATGACATTATCGGATGGGTTCTATTTACGATAATCCTCGGCATCTTCACCTCGGCGACCGCGGCAATCGGTTCGATCGCATTCATATTTGCCATGACTGTGGGTTTCGCGGCTCTGTCACTCACATTGGGAAGGCGCTTGTCGGCAGCCATGTTCGATTCTCTGCACCGTCTGGGGATGCCGGAGCCCGGCACCTCGTTGACGATCACGGTTCTTCTGGGACTCCTCTTCGGCACCTTCACTCAGAAGCTCGGTATCCATGCCCTTTTTGGCTTTTTCATTGCGGGTGTGGTTGTAGGCGAGGCGAAGAGCGTGTCAGAACAGACCCGGGGTGTAATTTCACAGATGGTACACTCTCTTTTCGTTCCGCTGTTCTTCGCCAACATCGGGCTGAAGATCGACTTCATCAGTGATTTTGATCCTCTTCTTGTTGCCCTCATGTGTGGCGTGGGAGTCTTCGGACGATACCTGGGCGCCTGGATCGGAGTAACACTTACCAAGGTACCCCGCATCAATCGTGATCTTATCGCTATCGCCCATACGCCAGGCGGTATGATGGAGATCGTCGTGGCTCTCCTGGCACTGGAGGCGAGGCTGATTACTGGTCCTGTGTTCGTGGCTATTGTATTCAGCGCCGTGTTCTCTTCCGTGCTCCTGGGACCATGGATGACAAGATCCTTGACCCGTCGTCGTAAGGTCACACCAGCACAGTTCCTTTCCAAAGATACAGTAATCCCCCAGCTCGCTGGAGCAACAACTGAGGATGTCATCAGCGAACTGGCAGAAAAGATCACAGAGAGCACAGGATCTCTGGACAAAGAGGTTCTCGTAGGGGGCGCCATGTCCCGGGAACGGGAGTTCGGTACTGCCATCGGGAACGGCATTGCCATTCCACACGTACGCCTGGCCGGAATCAGAGATCCTGCCCTTGCCTACGGGCATTCACCGCAAGGAATTCGCTGGAACGAGCCGGACGGTATTGCTGTTGAGGATGTGTTCTTTCTGATGACTCCTGATGGGGTGAATGATGTACATGTGCAGGTTCTGGCTTGTATCGCCACTGCCATGACACCACCGCAGAACCGCAAACGACTGCACGACGCCAGGAGTTTAGATGACCTGTTCGGAATCCTGCAGTCCCTGCTGGGAGAAACGAAGGCAAAAGGTAAATTCAGCAAGCATGATGATCGCAAAAGCAAACAGCACACTTGATGATTTGATGAGCAGAGTCATTATCATTAAAATACCATAATCAGTTTTTATAGCAACACTTTATTAATAACTGCCTCAGCAATTAATTGATTAGCGGCAACCGATACGGGTAAAAATTATAAAGGGGAGTTAAAGTACTTTCTGAAGCTTCACTGTCTGAGCATCTTTTTCCTTGACACTTTTATTTTACAGCTATCTTATCGAATAAAAAATGGTGATTGATGCAGATCGCCATGTTAATAATCAAGCAAAAAGAGGGTGTTTCGCAATTTAAGGAAAGATTGCATATTATAAGAAGGAAAATAACAATATGTCAGGCTTGGGGTAATATGAAAGGTTATCGTCGTAGCATATTGTATCATCCCATTATAACCTGAATGATCCTTTCGACAGCAATCAATCATTAGAATTTCATGGAGAACCCTCTTCCTGCTAGATATACAAGAGAAAAAAGAGTGCTGAGATGTCCATCAGAATAGGAATCAATGGTTTTGGCAGGATTGGCAAGCTGGTTTTCCGGCTTGCCATAAGTGATCCTGATATTGAAGTTGCCCATGTTAATGACAAGATGTCGGTTGATCTGATGGTTCATCTGATAAAATATGACAGCATACATGGCAAATTCCTCGCTGATATCAGAACTGAAAAAAATTACATCATAATAAATGGAAATAGAATCCTGATTACTCATTATCCTCAACCTGCGATGATTCCCTGGCAGAAAAACAAAGCAGAGATCGTGGTGGAATCGAGCGGGCAGTTCAAAACCCGGCAAAAAATGAGGGAACATCTCCAGGAAGGTGTGAAAAAAGTAATACTGAGTTGTCCGTCCGATGATGAATCCATAGACAGAACCGTTGTCATGGGAGTTAATCATGGTGAGCTTTTACCATCGGACCGCATCATATCCAATTCCTCCTGTACCGCCAATTGTGTTGCCATCGTGCTCAAGGTCCTGATAGAGGGATTCGGCGTCCTGAGGGCATTCATGAATACCATCCATCCCTTTACCAACAATCAGAATTTACAGGATGGTTATCATCAGGATTTCCGGCGTGCTCGGTCGGCAATGAGCAATATCATACCCACAACTTCCACTGCCATAAACAGCATCCCGCTGATTTTACCAGAAATGCGGGGAATCTTTGCCGGATTTGCAACCAGGGTACCGGTAGCTGACTGCTCTTTTATCGAACTGACCGCTCAGTTATCTAAAGGTGTTTCTGTGAAGGAGATAAATGACACTTTTAAGATGTATGCCGGCAATCAATTAAGTAATTACCTGGAATACTGTGCCGATCCTATTGTAAGCAGCGATGTAACCAATAATTATCATTCAGCAATTTTTGATTCCCTGTCCACTCGGGTTTTGATTAACGATCTGATCCAGCTGATAGCATGGTACGACAATGAAAGTGGTTATTCAGCAAGAATGATCGAACTGATAAAATATATCGCGCAATTATGAAAAAAATCATCAGTTCTAAAGCGTTAGAAGATAACCTGGCTCAGACAAGAGACCTGGAAGTCATTATTCCGGAAAATCATCTCTGGTTTTTATCACTTTCTGAGAATTTCTGGGGGATTCATAAAAGAACCGAGGAGTTCCTCAAGGAATTACATCATCCTTATTCCAACCGGAAAGAGGTGATCGAACTGCTCAATAACATCTTAATAAGCGATTTCTGGGTATATAAGGATACGGAAGAACCAGAAAAAGTAGTGAGGATTGTCCTGGAAATCTTTGATAGGCTGCTGCAGGAGGAATTACCGGACGATTTATCCAATCAGCTGGTATTCACCTGCCTCGACTTTTTCAGCAAGAACTATGAGATAATTAATGATTATAAGCCGTTAACCCTTGAGTATATAAATATCCTGGATGATAATTTTGCCACCAATAATTTTAATTACCTGAGTAATATTGGACATTTTATCAAAAGTCTCGCTCCAGCCGCTTCAGATCAGGAATTAGAGCCACATGTCATGAAATTCATGCGCAAATTGCTGCAGAAAAATATCAGCTTCTGGGAAAGTACGACGAACATCGAAAAATGGTATCATGACAATAAAAAGAAGATGTCCAGGGATTATACTGAAGATGTTAACTCATTGGGTAAGAACTTTTTCCAGGATTACCACAAACGTCTAAATGATGCAGATTCCTGGGCTCAGCTCTGTAAAAGCGTATTTACATTTTCGGATATCATAGATGCTTTCCGTAAAATGATCGATGTATTCAAGAAGGCAACTGATAAATTCTGCTATATTTTCTACCTTTTTCACCTGCCGGGAATGGCTTATCATCGCAATTATCTTCTTATCGATCTTAATCGGGTAATAAAAAGGATAAGCAATGAACTTGACGAAGAACAGAGTATCCAGTCCATTACCGAACTTTTTTCCCTTTTCACAGATTTCCAGCACAGTCATATTGATCTGATTCTGGAATCCATTCTGACCCTGGGCAAGGAGATCATCAACACGAAGAATGAGAACCTGATTCATCATTTTGAGGATCAGATCATCAGGTTTGGTTTCATTTCTCCTGGTATAAGCTATCTAACAGAAAGGTGGGAGCTTAAAGTCAATCCGAATCACGTTAAAAATATCAGGGTCTGGCTGGAGATCATCGAATATGATCCGGAGACAATGCAGCGACTGCTCTCGGCCCTGATAATCAATCTTTATGTGGGTGGGATCTTCATCTTCGATACCGACCTGTTTCAAAAGGATGTCACCCGTCTGCTGAATTCGAAGATCTCCCCCATCTACAAGCGTATCAAACAGCTTGCCCGTATTTTCCCGGTGTATTTCAACGAGATCGGAGCGGAAGGCGTCTTAAGGGACGTTACCACCCGGATAGATGAAATTTCTCAAAGGAATGACAAATTAATACATTTCCTGCGTAAACAGGTCCATACTGAGGGTAACAACTCTCACATCCAGATCACTTTTAAGATCATTCAATTCTGGTATGATCTGAATTTGGATAGATTGAAGGGGAATATTCCCCAAAATGTGATAGACACCATAAAACTAGATGGCTCGTGGGTACAAGGAGTACACGAGGTTATTAATAAACTCTGCGTATCCAGTCAATGTGAGCTGGAGAAATTATTGCTCAAAGATATAAAAAGCATCAAGGAAATGCTATCTGATATCAATCATGAAAATGAGAATGACATCAAGAGAGTTCAACTCATCATAGAATTGTACCAGTTATTGAAGGAAAAATATTCTTTCGAGACGAACAACATAATCAGGATCCTGCACCGCTATAATTTCATCGCCAGGGGAGATATCGATCAGCTGGAATCATGCCTGGAAAAAAAAGAGGATATCAATGCGCTGAAATCAATATACTCGATCATGGTGAAATTAAATCAGATAATATTCGATCCTGCTGAAAGCAAGGGTTGGGAAAATATTTACCATAAGAGACATATCGCTGTTGGCATACCATCCATGTATGGAGAATACCATGAAATGAAATTCGAAGCATTAGGTATAACCTTCCGGTTGGAACGGGTAGCATCTGTTATCGTCAGCAGAATAATATCGGAAATCAATATAGACTATTTTACGGCAAGAACCCTGAAAAACATATATCTGATTATTCAATTGCTTCGAGAGGGGCTGAGCCTGGATGGTATCTACGATCAGGGGTTCGATTCCAATCTGGAAATGTTCCAGTATAGCCTGACATCGGGTGGTTTCAATATAAAACAATATATCAACATTTTTCAGTTCATGGAAACCAGCATCAAGGAGATCATCAACAAGTACTTTCTTCGACCCTATGACAATCTGTTGAATATAATTATACCGCAATATACCGGCAGTGACAAAGAAATTGATCCTAATGTGAAAAAGAAGGTAATCGTCCAGAAATCAGAGATCTTCTATCGTCAACTTTTATCTTCAGCTTTTCTGGTGCAGACCTTTGATAATTTTGTCGGGAAGATACTGAATAATCTGAGAAACATGATCAGTGACCTTTCCAAGGATGAGATCCAGAGCATAATGAATTACGATCCGGATCGCATCATCAGCCCCCTGTATGCAGAAACACCCACTATGGACAATCAGATATTTCTGGGGTCAAAAGCCTTTTACCTGAAGAAACTGTATTTATGGAACTACCCGGTTCCTCCTGGTTTTGCCCTGACCACGGAAATATTTCACGTCTTAAATTCTCTGAAAAAACTGCCATCGCTGAACAATGAAATAGACAACCTGGTGAAATTCCACATTTCCGAACTGGAAAGGATCTCCAGCCTGAAATATGGAGATCCCCAGAAACCCCTGTTATTAAGTGTTCGTTCTGGCTCCACCATATCCATGCCCGGGATTATGAATACATTTCTGAACGTGGGACTGAATGATGATATTACAGAAGCCCTCAGCAAACAGCAGAATTTTGGCTGGACGTCCTGGGATTGTTACCGCCGTTTGCTGCAGACCTGGGGTATGGCATACGGTCTGGAAAGAAATGATTTTGATCAGATAATCATTGATTATAAAGAAAAATACAATATCACAAAGAAGATCGATTTTTCACCCAGGATAATGAGAGAAATAGCTTATTCCTATAAGCAACTTCTGATAGATAATGAGATTCACTTTGAAGAAGATCTTTTCCAGCAGATCAAGAAAGCGATAATTTCCGTTTTTGACTCCTGGAACACTTCCAGAGCAAAGAATTACAGGGAACACATGCATGTCGCCCACGAATGGGGTACAGCAGTCATAGTACAGAAAATGGTTCTGGGGAATATTCATAAAGAATCGGGTTCAGGAGTGCTATTTACCAACGATGTCCAGGATAATGTATCTGGCATAAATATTGCCGGGGACTTCTCTTTTCTCAGTCAGGGTGAAGATATCGTGGCAGGTTTGGTAAACACTCTGCCGATAAGCGAAAATCAACGTCAGAAATATTATCACAGCAGCCCCTTCTCATTAGAGTCCGCTTTCCCGAAGATTTACAACAAGCTGAAGGAAATTTCACAGGAACTGATTGAAATCCATGGATTTGGATCCCAGGAAATAGAGTTTACTTTTGAAACCTCCGAACCCGGTGACCTATACATTCTGCAGACCAGAGACCTGGAAATTATCAGGAGCAATAAGGTGAAGATCTTTGCCAGTTCTGCTAGTGAGATGGTAAGGGTAGGATGCGGGATAGGCATAGGAAATGATGTATTGAACGGATTAGTGATATTTGATCATGAAGATTTCAAGAATCTGAAAATAAAGAACCCTGAGCAAAATGCAATCCTTGTCAGGCCCGATACGGTTCCGGACGATATTGAGATTATTTTTGCATGTGAAGGTTTGCTGACCGGAAAAGGAGGTGCCACATCTCATGCAGCAGTAACAGCAGCTACCCTGGGAAAGATCTGCATTGTAAATTGCGACAATATGGTTGTTTACGAGAAAGAAAAGAAGTGCCTGATCAACGGGAATGCATTCCAAGTATTTGATCCCATTGCCATCGATGGAAATAACGGGATCATTTATCGGGGGAATTATCCGGTAATTATCCAGGAATTATAATGAATCAAATATAAGAAGGAGACGACCGTGGAAACCAGTATCAATGAAAAAAAATTGTTGGGAATCAACGGTTTGGGACGTATTGGCAAATTAAGTCTCTGGTATCATCTTCTCTCCAGGAAATTTGATGGATTGGTTGTTAATGTCGGCAGAGAAGTGGGCAAAAGTCTGGATCATCTGGTACAGACAATGACTTCTGACTCGACCTATGGTACCCTGGACCATTTTCTTTACGGATACACGGGAAAAGTATGCCAGATTGAGATTCGAGACGGGGAAAAAGGTATCATCTTAATCGATGGGTTCCCCGTGAAAATTTTGAATAAAGACCGAAATCCCCGGGATATCAAATGGAAGGATGAAGGGGTGCGCCTTGTCGTAGATTGTACCGGAAAATTTCTTGATCCGACCATTCCGGATAGTGATCCCAAGGGGGCTGTCCTCGGTCACCTGACGGCAGGCACTCAAAAAGTGATAGTGAGTGCCCCCTTCAAAATTAAAAACAAGGCTCATGCTGATCTCAAACGCTATCCCACCTTGATCTACGGGATCAATCACCTGAAATACAATCCGCTCCAGCACGATGTGATATCTGCAGCCAGCTGCACGACCACGGGACTGGCTCATATGATAAATCCCCTGCTGGAAGACAGGGAAACAAACCATATACTCACCGCCTCCATGTCAACCGTTCATGCTGCCACCAATACTCAGAGTGTCCTGGATTCAGTTCCCTCCACCGGAACAGGAGATCTCAGAAAAAACAGGTCGGTACTGAACAATATAATTCTTTCCACAACAGGTGCAGCCAAGACACTGGAAAAGGTTCTACCGGAAATAATCAACTTTGGGTTCATGGCTGATTCGATCAGAATTCCCACTAATACAGTATCCCTGATTTCCCTGAACATAACTTTTCACTCCAGGGTCAATGAGAACGGGATGCCGATCATCAATGCTGACTATATCAACAATATCTATAGAATGGTGGCAGAAGGCTCGCAAAAAGGGTTGCTCTATTATACCGACAGGCAAAATGTATCTGCTGACTTACTTGGTTTCCCCGCCGCTATAGTTATAGAGGGTAATGCTACTCATACCAGGACGGGTTTCCTGAAAGTTTCCTCCGAAATGTTATCGGCAGTTGGCATCAAAAATCCACAGGATATCAATATTCCTGTCACCCACGCTAAAATTATGGGATGGTATGATAATGAATATGGCAGTTACGTGAACTGCCTGGGGAAACTCACCGAATATGTGGCTTCTCACATAAGCTGACTGAGATCTTTCAATAATCTAAAAGGGGGGGAAATTTCTGATTTAATATCATTTTTTTCAATGCGATACAGTGGGCATAACTACCGGAAGTGGTTTATATTTCGAATATGGCATAAAGCCCTGTGCCAACAAGGGTGATTAATTTTTTTCCCGAATGTCTGTCTATTCCATGTACAAAATACAAATTTGATCTATCTTCATGCCCCATAAAACCTCTTATCCAATCTCTGCTGCTTTCATCAATAAGAAGTAGTTTTTTTACTCCTTTCTCTCTGGAATCTCAAATATCCGGGACGGGGAAATCAATTTTCTTAAAAAAGGTTTCAGCCCTTTTTCAGCCTGCTGGTAATTCAACTCGCTTTCTTTGAGTGCTGCCTGCCATGCCTGAGCAAAACCAGGGGCACGTTCCGTCATTAACTCAAGAGCTTGCTGATAGATATACAATTGTCTCAATTCCCTGCGACCTGGTTTAGTAACCATATTCTGTACAGTTATTCTGAGGTTTGCGTTTATTTCTTTTAAATCTTCCAGGTCAGATTTCTTTTTTTCATGAGCTTCAGCCTCAATATCAAGTTTGGTCTGGAGATGTTTTCTGAGATTTTTTATTTCTCGATACAGTTTTCTCCGGTCCGCAAGTGATTTGAAAAAAAGGATTACCACAACGAAAAATCCTATGTAAAGACCGATAAAAAAAGGTTGCAGGAAAAAATGATGTACCAGTTCGTTATTTTCCACTGAACAACTCCCTCATCAGAATTAAATCTAAGAAGGTTGTTTATAATAATACCTGTCAATTAAAAAACAAGCCCGGACAGCTGTGCTGCCCGGGCTTGTAACTTGTTGCTATTTAATCCGCCCTGATGAATTCAATTCTTCTGTTCTTTGCTCTGCCTTCCTTGGTATCATTGGTATCGATCGGATTATCGGGTCCGAATCCCTTAGCGGTCATACGAGCTGGATCAATGCCCCTGCTGACCAGATAATTCATTACAGATTCTGCTCTTTGCTGGGAAAGGCTGATGTTATAATCCCGATCACCGCGATCGTCGGTATACCCGTGAATATCCAGTTTGATCTCAGGATAATCAACAAGGGTAGTGACAACCTTTTCAAGTTCAATTTTGGCTTCTTCAGTGAGGTCAGCGCTGCTGGTGGCAAAATTAACACCTTCAAGAATTATGGGTGCTTTTTCCTCGAAGACAACCTCAGGTTTCTTATCGGGGCAACCATCATCATCCATGTATTCGTTGAAAGTTTCCGGCTGATTCGGGCACTTATCATTTACATCAAGGATACCATCCCCGTCATTATCGAAATCGGGAGCTCCGTCTTCGTCCTTATAACCGTCGAAATCTTCGGGGTTTCTGGGAGCCAGATCGTCCACATCCAGGATGCCATCATTGTCATTATCAGGATCGGGAACACCATCAGCATCCTGGTAGCCATCTATATCTTCAGGGTCATTAGGCGCTCCGTCTTCAACATCATAGACCCCATCGTTGTCATTATCATAATCGGGCGCACCATCCAGGTCCTCAAAACCATCAAAATCCTCAGGATTATCTGGATCAAGATCATCCTTATCATATATGCCATCACCATCTTTATCGATATCACATCTAAGCGCGAAATTGATCCCCAACCTGCCTTCAATGACTGCAGAATGTTCGTCACCATAACCAGACATATCATACTCATGTTCAGTTAGATAATTATATCGTGCTGAAACATCGATACTGATAATTGAAGTAAGAAAGTACTGGAAACCTCCTCCCAAGAACACGAAAATATCCCTGTTGAAGGAATTTCCCACATAGTGCCCTTCCGGATTGAAGGGTAACAGGTCCTGATCTTCATCGGTAACATCTCTTATTCCCCAGTACAGTATTCCGAAACCACCAGCAGCATAAGGCATCAATTTTGCATCTGGTTTGATATTGTATCGCATGGATAATGTGACAGGATACAGATAAGTCCGGTAACTGGTTTCCTCTTCATCCTGCCCCGGTCGCACCCAACCTGCAGCACCGGTTAATTCAATACCCAATCTCCTGTTCAGATAGTAACCAAGACCGAATCCGCCCCAGGTTTTAAACTGGCTTGCCTCGTCACCACCCATCATCTGGATACCACTGAGATGTGTACTCAGGAAACCCTCTTTACCTTCTATCCCAGCGATCAGAGTGGAGAAGGTAATTAGGATGATGGAACATAAAATAAAAAACAACGATTTTTTTCTCATAATCCCCCCTTTATTAAAACCAGAATATTTTTTAAAAAATATACTTTTTCAGTAACCCTTTTGGGAAGATATAACTAAGTACATATTTACAATACAAAAAAATATGTGATTTATAAAATTAGTCAAACATTTTTATCAATCTTTTAAAAACTATTCAATTACAATCCGAAAAGTAGGTAAACAATAATTTCTGCCTTCAATCATCAATATTGAGACAATTCCGGGCATTATGGTAGCGAGGGAAGATCATGAAGAAAATCCCCGGTATCAAGTAAGGATCCACAAAAAGGATAATGCTGTATCTATTGGCATATTAAGGTTTTCAATTTCATTTCCTGCCTGCCCGGATTCAGGATTCTGCTCAAGATAAATTGGTTTTTCTGGCATAATAAATGCTCATAATTAATTATCATCCTGAAAGGAGTTTTACAGTGAGAAACGTGTTAATCATAATGATACATATTACTTTATGCTGCCTGCAACTGGAGGGACAGGAACTTTTCAACCAGCCGGAAAGTGTTGAATATGATGTACAGCAACAACGATATCTTGTTTCCAACAATGCAACGGGGGAAATAGTAGCTTTAACTGAAGATGGTGAAGAAACCTATTTCAATACAGATCAGACCTCAGTTAGGGGACTGAAGATTGTGGGAAGCAGGTTATATGCTGCCAGTGCTGCCGGAGTGTCAGTGGTAGATCTGGCAACGGGCAGTACTCTTGAGGTTATTGAGATTTCAGAAGCAGTTTTTCTGAACGATATAGATTGTGACAATAACGGACACATCTACGTTTCTGATTATTATGATCATAAGGTCTACCGGATATTTCTGGAAGACCATACTTACCAGATGTTTGCTGATTTTGGCACAGCTATGCCTAACGGTCTTCTCCTGGATCAGGATTACAACCGCATGCTGGTATGTGCCTGGGATCAAGCAGCGGTTATAAAATCCTTTGATCTCACTACCGGTAATGTAAATACTATAATGTATCCGGCATTTCAGGGGCTTGATGGTGCTTCCCGTGACAGCCGGGGAAATATCTACATATCCTCCTGGGGAAGCAACGCAGTTATTCGTTACGGACCCGGTTTACAGGGACCTCCGGAGATTGTGTCTTCAGGTCATAACGGTCCGGCAGACATTTTTATTCGAAGGGACATAAATCTCCTGGCAGTTCCCAATTTCTACGAGGATTCCGTTGAGTTGATTGATCTTGCGCTTGAGCCCGTGATTCTGGTTCCAGAAGATTTCGCTTTTATCCAGGCTGGTATAGATGCCGCAATTGACAGGGATACGGTACTGGTGGCAGATGGAGAATATTTCGAAAATATCAATTTCAGGGGAAAGAATATCACGGTTGCCAGTTACTACATTATCGATAGCGATGTGAATCATATTCTCAATACAATCATCAACGGTTCTGAGCCTGTGGATGCTGATTCAGCCAGTTGTGTATATATTGTCTCAGGGGAGGATGCAACAGCAATGCTGGCTGGATTTACTATTACAGGAGGAAGTGGAACACGCTGGCTAGATCCCCATAATTTTAATTATTACAGGGAAGGAGGTGGGATAATAACTGAATTTTCCTCTCCCCAGGTCAGATTCAATATTATCAGAGATAATCATGTGACAGACGAAAGTGATGTTATCAGCACCGGAGGAGGTGGCCTGCGTGCAGGCGATGGCAATCCTCTGATCAGGAATAATGTGATAATGAACAACAGCAGTGCCGGTTATGGCGGAGGTATTGTACTGAACTATGCCACTGGAGTTCTTGAAAACAATGTCATCTGTAATAATCAATCCGGGGAAGACTATCAGGGAGGTGCCATCTGGAGTTACGCCGGGGAGACGACAATCCTCATAAATAATACGATTGTTGACAATACCTCATCCGGCAGCAGCGGTGGTATGGTGCTCTGGGATACAGAAATGAGTGGAAGTAATAATATTCTATACTTCAACACTGGTTTTGCCGATAATGTTCAGATTCTGGTGCTGGGTGATGCTAACTGTGAATTATCCTATTCGGATATCGAGACAGAATGGACAGGAATGGGAAACATATCTGATAATCCACTTTTTGAGGATTTCAATTATATCCTTTCTCCCGATTCACCATGCATTGACGGAGGAGATCCTGCCCTTGAGTACAATGATCCGGAGTACAGCGGAAATCCGGGATGGGCAGAATATCCCTCGCTGGGTACGATAAGAAATGACATGGGAGCCTATGGTGGACCTCATAGAATTATGTTCCCCTTTTTTTACTACACACAGACTGATAATCCTAACTTAGATAGCCTCAAACCTTGTATTTACAGGTGCTTCCCCAATCCATGCCAGCTTTCCTGCAGCCGCCAAGATGAGGAGATATCCATATTATTCCATACCGACAATTTCCAGGATACTGTCCTGAAAATCTATAACATCAAGGGGCAGCTGCTAAAAAGAATATACCCGGAAATCTCGGGAATCAGTTCATCATATTATGCTGTCTGGCGGGTTGGTGAAAGGCAGGATAAAAATCTGCCTGCCGGTATCTATCTATGTGGACTGGAAACAAGTGGCAGCTTACGCGATGTGGAAAAGATAATTATTTTCAAATAAAAATTTCTTATATAATAATTATCTTATTAAATTATGAATAGAATTAGATCTGGTAATGTCATTATTGACAAGAAAAAAATGGAAGTGAGTATTAAAATAAGGATTTTATCCAGAGGGTTTTCTTATGAAATATATAATAGCGCCCATAATATTACTACTTTTTAACCTGTTGATACAAAGTCTTGTTGCCAGGTTTTATCCCGAAATCAATCAGAGTATAATTCTATCCCATGTTTTTTTGATTTTTCTGGCTATTCACTTACTGGGTATCTTCTGGCTTATAATCGGTTTCAACAGGATAAGTGGCATAACCAAGGTGGAATTCATTCTGCTTATTGTTCTGGTCATCATGGTAACCGTTCTTGTCTTTGGCAGCAATCTGGTATATTATAGGATACTGAGTGAACCTCAATTAAGCCTCAGACTGAGATAAACGTAATACGGGACAGTAAAAGGCAAATTGCTGGATTTCTGACATGGCATGATGGATGAACTGATTGATTATAAAAGGCTCAACGAAGCATATAATTGCGGGAATTTCTATTCTCTGCAGCTGGAGATAGGGGATTTTTGCTATCAGGGTTGCCTCTACTGTTATATGAATGCGCTTCCCCAATCAAAGAACACTCTTTCTGATGATGATATTCACAATATAATAACAACTGCCGGGCGCCTTGGAATAAGTACAGTGGAATGGTTAGGTGGTGAACCTCTGCTGCGGGATTCCGTATTTGAGCATATGGAAACCTGTATCCAGCTCGGGATACGCAATAATGTCTGGACGGGTGGATTACCCCTGCGCAGCCAAGAGATCAGGAAAAAAGTAGCGAAACTGGCCAGAAATGGCATGATTGCTTTTCATATATCCTCCATTGATAAAAAAACCTATCGAATTCTGCACCCCCAACGACCTGACAGTGATCTTGACGAGATAATAAACGCTGTTAGAGAATTGATCGCCTGTGGATATCCTCCCGAAAAGGTTCTGAATTCCGTGACTTTTACCGGTTTACAGAGTGCCGGAGATATGATAGCCACGATAGATTATTTCGCAGAGGAACTCGGGATCCGCACATCTTTGAATATATATCACACCTATCTTAGACCGGATCTTGATTCATCAGTCCTGGATCAGTTTATCCCTTCCAGGTCTTCTGTTGAGCAGGTCTACAAGAGATATGCAAAGCAATGGAAAATGACTGCATATCCCATGAACTGCGTCAATAAACAATATTGTTCTGCGACCATAGCGATTCTTTGCGACGGCAGTGTCACCCCCTGTGCCACCATAAGACCAGAAGATGCAATGAATATTCATAGCGATGGAACTCTGGAAGAGATCATCGCTGTCAATCGTGGTGAGTTGACTTTCAGCTTATTCAGAAACAGGGAAAATCTGCCTCCTGAATGCAGGGAATGTCCTCAGACCGATCAGTGTTTCGGATGCAGATCACGTGCTTACGCTGCCGGAAAAGGTATTTATGGCAGAGATCCCAGGTGTTTCCACTATCATGATACATAGTGGGCTGCTTCCTTCAGATTTACTTTTACCTGGTGAATTTTCTGAATTAACCAGTATCAGATTTGGGGATTCCTCATAATCTGCAGAGGTTTCATTGAAAAAAGATATTCTGTTGGACCTGCTGGCTTCAAGGATACTTGATCTGCCTGCGGACAAACCTCAAATTGTAGGCATTGATGGTTTTGATGCATCCGGCAAGACAACTCTGGCAGACAGCCTGGCTGATCGGGTAAGACAACATCGTCCTGTCCTGTGCGCTTCCATAGACGGTTTTCACCTGCCCCGGGATACACGTTACCGTAAAGGAGAATTATCACCGGCAGGATATTATTATGATTCTTTTAACTATAAAGAGATAATCAATAAGCTCCTGCTTCCTTGGAAAAATTATGCGAGAGAGAATATTTATACTACCATTTATGATTTCAGAAAAGACAGAGCTCATTACTGCAAGTCCCGGATACCTGGTAAAGAGGCAATATTGATTTTTGAGGGGGTCTTTCTTTTACGAAGGGAATTGATTCCCTTCTGGGACTTGAAAATTTTCCTGGAAGTTGATTTTACAGTGGTTTTAGAAAGGGCTCTCAAACGCGATCAAAAGCTGTCTGGTTCCAGCACACAGATCAGGAAGAAATACGAAATGCGTTATATTAACGGTCAAATAATCTACCTCCATGAGGCAGATCCTCTCAGTAAGGCAGATTTTATTGTTAATAACAACGATCCGGATAATCCAAATCTGATATTAAATAATGAACCATCCCCAAAATCATGACTTTAACCCGATGCATTTATTCTGAGAGAGATTAGGATTGAGAAAGCTGTATCTGTTCGGTGATTGTTGTGATAATTTTCGGTCAACCTGCCGACAATTTATTCTGGCAGCAGGGGGCAGTTCTGCTGAAATAGCATTATTAATGCAGGGGGAGCGCAATTGGAAGGAATCCTTTACAAGATACCGGGACCTATTACATCAGATGGATATAAGGCAAGTATGGCCTGTTTTCCCAAAAGGTGAAGAATGTACTCTCAGCAACAGGGATATGGAGAACATAGAACATGCCTCCGGTATTCTGATGACCGGTGGCTACACCTACCGTTATATCAAGATATATACCGAGAATGAGATCTCATCCCTTATTGAAAGCAGATATCGCTCAGGGATCCCCTTTGCTGGCGTTTCTGCAGGAGCTATCCTTAGTATTCGCCTGGGATTCTTGCCAAATGCAGCACTGAAACCACATTTTTCCGAAAAGAAGAGGTTCACCGAATTAATAAATAAGATGATTTCCTCCAAATCCGGATTTGGTTTTGGCATCGATGACGGTATTTGCGTACAGATATTAGAGGAAAAAGATGTGGAAGTCTACGGGAAAGGCAGACTGTATCTTCTGAAAAGAATGCAGGAAAACCAATTTGAGTGCTGGGTTTTAACATCAGGCAGCAAATTTTCGTGCGATTTTCGCAATGTTCATTCTCCCCTGCGCTTCTGAATAACATTTACTGGAAATTCCTGAATAAATAATTTGCCAGTTTACAAATAACCTGAAATTTTGTTTTTAAAAAATAGTATCTCTGAAGAGGGAATAATGAAAAAAACCATTTTGATTTTATTAATTTGCTACTGCAGTATATTGATACTGGCATCCAGCCCGGAAAACAAGGAAACTGAACTGGAAAATCTATCTTCCGAAGAAATATTGAAAGCAGTCCATGAAGCCAGGAAAGACAGCCTTATCTCCAATCAGGATTTCATTGAGTTGATCAAGGATATGACCTTGGTTGAAGGACTTTTCAATCTTTATCAGAATGAAGAAGATGGTAAAATTTTCCTGGAGCTTAAACCAGAGCATTTCCAGGAAGAATTTCTGCTTACAGTCACACGCCAGACAGGGGACGCCTATTATTTTGACGCTTCTGCCATGATGTGGAGCTGGCCTTTTTCACTGCAAAAGGTTAATCGTGATGTACACTTTATCATGAAGAACTTCAAATTCAGGGCTGAAGAACCTGCTATGCAACATGCCCTGGAGAAGTGCATCAGTACGTCCCTGATTACATCAGCTGAAATTGTGGGCAAACCTCATCCTGAAACTGGTGCCATCCTGATAAAGGCAGAGGATATTTTTCTCAGTGACATACCCAATGTCGAGAAAATTACCGAAAGCTGGGAGACAAAGTATTCCTACGATGCAAAGAACAGCTTCATTTCTTCACTCAAATCATTTCCCCTGAACACAGAAGTGGAAGTAATGCTGCATTACAAATCTGGGAACTGGAACGAAATATTCACTCTACCTGATTCGCGGAGCATGTACCATCGTTATCATTACAGTCTCTCCACTCTGCCTGCTTCTGATTTTAAGCCGCGCAGGGCAGATGACCGTATTGGTTATTTTACAACCATATATCAGGATTACAGCAACCTGTTAAGTGAAACACCTTATATCCGCTATATCAACCGCTGGCATCTGGAAAAAGAGAATCCTAAAAAGGCTGTGTCGAAAGTAAAAAATCCCATCGTGTTCTGGCTGGAAAACACTATCCCACCAGAATATGTCCCGGCTGTAAAAAAGGGGATCCTGTTATGGAACAAGGCATTTGAGGAAATCGGTCTGAGAGACGCCATAGTTGTGCGGGAAATGCCTGAAGATGCCGAGTGGGATCCAGCTGATTCCAGATACAATACTGTCCGCTGGATTATCCAGCCCGGAGGCGGTTATGCAGTAGGACCTTCTCATGCTAATCCCTACACAGGAGAAATCTACGATGCCGATATCAGAATCAGTGTTGATTTCATCCGATACTTCTTCACAGAATACGAGGATATTATTAATCCTACTGCCTGGAACACTGAAAGGCAGGCTGCCATCTGGAAAGATGATTCTTTTCTCCCCGGTTCCTATTACCATGACAATTTTTCTTCCGGACTGGCACAGCAAGCAGCATTAGGTTATAACATCCTGAGTTCCACGGGATACTTCAATTCTGATGAGAAGTTACAGAATTATGTCGAAGAGGGTCTGATCAGCCTGGTTGTACATGAAGTGGGACATACTCTGGGGCTTCGTCATAATTTTAAAGCCAGTACAATTTTCGATTCCTCTCAACTGGCAAATCCATCTTTTACTACCGAAAACGGCATCTGTGGTTCCGTAATGGACTATACTCCGGTTAACCTGTTACAACTGGATGAAAAGAGACCGACTTTCTTCCAGACTAGGCTGGGACCCTGGGATACCTGGATGATTGCTTACGGTTACACCCCTCTGGATCCCGATGAAGAAGTTGCAGAATTAGAACGAATGGCAGCAAAGGGAACAGAACCCTACCTGGATTATGGCACTGATGAAGATGCTTTTGGTCTTTCCACCCGTGGTGTCGACCCCCTCTGTTCAATGTTTGACCTGGGTAAAGACCCGCTGCAATTCTACGAAAGCAGGATCGAGCTTGCCAAAAACATCTGGGATAATTTAACTCTTAAGTTTGAGAAAAAGGGGAAATCCTATAAACGGCTGCTGTATGTTTTCAACCAGGGACTTTCCGAATACCGCCTGGCTGCACATAATGTAAGTAAATATATAGGAGGATTATATACTCATCGTGATCATATTGGCGATAACTCAGCGCGGTTACCTTTTCAGCCGGTTCCATCCTCAGAACAATATAGAGCTATAAATCTAATCATCGATAGAATTCTCAGTGAAAACGCCTTTGATTTCGATCCAGAACTTCTTAACAAGCTCGTTCTGGAAAAAATGGAGACTTTCAGTGATGAAATATGGAATGCAGAACAACTGGATTATCCGGTTCACAAGAAGATATCTGATATACACAGAATCATCTTTGCTCATTTATACGATCCGCTGGTCCTCCACAGATTAAGTGATAATGCCCTTAAATACAGCAGCACCAGTGAAGCATTCACTGTTGCCGATATGATGACTGTAATCGACCAGGCAATCTGGAAAGAACTCCAGGAAAAGAGAAATATCAATAGCTTCCGCCGGAATCTGCAGAAAATTTATCTGGATCATCTGGAAGCCATTGCTCTGTCCAGGGATTCGCAATACCCCCGGGATGCAGTTTCTCTCTCGCGTTACCTGCTTAAAACCCTGCATGATAAGCTTCTGCAGTATGATACAAGTACCACAGATATCTTAACCCGTGCCCATCTAGCGGAAATTGAAGCCAGAATCGAGGCAATCCTCAACGCTCAAATATACAGGAGCTGATATTATCCAATATGCAAAATTGATTTAAAAAACTCGGGGGCAACAAGATATTTATGCGTTTTATAATAATCATTCTGCTATTTTCCATGTTATTGTGCTGCACAAGCAGGACCCCTGTTTTCGATCAGGAGAGAGCATTCCGATTTCTGCTTGATCAATGCGAGATCGGACCCCGCGCGCCTAATTCGGCAGAGATAGAACTCTGCCGGCAGTATATTATTAACAAGCTGAAAGAAAACAATGCGGTTGTAAGGGAACAGGATTTTACAATAGAAAAAGACGGGGTCATTTACGAGGGGTGCAATATCCTTGCCAGCTATTTTCCCCGCATGAGTCGCAGGATACTCCTGGGAGCACATTACGATACACGACCCTGGGCGGACAGAGATGCCAGCGATTCATTACGTTCACGACCGATTATTGGAGCCAATGATGCAGCTTCTGGAGTTGCGATCCTGCTGGAGATATCTTCTGTGCTGGCAAGATATGAGCCTCAGCAAGTAGGGGTTGATCTAATTTTCTTTGACCTGGAGGATATGGGTGAATACGGGAAAAACGAAACCTGGTGCCTGGGTTCGCAATACTATGCTGAAAATTACAGCTCAGCTCTGCCGGAAAAAGCAATTATCATTGACATGGTAGGTGATAAAAACCTGGAACTTTATATGGAATATTTTTCCTATCATAATGCTCCCGCCCTTACCAATGAGATATGGTTCACAGCCCGTGATCTGGGATTTAGGCAGTTCAAGGCCCGGATAGGAAAAAGAATATATGATGATCATTATCCTCTAATTCAATCAGGATTCAACGCTGTTGATATAATCGATTTCGATTACGAATACTGGCATACAACAGAGGATACCCCTGATAAATGCTCGGAGCAATCACTTTATGTAGTCGGTCAAACACTTCTGGAATTGATATTTATTGAGAAATGAAAAGAATATTAGATAACCTGTTTACTGCTGAAGAGCAGAGAATCCTTATCTTCCTGACCTTTTTTGCTTTGCTGGGTTTCATACTCAAATTCACATTGCTGACAGCAAATACCCAGGCTGATCTTCCACCTCTGGAAAAAATCCAGGAAACCTATCAACTGCAATATGATCTGCAGATAATTACCAAGGAAGAACTTCTCACAATTCCAGGAATCGGGGAAAAAAGAGCGGGTGATATTCTTGAATTCCGAGATGAACATGGCTTTACAAGAAAAGCTGACCTCTTGCTGGTCAAAGGGATTGGCAAAGCAACCTACAACAAGATCGAGAGGTATTTTATCGCATTCGGAGTGAATGACACCACCTGTCTGAAGGAGACGGTGACAGATCCAGAGCTTTCAGAAAAGATAAATATCAATACTGCCTCTGCTGAACTTCTCTCAACTCTGAAGGGTATTGGCCCAGCCAAGGCAGAGCGGATTATTACCTACAGGAATGATCGGGGAGGGTTCAAATCTATTGACGATTTACTCAATATCAAGGGAATTGGTGTGAAAACCCTTGATAATATCAGAGATGATATTTGCACAGGAGATAAAAATGAATGAGAATATTAAACCTACTCTCACTCTGGCTCAACTGTACGAATCTCAGAACCAGTTGGTTGAAGCGCTGGTTATTTATCAAAAACTGCGTACAACGAATTCGTCTCTTGAGATCGAAAAGAAGATAGATGAGCTCACGGAAAATATCTTCTCCAATCTCAAGGGTAATTATACTCAGCTTATTAACAGTATCTTCACCACTGCAGAAAAGAAATATTTCAAGATTCTTCCCCATGAGGACTATATAAACCTTACCAGGTCCTCGGATGATATTGATGAGGTAAGTTCACTCCGGGACATTCTTACTGAAGATGAGTCAATGGAAGAAAGCATTAAAAAGCCCGGATTCGATATCGAGGAAGAAGATGAGGCGATACAAGCCTCAGAAATGAACCCCGCCGTTGATACAGGTGAACCAGAAGCTGCAGAGGAAGAAGCAGAAGTATCCGCATCTGATGTTGAACCGCCTGATACCGAGAAAGACATTGCCGAAGAACAGGTTGAGGAGGAAGATCAGGGCTCTGTGCCCGAAGCTGCCTCTGCTCAGGAGAAAGCTGCCTCAGGGGAAAAAAGAGAAAAAAAAGATGAGTTACATCATGATGATCTGGATAACAATTCCATCATGGCTATTCTGGAAAATATCAAGGATCTTGATGTGAAAGGTTTCGAGACCTTTCTCAAAAGCACCTTCGGACCTGATCGTGATCTAAAGGAATTCAAGCTTTCCCAGATTCAGAAAGCCATCATGCTCTATAAAAAAGAAATTTAGTATTGATGAAAAAAAAAGAACAGAAGCTCAACAAGTTATGTGCCAAATGTGAACGGAAATGCAAACAAACAGCTGAGACAATTCTGCTTGGCTGCCCCAATTTCATATACAAAGCCCAACAACTTGAATTTGAATTCAAATTTCCCAGGAAAAAGAAATGAGAATCATCGCTGGAAAATATAAGAAAAGCAATCTTTTGCCCGTGCCGGGTGACAGGACCAGACCCACCAGTGACTATTTGAAGGAGCAGATATTTTCAGTTATCTACAATTGTGAAAATCTTAAAGTTCTTGATCTTTTCGCCGGAAGTGGTTCCCTGGGTCTGGAAGCACTGAGCAGGGGAGCAGCAGAAGCTGTTTTTGTGGATATATCTGAGAAGGCTGTGAAGACCATTAATCTCAATGTTAGTAAATTACGCTGCCAGGACAGTTCCCGTATCTACAAGAAAAAAGCCAGTGCTTATCTTAAAACCTGCTCGGAGAAATTCGATCTGATATTTCTTGATCCACCCTATAATGGTAATCTGGTCAATGCCACGATCGATCTGATTTTCGAACTTGATCTGATCATCAAGAATGGCGGAGTTGTTATTGAACATTCCTTCAGGGAGATAATCGATCCGAAATGGAATTTTTACCTGGAATATGAAAAGAAATCAGGAGACAGCATGGTCACGATATTAAACGCCAGGAATCTGGAGACAGAGGAAATAAATGCGGATATATAATACCCTGAGCAGAAAAAAGGAGAAATTCATACCCTTAGAACCTGGAAAAGTGAAAATCTATGTTTGCGGACCTACCGTATATAATTATTTTCATATCGGGAATGCCAGGACTTTCATTTTTTTTGATGTGGTAAGAAGTTATTTCACTTACCGGAACTATGAAGTCACCTATGTCCAGAATCTCACGGACATAGATGATCACCTGATTGAACAGGCAATAAAAGAAAAGACCTCGGTGCCTGAAATTGCGGAAAAATACATAGCAGCTTTCTTTGCTGATATATCCCAGCTGGGGGTAAAAAAGGCGGACCACTATCCCAAGGCAACTGAATATATCGGTGAGATGCTTGATATGATCGAGAAGCTGGCAGAGAAAGGTCTTGCCTATGAAGTAAACGGAGATGTCTATTTCTCGGTTGATTCCTTAACCTCCTATGGTAGGCTCTCTGGCAAGAAACTGGAAGAACTCAGGGTAGGCGCCAGAGTGGAGGAGAATCTTCAGAAGAGGAATCCGGCTGATTTCACTCTCTGGAAAAAAGCCAAAGAAGGAGAACCCCGCTGGCCCAGCCCCTGGGGAGAGGGTCGTCCAGGCTGGCATACAGAATGTGTGGTGATGTCAAGAAAGCTGCTGGGCGAAACCATCGATATCCATGGTGGAGCTGTAGATCTGATATTTCCTCACCACGAAAATGAGCTGGCTCAAGCGGAAGGGATTTCGGCAAAACCTTTCGTGCGTTACTGGATGCATGGTGGTTTTCTTAACATTGGCGGTGAGAAAATGTCCAAAAGCCTGGATAATTTCTTCTTGGCCAGGGATGTTGTTAAAAAATTCGATTCCGAGGTTCTCAGGATCTTTTTTCTTTCCAAACACTATCGCAGTCAGATAGACTACAACCTGGATCTGATCGGAGAATCAGAGCAGGCTTTGCATTCTCTGTATATGCTCTTAAAAGATCTTGATTACCTCAGGATAATGGATAAAAGAATAAATTATACCGAAGAAGTGCTGGAAAGCAAGAATGAATTTCTGGCAGCAATGGACGATGATTTCAATACTGCCCGGTCAATAGCGGTCCTCTTTGATATAACCCGCAAGGCTCGTCAGTATTATAATCAACAGAATCCTGTTTATGAGGAATATCTGCATATGCTGGTAGAGCTGGGGCAGGTACTGGGATTATTCCAGAATCTGGCAATCAAGCTGAAGACCGACTGGGATTCCTACAGTAATGACTTAATAGCCTTACTGGTAAAATACCGCGACAAGTTTAAGGAAGAGAAAAACTGGGAAATGGCTGATCAGATAAGGAATGATCTGAGGTCCATCGGTATTGAATTACAGGATACCAAGGAAGGCACTATCTGGAAATCTCTCAAATAGTATGCAAAACCCAGTTTTAGAGTTTGTTAACCCAACTTGTGATACAATTTAATTTTTATTGTAAATACCGTAAAAAAGTTTGACATATAAATACAAAGAAAAAATTTTGACTACTCTGTGGAACAAGTTCGTTAAATTTTGCATAAAGTGAAAATAATTGACACAAGATAGTGGTTTTTTTTTGGTGTCCGAATTCGCTTTATGCCGACATGGCTCAACGGTAGAGCACTCGACTTGTAATCGAGCGGTTGTGGGTTCGATTCCTACTGTCGGCACCAAAATGGAGGGGTTCCCGAGCGGTCAAAGGGAACAGACTGTAAATCTGTCGGCGGACGCCTTCGGAGGTTCGAATCCTCCCCCCTCCACCATCGTATTATCTGCGGGGGTAGCTCAATTGGCAGAGCATTAGCCTTCCAAGCTAAGGGTCGCGGGTTCGAACCCCGTTCCCCGCTCCATAAAAAGATTATTTGCTCATGTAGCTCAGCAGGTAGAGCACATCCTTGGTAAGGATGAGGTCACCGGTTCAAGTCCGGTCATGAGCCCCATAATTTATGATTTTTAAGAATGATGTAAAATTCAAGGAGGAGAGATGGCCAAGGCAAAATTTCAGAGGACCAAGCCTCATGTTAATATTGGTACGATAGGCCATGTAGATCATGGCAAGAC